>DASUGI010000378.1:0-11063 GCA_036274115.1 Verrucomicrobiia bacterium
CAAGGACTCGGTCGCGATCTATGGCGGGGCGTCGCTCACCACCGAAAAGTCCTATCTGCTTGGGAAGTTCGCGCGCGTCGCGCTGGGTACGCGGCAGATTGATTACAATGGCCGTCTCTGCATGGTGTCGGCCGGCACGGCGTACAAGCTCGCGTTTGGTGTGGACCGCTCGCCGATTCCGTGGAGCGACATTTCCAAAGCGCAGGTCCTGCTGATCACCGGCTCGAACGTGGCCGAGTGCGCGCCCATCACGACGGACTACGTCTGGCGCTGCCGTGACAATGGCGGGAAGCTCATCGTGATTGACCCGCGCATGACACCCATCACGCGCAACGCCGATCTCTATCTGCCCGTTCGTCCCGGCATGGACGTGATTCTCCTGATGGGTTTGCTGCATGTCATTCTGCGGGACGGGTTGGAGGATCGCGAGTTCATCGCGAAATACACGTCCGGTTTCGAGCAGGTCGCAGAAGGCGTAAAGCAATACGACCCGAAGCGTGCCGCGGACTTGACCGGCGTGCCGCCCGACGCGATTGAAAAGGCAGCGCATTGGTTCGGTGAAGCAGAACGCGCCATCGCGCTCCATGCGCGCGGGATCGAGCATCAATCGAAGGGAGTCGAAAACGTTTCGGCCGTCATCAATCTGTGTCTTGCGACGGGAAACATTGGCCGCGAAGGCGCGGGTTGCTCGATGATTACCGGACAGGGCAATGGCCAGGGCGGACGCGAGCACGGACAAAAATGCGATCAACTCCCGGGTCAGCGGCAGATTGATGATCCCGTAGCGCGCGCGCACGTCGCCAAGGTGTGGGGAATCAAGCCCGAGGAAATTCCGCAGGCGGGGCTAAGTGCACAGGAAATCATGAACGCCATCCATGGCGGCGAGATCAAGGCGCTGCTTTCGATGTGCTTTAATCCCATGGTTTCGCTTCCCGACGCAGATTTCACCCGCGACGCCTTGAAGAAGTTGGAATTTTTTGGCGTGGTGGATTTCTTCCTGTCGGAAACGGCGCATCATGCCGATGTCGTACTCGCCGGCAGTTTGCAGGAGGAAGACGAAGGCGTGGTCGCGAACGTCGAGGGCCGGGTCCTCCATATTCAGAAAGCGGTGAATCCGCCCGGCAATGCCCGGGTGGATTGGGAGATTTATTGCGACCTGGCCCGGCGACTGGGCAAAGAGAAATTCTTTCCCTACAAATCGTCGCGCGACATTTTCGAGGAGCTGCGCGAAGCCTCGCGGGGAGGCCACGCGGATTATTACGGCATCACCTACGAGAAAATTGACCGGCAACTGGGTGTGTTCTGGCCTTGTCCCACGTTGGAACATCCTGGCACGCCACGCTTGTTTGAGGGTCTAAAATCCATGCATCCGGACGGGAAGTTCCGTTTCCTGCCGACACCCTGGCGCGAAAGTGGCGACCCGGTAAGCGAGGAATTCCCCGTTTATCTCACGACCGGGCGCGTCGTAAGTCAGTATCTTTCCGGCACCCAAACACGGCGTATCGGTGCGCTTGTGGATCAGTATCCTGAACCACGCGTCGAGATGCACCCTCGATTGGCGGAGCAGCACAGTATCAGAGATGGAGATTGGGTGACCATAACCACCCGGCGAGCGGAGATCGTCTTGCGCGCGATGGTCGTCCGAACGATCCGGCCCGACACCGTGTTCATTCCGTATCATTGGGCCGGGCGCCGAAGCGCCAACAAACTGACGCATCGCACGCTCGATCCGCGCAGTAAAATTCCGGAATTCAAAGTCTCCGCCTGCCGTCTTCGCAAAGCGGAGCAAGCGCCGGAGTGGGCGAACCGCGAAATTTTGAGGAAGTCCTGACATGTTCGGCTACGAATTTTACGTTGATCCATCGCGTTGCATCGGTTGCCAGTCGTGCGTGAACGCCTGCGCCGAGTGCGAAACCCATCGCGGCACGTCGATGATCCACGTGGACTATCTCGACCGCGCCAACTCCATCTCGACCGTCCCGTTCGTCTGCATGCACTGCGACGATCCGACCTGCGCGAAAGTCTGCCCGGCGGACGCGATCAAAAAGACCGAGGACGGCGTCGTGCAATCCTCGCTCAAGCCGCGTTGTATCGCGTGCTCGAACTGCGTGCTGGCGTGTCCGTTCGGCATTCCGAAGATGATGACCGAACTGGAGCAGATGATGAAGTGCGACATGTGTTATGATCGCACTTCCGAAGGCAAACGACCGATGTGCGCCACGGTGTGTCCGAGCCAGGCGCTGGCCTATGTGCCGCGCGAACAGATCGAGCGCACGCGACGCGAGAAAGCCACCAATGTTTTCTTTTTCGGCAAACAACGAGTTGCAACCAAGGTTTTCATGATGATCCCCCCGGAGCAGAACGCGTTATCGGTGGATGTCGTGGATTACCTGTGGGAGGCGAAACCATGAAATTGTTCAAGCGGTCCTTTCGAATGGGCGCCAGGAATGTGCGCGAACCGCTGTGGCGGGATGAGTTTTCCATTTACACGGCAGACGAACGTTATGTGAGCCGGCGACAATTCACGAAGTTTTTGGTTCTGACGAGCCTGGGCATGTTTGCCGGAAATGTGTGGATTCTGGTTCGTGCGGCGTTCAGCAAGACGCCGACGTTTTCGGAAAAGTTCATTTGCCGCGCGAGCGATGTGCCGGTGGGTGGTGTCCAACTCTTTCGGTTTCCCACTGAGAATGACCCGTGCATTCTGATTCGGCCCGAGGAGGACACGTTCGTCGCTTATAGCCAGAAATGCACCCATCTTTCTTGCGCAGTGTTCTATTCGCCCGAGAAAAAGCGACTCGAATGTCCGTGTCACGAAGGCTACTTCTCAGTGCGCAATGGGGCTGTGTTGCAAGGTCCGCCCCCGCGTCCGCTGCCGCGCGTCCTGCTGGAACGGCGCGGCGAAGAGATCATCGCCGTCGGAATGGAACTACGCGGGGAGACGTGAGCATGGACCAACAAACCCATCCCGGTCGGAAGCGCGGATTGACGGCGATCGACGGCGCGCTCGCCCTCATCGCCCTGTTGCTGATTGTGCAGATGTGGCTGCTTACCGCCACGCTTGAATCCTATTTGGCCGGACATCACGAAGTGGTTCTTCCTGCGGCAATCATTTCAGGTTTGATGTCTCTTGTTTCCGTCGGGCTGTATCTATTCGTACGTCGCATTGATGCGGAGGCGCGCGTCCGGCGGGAACCAATGAAGCCCAACGAATCGCGTTGACCGTAGTGGGGTATGCACGGGTTCAAGAGTTGGGCCGCCGATAACGGCGGCCGAATGTGTTTACTCATTCAAGAACAGCTTCCACTCGGCGACGCTGTGGGCGTTGCGAATGAGCGCCGTGACTGGCAGTTCCTTCGGCGCGCGAGGAACGCTGAGCAACTTCAAGCCAGCTTCGTGCGGCAGGCGGTTGCCCTTTCGGGAGTCCTTGCTCGACCAGACAAGGTTTTCCCACTCGTCGTTGCCGCCGCGTGAGCGAGGCAGGACGTGGTCGAGGCTGCCTTCCTCCAGCTTGAGCGACTTGCCGGTGTACTGACAGCAGTTGCCGTCGCACCAGGCGGGTTGATGGTTGATAGTTGAGAGTTGATGGTTGAGCGACGAAGTGAATGCCGACTTGGCTTTCCTGCTCTCAACCCTCAACAATCAACTTTGTTCGGAAATTGGCTGACGGCATGATTTAAGACGTGAAATGGTCGGCCGAAATCCCATTCGTCCCGAGCTGCCTTCGGCGTTTGGTCCGCTGCTTCCGAGAATTCGCGCCAGCGTACTTTGGATGGTGGACCGGTCGTTATCGAAGTCCCCGTGGTGACGGGCCGCGCTCGCGAAGATTTCGCCCGTCGGAAGATTGTTGGGGCTGCGAATCCACCAGGCATCCGGGCCGCATTTGAGCTTTACGGCATGAGGATCTTCACGGCGGATTTGGTCGGCAGCGACGCCAAAGATGGCTGGTTCGCGAAGGATGAATTCTTCCATGCCGAGCAGCGGCATGCCGTTGCCGAGGAGAATCCGGAGGCGCGATTCACACGCGTGCGCTACCAGGTAGAGCAGAGATTTGTGATAGATGTTGGCGCAATGATCGTCGCGCTCGGCGGGATCTTTCAAGGTGTAGAGCCCGAAACGTTGGACGTGCCTGGAGGCGAGGGCATCAGCGTAGTTATCGCGGAAGAAGTCGATGGTGCAGGCCGGCGCCCAAAGGTTGAGTGATTCCACCTTTCTTCCATTGGTGCAAAAGCGCCGCAGCAACGGGCCCAAAAAGATGCTGCCGGCACTGTGCCCGGCGAAATGGATCTCGACACCAGGGTTTCGGTGGGATAGCTCGATCAGCAGTTGAAGGACAAGTCGGGCGCCGCCATGCACGCTCTCCGTGGACAGGATGGCGTTTTCTTTCATCTCGCTCCAGAGCAGTCGACCGGGAGACTGCGCCAGTAGTTCCAGCGAATCGTCAAGGCGGTCAAGCATGAACTCCCTGGCTGTGTCCGGCAGGCCTTTGGGGCGGCGGCTGCTAAGCACGTCCCTGAGCATATTGCCGATGGTGGACCAGAAGTCGGTTTTCCAGATGAAGGCCAGGGGATAGACTTCATTATCCATCAGCGTGGGCAGGGACTCGGAAATTCTTTGCAGGGCATCCTTCTCGGACCCGAGCCCGCCGTGGGCATAAATCAGCAGACGTTTCTTGGTCCAACGCTTCGTGAGTTTCTCGAAATCTCCGTTTGCCCCGAGGATTCTTTCCACGTCCTCTTTGGTATTCCCCACTTCACCCGTTTCGCGGAGTCGCCCATCGTTGCCGATGGCCACGGTGTGTTGCGGAAGCTGAGCACGGCTGATGTTGGCAGAGAGTGCAGTTGCGGGTGGCAGGAAAACTCCACGCTTCGGTGTCGCCGGGATTCCGGGTGCGCCGAGGCGAGCAACCCAAACGTCCGTGCCATTGGTGAGCCAGTCCTCATAGGACAAGCGGGCGAACCCGCCGCGGCCCCAACCGGGTCCCCAGGAATTCTGCAGCCAGAAGCCTTCGTCATCGTAACCCACCAAAGCGAAGGCGTGACCACCAGTGACGTGGGAGCTTTGCGGAATGACCCCGTCTCTTGTTACGCTACCCCACCCTTCATGGACCACGGCGGTGGCGTAGAGGATGCCCACTTCAGCGAGGGCGCTGTGCATCGCCACCAAGTCCCGGTGGTTCACGCGAAAATAAGCGGCGAGGGGACGTCGCAAGGCATCCTGCGCACGCTGCGGAGTCAAGGTCCCGTCGGCTGATGACGCCTGGTAAGGCCACGCGGCTTCACCGCAGACGCCATGCTGGTGCCATCCTTTCAGAGCGCTGCGAGCACTCGATCCGGAATAACCTTCGCCTTCCCATTCGTCGTAGCGCCGCGCCATTTCGCAGAACATGCGCGGGCTGACGGGTGTGTTGTCTGGATGCACTTTGCGGCGGCGTAAGAGATAATGCGCGACGGCGGCGAGGCCAAAGCCGGTGCAAGCTCCTTCCTGCCCTTGATTGAGAATGAGCGGTTTGGCCTTTCCCCAAATCTTCAAGTATTCCTTCAAGGACCATGCGCTGGGAACTTCGACCAAAGTGGGCACGTATAACTTGTCACGAAAATCAACGGCGTCGGGACGAGCATCGAGGGTGACCTGGCGTTTGCCCAGTTTGGCTTTTGGAGCGGGTACACGCTGAGGTCTGATGGCGGCGACCGGGCTGCTCATGCCATTCAGCGTGATAACCATCGTGTTGGGGTCGAGCGGGTCTTTGCCCACTTCGGTGACCCGCCAGCCACCTTGCTTGCGCTGTTCGAGAACTTCATGCTGCTGCTGGTTGGCGGTATTGTCCGGGCAATGGAAATGGAGGTAGTTGGGCATTGGCGCGGTCAGGGTGAGTGCTTCATGAGTATGGATTCATGCCTGGGCGTGCGGAGTTTTTTTCCATGGGTACCATGGACCCGCGGCGGGACGCTGTTGAAGTAAGCGACAACTAAATGTTCGAAGGGCAGCGGCGTGTGAAGTGATCGCGGGTTTGATCATCATTCTGCAATTTATACGTGTGTCGAGAACGCGATCTTTCAAAACGCTTAAAAAATTTCCATCTCGCAGCCGGTCGGCACTTCAGAGATGTCGTGGGCGCGTTGCGGATAATTGGCGTCGGAGAAAGGAACGGCGTGCATTGTGCATTTTGGCCGGACGGATCCGCAGCCAGGTTGCCGCGATTGGCTGTGGTTGACAGGTCCGGGGCTGCTCCGACCACGTTGAGGCGGAGTTCTGGGTGAACTCGATCTGGATTCGTCAAGCAATTCTTGGAGCCCGCAGGTTGTTCGTAAGGTGCTTGAGTCATGAAAAAAACTCCTTTGCTCCCGAGTGTCCGCATTGACAGTGTACGTTCGCCACTACTACTCTAAGTAGCAGCCTTCACGACCAAACCGCGTGGAGCAATGAATTGTGGCAGAGAAAGACGATTACTTGGTTGATATGCTGACCGATCTGGGGTTTGTGACTCCGGATCAGGTGGCGCAAGCCCGGCAGGAGGCACAATCCGCTGGAGTTGGCGTTGTGGATTACATGGTCGCCAACAAGATGGTGCGGCCCGAGGATGTAACCCAGGCGAAAGCAGCTCACTTTGGCGCTGAGGTGGTGAACCTTTCGGCGATTCGCATCGAGGACGATGTGATTGCCACCGTCCCGCGGCCCATTGCCAAGAAGTATCGCGTCATTCCGGTTTTCCTTCACGATAATACGCTGACGGTTGCGATTGCGGACCCTTCGGACCTGGCCACCATTGACTCGCTCAATCACATCCTCAAAAAGGACATCACTTTGCAGGTGGCGTCGGAGTCCGACATTGAAAATGCACTGAGCAAGTATTACGGGGGCCGCGACACCGGTCTGGTGGGCAAGATGATCGAGGACATCACCAAGGGTGAAGTGGAGATCGCTTTGCCGCAGGGTGACATTGCGGCGGGCGGGGACGGAATGACGGTGGATGGCGATGCGCCGCTGATTCGACTGGTGAATCAGATCATCATCGACGCATTCAAGATGCGCGCTTCGGACATTCACCTGGAACCGCTGGCCAAGAGATTTCGCCTGCGTTACCGGATCGATGGCATGATGCACGAGGTGAAGAGCCCGCCCAAGCGGTTGCAGGCCTCCATCATCGCGCGTCTGAAGATTCAGTCGAACATGTCCATTGCGGAACATCGCATTCCGCAGGACGGCCGCATTCAGACGAACGTGGGCGGCAAGACAATTGACTTGCGCGTGTCGTGCCTGCCCACGAATCACGGTGAGTCGATCGTGATGCGTATTCTGGACAAGGAAGGCCTGCGGCTGGGTCTGGCCGAACTGGGCTTCCTGTCGGATGACCAACAGACTTTCGAAAGATTGATTGGTTTGCCGGATGGCATTTTGCTGGTCACGGGCCCGACGGGTTCGGGCAAGACGACGACGCTCTATTCGTGCCTGCACTTCATCAATCGCCCCGACCGCAAGATCATCACGGTTGAGGACCCGGTGGAATACATTCTGGCGGGTATCAATCAGGTGCAGGTGAATGAAGTGGTGGGATTGTCTTTCGCCGCTGCGTTGCGGTCCATTCTGCGTCAAGCGCCGAACGTGATCATGATTGGGGAAATCCGCGACCTCGAGACGGCGTCCATCGCGATCAATGCGTCGCTCACGGGTCACCTGGTGTTCTCGACGCTGCACACGAACGATGCTCCTGGCGCGGTAACGCGCTTGATCGACATCGGGGTGAAGCCGTTCCTGGTGGCCTCTTCCACCCGCGCGCTGATGGCGCAACGCCTGGTTCGCAAGATTTGCAAGAAATGTGGCGCGCCGTGGAATCCGCCGGAGAACGAACTGAAGGCGTTGAACATCGACCCGGCGCAGGCGGTGGACGCGACGTTCAAGAAGGGAAAAGGTTGCGACAATTGTTCCGGCACGGGTTGTCGCGGTCGTATGGGGATTTTCGAGGTGTTCGTCATCGACGACGAGTCGCGCAAATTGATTTATGACAAGGTGCCGTCATCCGTTTTGCGGGCGCGGGCCCGCGAAATGGGAATGCGCACGCTGCGTGAAGACGGTGTGCGCAAGGTGCTGGCGGGAATGACCACGCCGGAAGAGGTGATTCGCGCAACGGTGGGTGACGAAACCTGATTGAGTTTGTCCAAGAGATAGAACTGGAGTTTTTGCATGGCCTATTCGATGTCTGACTTGTTGCAGTTGGTGGTATCCGAAGGCGCTGCCGATTTGCATATTCGTGTGGGGATCCCGCCAACCATCCGGGTGCACGGCATTTTGCACCGCGTGGAAGGGCCGTCCTGTCGTCCCGAGGACACCGAAGAGCTGATGCGGAGCATTACCTCGGAGGATCACATCCAGCACGTGCGCGAACGCGGCGGTGCGGACTTCGGGTTTGCCTTCGGTGAACTGGCGCGTTTCCGCGTCAGCGTTTTCAAGGAGCGCGGCAATTTCGGCATGGTGCTCCGGCAGATTCCCAGCAAGCTGCTGACGATGGAGCAGATTGGCATCCCGCCCTCCGCCAAGGAGTTGCTTTACAAACCCCGCGGGCTGGTGCTGGTGACCGGGCCGACGGGTTCGGGCAAGACGACCACGCTCGCTTCGATGATCAACATCATCAATGAAGAGCGGGACGAGGCGCACATCATCACCATTGAGGATCCGATTGAGTATTACCACAAGCATAAGAAAGCGGTGGTGACGCAGCGCGAGATTGGCGTGGACGTGCCGAACTTTGCCGAAGGTTTGCGCCGTGCGTTGCGGCAGGACCCGGACATCATCCTGGTGGGCGAAATGCGCGACCTGGAAACGATTGACGCGGCGATCACCGCGGCGGAAACGGGGCACTTGGTGTTCGGCACGCTGCACACGACGGGCGCGGCGAAGACGATTGACCGTATCGTGAATGCCTTTCCCACGAATCAGCAGGAGCAGATTCGCATTCAGCTTTCCACGGTGATGCAGGCCGTGATTTCGCAGTTGCTGATTCCGCGCGTGGACAAGCCGGGGCGCGTGGCCATCTTCGAGATCATGGTGAATACGCCGTCCATCGCGGCGTTGATTCGCGACAACAAAACGTTCCGCATCCAGTCCGACATTCAGACGGGCGCCAAGTACGGCATGGTGACGCTCGATGGATTCCTGTTGGAGAAATACATGGCCGGGATGATTTCGCGCGAAGAAGTCATCACGAAGTCGCAGGACCCGGTTACGATCCAGGCGAAGCTGCAGGAATTGGAACTGGCGCAGGCCGTTAGTGGGGACGGGGGCAAAGCGTAAAGACGTTGATATGGCAGATGATATTTCCAATCCGCTTTTAGCCCTCGTCAAGGAGCAGGGGTTGATTGACGACCTGCAATACGAAGAGGTCAGCGCCGAGATTAAGCGCAGCGGCACTTCCGTTTTTCAGATTCTCCAGGATTTCCAGATAATGGATGCCGACGCCATTCTTCAGGTGATGGCCAATCATCTGGGGGCGGAGGTCATTTCGCTGAAGAATGTCGAGATCCAAAAGGAAGCCGTCGCTGCCATTCCCGCCAATACGGCCAAGATGTACCGGGCGCTTCCCATTCGGCTGGACGGGACGACGTTGCAGGTTGCGTTTGAAGATCCGCTGGATCCGGCGCGCGTCGATGAACTGGGATTTGTCGCCAAGAAGGACATTCAAGTCGTATTGGCCAATCCCGCGGAAATTCAGACGGGTTTGGACAAGTATTACGGCGAAGAAGGTAGTGAAGATTTGATGGAGATCCTGAAGGATCTGGGTGGGGACGAGAAAATTACCGAGGAAGCGATTGTTGCGACGGAGACGGACGATGAGGAGTTGGTGGCCGGACTTGCGAACGAAGCGCCCATTGTTCGCTTTGTAAACCTGGTTTTGTTCCAGGCGGTCAAGGACCGTGCCAGCGACATTCACTTCGAGCCTTTCGAAACGGAGTTTCGCATTCGCTATCGCGTGGACGGCGCGCTATATGAGATGGCTCCGCCACCCAAGCATCTCGCGTTGCCGGTGGTGTCGCGTATCAAGGTCATGGCGAACCTGAACATCTCCGAGCGGCGTTTGCCTCAGGACGGTCGTATCAATTACAAGCTCGGGAAAAGAGAGATTGACCTTCGCGTGTCCACCTTGCCGACGCAGTTCGGCGAGTCCGTCGTGTTGCGTGTGCTGGACCGAAACTCCGTCAACCTGGATCTCGAATCGCTGGGCTTCCCGAAGTACGTTTACGATTTCGTTTCCGAAGTGATTCAACGGCCCAACGGTATTTTCGTTGTGACCGGCCCGACCGGTTGTGGCAAGACGACGACGCTGTATTCGTGTCTGCGCCGGGTCAACACGATTGATTCGAAGTTGCTGACGGCGGAAGACCCGGTGGAGTTTGATATCGAAGGCATCATGCAGGTGGCCATCAACGAGGCTGTCGGCATGACGTTCGGCAAGGCACTGCGATCGTTTTTGCGTCAGGACCCGGACATCATCATGGTCGGTGAAATGCGCGACCTTGAGACGGCGCAGATTGCCATTCAAGCTTCGCTGACGGGCCACCTGGTTTTGAGCACGCTGCACACCAATGACGCTCCGGGGGCAGTGACGCGCCTGGTGGACATGGGAACGGAGCCGTTCTTGGTTTCGTCCACTCTGATGGCGGTGTTGGGCCAGCGGCTGGTGCGCAAAGTCTGCAAGGATTGCCGGACGCCCTTTGAGCCGACGGAAGCGCAGTTGGCGTTGCTCAACCTGTCGCCCCACGATCTGGGCGATAAAGTGTTTTACTATGGCCGAGGTTGTTCGACGTGCAATGACACCGGATACCGCGGACGAAAGGGTATTTATGAATTGTTGGTTTGTTCGGACACAATTCGCACGATGATTACGGAGCGTGCGCCGACTGTGGTGTTGCGCCAGAAGGCGGTTGAACTCGGAATGGTCACGCTGCGGGAGGACGGCTTGCGCAGCATCTTTGATGGTGATACTACTATCGAAGAAGTCGTCAAATATACCTAGCCAGAATCGTTATGCCAAAATTCAGTTACGTGGCGATGGACCAGAAGGGGAAGGAGCA
>DASUGI010000379.1:0-10136 GCA_036274115.1 Verrucomicrobiia bacterium
CATCGGTGTGAGAGTCAACCAAATCGCCGGCATAGGTATAGGAATTTGTGCGAGCGATTTCGAGATCGATGGTTTTGTCCAAGCGGTTTAATGAACCGCCGCCACTGAAGTAAATGTTTGTGGTGGTGAGTCCCGTAGGCCGGATAGTTTTGATCAGTTGGCGATTACCATTGTAGAGGTACTTCGTTTCCTGGCCGAGCGCGTCGTAACTGGCGTCCACCTGATGGTAGGCGTTTCCAAAATAGTTGCTGACCACTTGTTCGCCTGATGGGCCGATGTGCAGAATGAGATCAACCCCGTTGGCGTCGTAAACAAAATGGTTGGTGCGCAAACCGATGGTGCCGTTCGGTTGCGTGTAGGTTTCAACTACATTCGTGGGCTGTCCCCACGTGTTACGGCGAGTCCATTCGTACCACGTCGAGCCATCGGGAAGCACGCGGGCGACTACTCCTGGCAAAATATGATCGCCTTTGTCCGCTGAACCGTATGCCCCTTTGTTTGGATAATCATACCAGGTCACTTGCCCCAAGGTAGTCCCATCCGGACTTGGTTCGCGCTGGATGGAGAGGGTGTCCATGGTTTTACCTTCGTTATGCACAGTGGCCCCCAGCCAGCGGCGCATCCGCGCTTTCAGGTAATCTCCCGCGGTAAGACTGTCCACATCCCCCGTCGAGAGGTTGGCGTACTGCAGCCGACCCCAATGGTAACTAAACCGGCCCCATAACCATCCGCTGGGAGCATCATTATCCAGCGTGCCAATGGGGGTGTTGGTGGGCACTTGGGAGGAATCGTACTGGCCCACCTCGAACTCAGGGAACTGGTAAAAGCGGTAAAGTTGTTTGCTGTTGTTCGGCTCCGTGATGGTGAGGTGGCGTTCCCAGTTATTGGCTTCAAGGATGCTATGGGCAAACGTCGTCGTGCCGTATGGGGTTGCGAGATTGGTAGGCCAACCCAGTTCGTTGTACCCCATCGAACTGCTCATACCTGCGCTATCGGTGATGTTGGTCAGCATCCCATCCGCATCATATTGGAGGTAGGTCGAGCGTCCGTAGGGGTCGGAGACTTGCGTGATCAGGTTCGTGCTGAAGCCACTGGTCGCATAGTAAATCGTGTTGGTCTTGCCGTCGGCATCCACCACGTATTTCAAGCGAATGTTGAGGGACTCGGGGTCATAAGCCTCATTTTGGAATGTTGTCGTGTGACCTTCGGCTGAGATGATCGCCGACAAATAGAAGTGATTGGCCTGTCCGCTCAAGTTTGTCGGACCGAACCCATAAACGTCTCTTGCTCCTGTGGGATAAAGGAGTTCGAAACTGCTCGCGTTACCCAAGCCATTGGTCACCACTGCCAATTTCAGGGTGTTGTAATAGTTGTCGGCCACCAGGCTGCTCCCAAACTTGTAAAGGCCATCACCACCGTGTCCGTAGTTTAATGTGACCTCTCGATACTGGTCGTAGAATGAGTAGACTTTTGAGAGCCATGGGCAGGACCAACTGACACCCACGGACGAAGACAGGGGTTGTTGAAACCCGCCGCCGACCAGAGGATATTCCTCCCGTTGTTTATAACTCAGGTGGAATGAAAACCTCGCTCCGAGCGCAGTTTGGTAGGAGAGCGGTTCGTCTTCGAGCCAGAGATTTATGTAAGGCTCAGAAACCCGCCACACTGGCATCCCGGAACAGCCGACAAAACACTTCTTCGGCATGTTACTGTCACTATCGCCATGCGAATCGCGGCCTGGCCTGTCTGGGCGCGAACCGTTCGGACCTGGGCCTGGACTGTTCGGACCCGAGCTTGGACTGTTTCCCCATCCACCCGGGCCAGCCGGGCACGGGCACGTAACGCAACCCTGGTCGTCACTGTCACCCATGAAATTAGGATTGCCGCGCCCGTAAACGAGACTGGTTTCGGCAGGCGTAAGAATACGGTGGCCAGCGCCAATGCGATTGGCCGGGATCATAAAAACCCCGCTGGCTTCCGCGTTGATCGTCTCCGCACTCATGTAACGCGGATAGCCAAACGTCGGATCAACGACTTTAAACAAATCACCCTGCCTGGAGACGATTGCGCCATAGTGATCTTGCCGCCAATGCACCACCGCCGGGACTGGGATTTCAGCGCCTTCCATTCTGGCTACAGGCACCAGCCCAAGGCCCAATTGGGCAGAGTATTCGGCCAGCGAACTCAACGAGAATCCCGTTGCCGGCGAAGGAATACCGAGCAACCGCCGGGGATCGTAGGCCAAACCCAATTGCCTCGCGACGGAGTTCAGCGCAAAGGTCCCGCACTGATAAGAGATTGCCGGATATTGGCGCATCGCCACCACTGCTTCACGCGTTCGCACCCACTTTTGAGAGAGCGGACCTCGGTCCAGAACGCGCCCACGGTTCTCTTCCACCACTGCGACGAGCGTTTCATACCGGCCCAAGCTGGCCAGCAGTCGCGTCCAATGGGCCAGGGCGAAATCTGCGACCCACTTCCCATCACCGGCGGAATACCCTTTGGTCGCGTCCCAAGCCCGTTCAAGGTGCTCCAAAGCAAGGGTGAAGCGCCCGATTCGCAAATAATGGGACCCCAACGCGGCATCGAGCGAGGGCAGCCACGGAGAATTCGTGTACGTGTTGATAAATACCTCCAAGTCTCCCAAACCCGCCTCGTAGTTGCTGGCCGCCGCGACGTTCAGGAGCACCAGCAGCAATTGAGAATCTTCTTCGGTCGGTGGGGTTCCCAGTGGAACGAGCCGGTGGCCAAAGAACAAACTGCGGGAAATTCGTTCCGCCGCAGTGCTTGGAGGGCTGACTTGGGATTGGGTCTTGAGGATGAATCCTGCAACAACTGCAAAACCGACCAGGGTGGCCAGAATGCCGACAGACGTTTTCGTTTTCATGAATGCACAATTTCGGTTGGGTTTAACAACGTTACCGCGCAACGAACGAGAAACGGCTCGAAAGAAGAAAGCTCAGGTGGACACTTGCTGGGTTCGATTCTCTGGTGCAACCACAGCAAAGGCGCTCAAATATGTAAAAGAAAAGTTATTAACAAAACCGTGACGGCTGGATGACCGAACCGAAAGGTCGGTGGTTGCAGTTTTATTTGTTTTCCGTGTTGAAGGTCGCCAGCACTGGTCGATGATCTGACCCAATACCCCAGTTTGTGATGGTGGGAATATAGGTCTCGTTCGTCACCCATTCCTTCGCCATGCCGGGGCTGAGCATCAAATAATCAATCCGGCTGTAGCTGTCTTCGACGCCGTAGTAATGCGTCCAGGTGATGTTGCGGGGGAAGTAACGTGGGTTGGCCGGGTTCGGCTGGTTGTCGCCGTTGCGCTCGGCGGGGCGGGTGTCGACCAGTTTGGTTCGGCCCGTTCCAACAATCTCCTTCACGCCTTTCGTGTTGTAGGTGTCATTGAAATCGCCCAGCACCACGATGTTGGCATCGGGATTGGCCTTGAGCTTTTTGTCCACGACCGCGCGCAAGAGCCTGGCTTCCTCGAAACGCATTTCGGCTTCGTCGGCTTCCGGCACGGCGCGACGCGATTTCAGATGCGCGCCAATGAGAGTGAATTGGTATTTGCTGTTCACCTGGATGTCCACTTCGCTGAAGCCGCGGCTCACGTGATAACGGCGGCCATTGAGCAGGTAGCTCAGATTCGTATGGGAGTTGCGCGCGACAATGGGAAACCGGCTGAGCACGGCAACGTGAATGTTGGTGTCCCAGCCGCGGACGTGTTCGTAATGGGGCAGATCAATGCCCTCGGCCTTCAGGGAGTCGCGCAATTCGAGCAAGGCGCTGAGTTCACCCATTTCCTCGAAGGCAATCACATCCGGCTTCATGGCTTTGATGGTTTCGCGAATCCTGGCTTTGGATTCCGGCGACTTGATGTTCCGTCGCGTCTCGGTGGGCTTGTCGAGATAGTTTTCAACATTGTAAGCGGCGACGCGGAAGGTTTCGGCGGAAGCGGCTGCTGCGAACAGAATGCCGACAGTGAAGGCCAACAGACTCTTAAGATTCATCACTGGGAGATAAACAGGTGGCGGGTGTAAGTCAAACCCTCGCGTAGCGCAGAGTTACACCTCTGCGGTATCGCCGAATTGCATTCGGCAGAGGTTGGTGACACGGATACGCGTTCTGTCGTGCAGCGGCTTGCGGATTGAAAATCCGCGATACAGCAGATTGAAAATCTGCGCTACGACGATTGAGGGCAGAACAATTCCAAATTATCATTCTGCCCAAATCGTAACCTCGGCGGTGACGATGTTGGCGCTTTTACCCCTGGGAACTGCTGAGCGCCTCCTCTCCCCGTCCCTCTCCTCCATTCGGGAATGGAGGAGAGGGTGGCCGGAGGCCGGGAGAGGAGGCGCTCCGGTTCGCGGAGTGGGCTGGGGTGAGGTGGTCGGCACGTTTCTTTCCAGACGGGAAGCGTACTCGTTCGGATGTATCCGTTCGTTGCCACCGTGCTGCGACTGGCCTCCAGCACAGTCGCGCTCCCGAAGCTAGAAAACCGCAAATCGTTGTGTCGGATGAACGAGGTGGAAATGGTTGTGCAATTCTTCCGCGCTTTGCTAAGATGCGCTCATGAGTCGAAACAGCGTCGTTGAATCTCCCAAACCCGTAAAGTTACACGACAAACAGAGCGAACGGGACCATCGCGAATTGCGCATTGATAAGGTGGGCGTGCGGGGCTTGCGCTTTCCCATCCAGGTGCGCGACAAGGCGCATGCGGTGCAGAATACGGTGGCGACCATCGGGCTGTTTGTGGATTTGCCGAAGGAATTCAAGGGCACGCACATGAGCCGGTTTATCGAAGTGCTCAACGCTCACGGCAGTGTGATTCACGTGGAGAATATTCAGGACATCCTGCTGGCCTTGCAGACCAAGCTGCATGCGGCGACGTCGCATCTGGAGATGGAGTTTCCGTATTTCCTGTCCAAGAAAGCGCCGGCGTCGGGCAAGGAAAGCTTGATGGATTACACGGCGCGGTTCGACGCAGCAGCGAGCAAGCACGAAACGGACTTCGTTCTGACGGTTAAAGCGAATGTCACCACGCTGTGCCCTTGCTCGAAGGCGATCAGTCCGCGCGGCGCGCACAATCAACGCGGTGAGGTGACGGTGCAGGTGCGTTTCAAGAAACCGATCTGGATTGAGGACCTGATTCTCATCATGGAAAAATCCGCCAGTTCGGAACTGTATGCGTTGCTCAAGCGCGAGGATGAAAAGGCCGTGACGGAGCGGGCGTATGACAATCCGGTCTTCGTCGAGGACCTGGTGCGCAACGTGGCGCTGCGCTTAAACGCGCACCCGGATGTGACCTGGTACAAGGTCGAGGCGGAGAATCAGGAGAGTATTCACAACCACAACGCCTACGCCTGCATCGAGAAGGGTTGATTGTCGCGGCGGGACTTTGGAGCAGGTAACAAAAGAACGGTCGGAGTGCGCCCGTCCTCGGGCGCAGCGATGTGGGTAGACGAAGCGCCCTTCAAAATTTCCGACCCGCTTTGGTTGGTGCGGTTGCTGTGGCTGGGACGGCCACACTCCGCATCTTGTTACATGCTTTGGTTACTTCAACTTCTTCGCAATCTTGTCGCAAAGGTCCTGATAGGGGCCCGAGCGGACATTTTGGAGCTTAATGACTTCTTCAAACGTCGGGTCGCCCGGTGACTTTACGATGTAAGCCTGGCATTGGAAGCGGTGGCTGGATTCCGAGATTTGCACGATGCTGGCGAGCACCCGTATGTTGACCGGGCCGCCGGTGAAGCCTTCATAGGCGAGTTGCTTGGCGCGCGAACCCTCCTTTTCAAACTTCATTTGATTGCCGCGTACCTGGACCGTGTAGCCATCTTCAGAAAATACTTCTCCGGCCGCGTTCTGGATTTCCTTAAAGGTCCGATTCTCGATGACTACCGAGGCAAAGCTTGCGGAGGCGGGTTTGCTGGCGCCGCAGCCGGCCAGTGCCAAAACGGTGAGCGTGGCGACGAGGGTGACGAAAAGGTTACGGATGGTCATGGTGGTTTTCATGGGAATGTGCTGAGGCCTCACTCGCCAACGGCGGTCCAGCGCTTGAACACTTTGAGGAACGTGCCGTCCTGGTTGCCTTTGGTGATGAAGTCGTTAACGGAGGCCAATAACGTGTCGTCCTGCTTGCGGACGGCATAGGCCAGGGTTTCCTCCGAAAGGGCAATTGGAACCGCGGTCAAACCTTCATTGGCATGCGTGCCGGCCAGATACCAAACGAGTGTGGAGTCCGTGATGAACAGATTAATCTTCTTTTTGACGAGCGCTTTCGCAGCCTCTTCGCCGCTGCTGTACGACTTGAGGGGCGACTTGGGAAAATCCCGTTGCACCAGAAATTCACCGGTAGTGGCCTTGAGCACGCCGACGTTGCCATTCAGTTTATACGGGAAACCCAGGGCATAATTGTTTTTGTCTTCGCGCCGGACCAATGCCATTTGCCCGGTGACGAAGTAAGGTTTGGAAAAATTGACAACGTACTTGCGGGCCGGGGTGACCGACATTGAGGACATGATGATATCCGTGCGGCCTTCGTTCAGGGCCTCGATCTGGTCTTTCCAGGGTACTTCAACGAAAACGATTTCGCGGTTCAAGTGGTTCCCCAACGCTTTGGCGAGTTCGACCTCAACGCCTTTCAGTTCCTTTCCCTGCTTGAAGATCATCGGCGGGAAAACGGGCGAGACGCCCACGCGCAAGGGTGCGTTGGTTGCGGCCTGGAGTTGTGTCAGGAGCGCCAGGGCCGGGAAAGCGACGAGTAATGCCAGCAGAGTTCGACGCGGAAAATGATCGTCAAGTTGAATCATGGTTTTGCTCAGTGTTCTGCAATTGAATTTAAACACGGTCCGCGCAGACCCGCTAACGGCAACGGCGCTATGTTGGTGCAGCCGGAAGAAATGTCACGCAAATACGAACGTCGGGCGATTCATTGGGTGCGCTCGAAGTAAACCTCGTAACTCTGCCGCTGAA
This sequence comes from Verrucomicrobiia bacterium, assembly GCA_036274115.1. GTDB lineage: Bacteria > Verrucomicrobiota > Verrucomicrobiia > Limisphaerales > JADLHS01 > JADLHS01. The sequence continues at coordinate 6,976 of DASUGI010000379.1, forward strand.
GCGCTTGAAAATAAATCCCGGCCAGCAGGTCGCGAGCGGGAATGTAAGTGAGCGTGTAGGTCGAGCCGGGGTAGTTCACGTCCTGCAGTTCAATGAAGACTTTCATGGTCCCGCCGTCCTGCGTGGCCTCCGCCTTGGCGACATGAATGGGTCTTGGATTGAGATAGCTGGCATCGAGTTTACCGCTGTCATCGACCGACTTGATTTCGATGATGTAACCGCCGTCGGGCCGAAGCCATTTGCCTTTGAGTTTGTGAAAATCAGGTTTGGCCTGGGCTGCAATTGGAGCGGCATTGGTGGACGGGGTCGAGGAGACGGTCTGCGCTGGCGGCAACGGATTGAGCCGATTCTTGAGCACAACCAAAGTCACGATCGCTGCGATGATGATCATGCCAATGATGCAGTTCTGCAGCGACAGAAACGGGACCGGCCGGTCCTTTTGGCTTGGTTTATTTGGCTTGGAGGATTTCATGGCGGTTCGTTGACGCCCGGCACGCCAACGCGGATGAGTCGGGAAAAGTTTTCTTCCTGGTCCGCTGCCTTGGCCCGCGCATTGACGTGCCCGCGCTCTTTCAGTTCGGCCAGCGGCACGTTGGTAACGATGTGGCCGCGCTCGTAGAGCAGTTCATTTCCCAGACCGTTCACGAGAATGCGCCAGTCCCACGGAGCGCGGTCGGTCGACGCTCTTTGGGTGCGGATTGCGGTGGTGCAGTTGTCGCTGACCGCGTTGTACCACTCGGGCTGCTCCCGCAACCGGTTCGCGCGATGTACGTAATCAAGGAACAATTGCCTTACGCGTTCCCGAGGGGCTTGCAATCGATACAGGTAAACCTCTTCGCCCTGACGGTAATTGGTCCGCAAGCGCACCAGGTCACGTTCATCGGCGATAACGTAGGTGAGTTCGAACTGGCGAAACAATCCTTTGATCGCGGAGTAACTGTCGCCTTCCTTCTTCCGGGTTTCGATGGAGAAACAGACGTTGTCGCCGCCCGCGAAATTGAAAGTGATCATGGTGTGCGCCATCAGCGGAGAGCCCCAATAAACCATGTAAAGATCGGCCGACTGCAGCTTGTCCAAATCGAAGGCCTTGTCGTAATGCCGCACATCGAAGTCAGTCTCGGTGCGATAATCGCAGTTGCGGATGTTGTGGATCGTGATGCTGTTGCCATTCATGTCGGCGTAGGGCAACACGGCCAGGTCCGGTTGCCAGTCACGATTATTGGATGGTTTTAATGTTAGCCACCAACCCAGGACAATGATGAACGCGCCAAAGGTCAGGGCCAGTTTGCGCCAACGGCCTTTGACAAAAATCCAAACGCCCAGCAGTGCCAGGACATGGATCGCGGCGAGCGGCGCGCGCAGCCATGCAATGCGCACGTCGATGTAGAGAGCCAGAGCCGCCCACAGTGTTGCCACAAGAAGCAGCAGACACAGCCCGATGAAAAGAAGCGTTTGCAGCCACCGCTTCGAACGCGGGGCTTTGTTGGGGGCCGGTTCGTTGCTCGGTGCGGGAGTCATGGTTATCCGCATGGAGCAACGCGAGCTTCCTAGGCCGCTCCCGGACGAGGCGCGGTTTTCTGGCTGATCAAGCGAGCGGCCTCGGCCATGGCGGTGGCCCAGCCGGGTGGGGTGAGCTTGGCCCCCTGGATCTCATCGTAAATGCGGCTGAACTCACCAGCATCCAGCCAAATGCCGCCGCACGTTGGACATTCATCAATCTCCACCTTCTGCGCCGGAGAAAACCATTTGCGATCGAGAACCTGTTCCGGGCAGCGCGGACAGTAGCGCGGCTCAGTGAGGTTGACTTTTCCAACGGGAACCTGCCAAACCGAGTGGAGCGTTGCCGCCGCACGGGCACTGACGTTTTCGAGTTCCTTCTTGTCAAACCAGATGCCGCCGCAACCGCCGTAGCAAAGATCGAGGGTCATTCCGCCGGCGCCTTTTTCGCGCAGGGGACTCTTACATGCTGGACATTTCATAGTGTCGTCTTTGGTTTCAAATTTCGAACACGGGGAGCTTAACAGATGGTTCGTCAATTTAGAAGTCCGATGGTGCCGTCCAGACATCTTTCCAAATCTCGTCACCTTCCGCCGGTTGCGTCCAACTGGCGTCCGCATCACGACGTTCGGCTTGCAACGTGGCTTCCCGGGCCTTCTCTGAGGCGAGCAAACCTTGATACGCGGCATACTCAGGAGCGCGGCCGGCGTACAGGACATTCTGCGCGTGCAACGGAAAGACGTAATAAACGGTGCCGCTCGGGACTTTCAACTTCGAGATGCGATCCGCTTGGAGGGATTTCAGTTTCTGTTGCTTCTCAAAAGTCGCAGCCGTGAGCGGTTTGAAGCCGGCCTGCTTCAAGAGGGCGACCGTCTGATCTTCACTGGTGGTGGCGCAGCCTGCGGCCAGAAGCACCAGGGCAGCAGCGAACAACTGGAAGAACGATGCGAGATGAGTTGTCACGAGTGAAAGCGTGATGGCGGACGATTCAATTTTCCTCCAGCCATCGCCACGCAGCGTCAACCTCCTTGAGGTCAAAGTAACGAAGCTTTGCCAGCGTGAAGGGCCGGCAGACTTTCGCCATCCATTCCTCCCATTTCTTGTCGCCCACCAGCGCGATGCGTTCGACGTCGGCGCAGTGCTTCGTGGCGAATTTGGTGTCGTCCCACATCGCATGGAGGTCCCATCCGTGAAAATCCTCGAACTGCGCAAGCAGCCGCACTTTGCCGTTTGCTTTGATGGCGGCTTCAACGGCGGGAACGAATTGCTTGTAGTCCTCGTCGTGCAACTTGCCGGACATCTTGAAACCGAGGGTTTTCCCGGAGCTTTGAGGTAAGGCTGTAATCATAGGTTTCTCACTTTCGTTTGAGTCTGGTTACAACTGGCTGCCGGATATTCTGTCTCGCGCAACGGAGTTGCGCAAATGGTTCGTTGCAGAGAATTCCCGGTGGCAATAATTCATTGCCGCGGTGCTTGAATGGTCAATACCACCACTTCGGTAATTCGGGCCGAAACCACGTCGCCGGGACTGACGCGCGTGACGACTGGCGGTGTGGTGGGCTTGGGACTGGAACACGAACTGAAAGCCAGCAAGGCAATCGAGGCGAACGCGGTCGCAGTAATTTTAGTGAAGGTTTTCGGTTGCGATTGGTTGGTCATGGCAT
>DASUGI010000380.1:0-7530 GCA_036274115.1 Verrucomicrobiia bacterium
CTGACGGATTGGGTGAATCTTCCCGGGGCACTCGTCGTGACGAACGGGGTGATGGAGCTGACCGATGCAGCGGTTTCGACGAGCCCGGCGCGGTTCTACCGGATTCTCGAAGGCCCTTAACGAAGTATTCCGCAAGTTTGCTTAGCAGGTGATCTCACGTTGTAATGTTTCGAGATCACGTAAAACGCCGTCATGCGGTGGCACAGTCTCGGGTGGCAGGTAAAATGATCCGTAAATAAGTCGACCCTCTCCAACGTCGGAAACTACGAAAGTCGTCCATTGGGCCTTGCGACAACCCCGGAAGTCGGCCAGTTTACGGCGTTCCCGCAACTTATGTTCGCTATCCAAAAGCAAAATCGGAAAGAGCGCTTCGCCAATCCTGGTTTGGTCGCTTTAATTTCCGTGCTTTTGGGCGGCATGTCCTTTTCACCCGAGTCACTGGCGGACATTGCTAATGCATCTTCGAAGATTCCTTCTCAGACAACGGATGCCAGATCGCTCTTCAAGCAATATTGCTACGACTGTCACGGGGACGGAATGGACAAAGGCAATCTGGCTTTGGATGAGTTGTTGGCGGTGGACGGGCCGGGAGACAAGCACGCGCAATGGGAGAAGGCCTGGAAGATTGTGCTGCATGAATTCATGCCGCCGACGAGTGCGGAGCGCCCCTCCGATGCGGAGCGCAAAGCCATGACGCAATGGATCGCCGAGAAAATGCTCGGCGTGAATCCCAAACAACCCGATCCCGGTCGCGTGACGATTCGCCGGTTGAATCGCATGGAATACGAATTCACGGTCACCGATCTGTTCGGCGTCGATCTTGCCTCGGAAGAGAATTATTCCAGCGACTCCGGCGCGGCGAATCTGCGTTTGCGCGACCGGTTGCCCCCGGACGACACAGCGTTCGGTTTCGACAACATCGGCGACTTTCAATCGCTCTCGCCGGCGTTGCTGGAAAAGTATTTCGACATTGCCGAGTACGTGGTGGACCGGGTGATCTCTGTCAAAGGGCCGCGCTTTCCGATGCAAGCCGTCCGGGGAGACGCGGTGAAGACGTCCAAAACTGACGAGCCAAAGCGGACGGAACAGACGGCGGAGTTTCAGGTTCAACGCCCGGGCAAGTATCGGATTGAGGTGCAGTTCACGTTGGGCGGCTGGTTCGATTTCGGCGGCGCTTATGATTTTGCCATCAAAGTGGACGGCCACGCTTTGACTCAGGATGCGATTGAAGTGGGCGGCCAACGCACGCACAGATACTCGCCGGAGCTGCAATTGGAGGCCGGCACGCACCGAGTGAGTTTGTCAACCGTCGCTACCAAACCCAACTCCAAGGATGACCTCGTGCATCTGGAGCTGCGGCCCAAAATCAGAATCGTTGGCCCGATGGTGGCTGAGGCGGCGGAGTATCCTGAATCCCATCGAAGAATCTTTTTCAATGGCGCACCGCCGGAAACTCAGGCGGCCCGTCGGGCGTACGCCCAGGAGATTCTGCGCCGTGTCGCCGACCGCGCCTTCCGCCGGCCCACTGACGATGTCACGTTGCAGCGCCTGACCGACATTGCGGTGAAGAATCCGAGCTTTGAAGTGGGCGTGGGCGAAGCGCTGACGGCAATTCTCGTCTCGCCAAAATTCCTCTTCCGCGCGGAACTGCAGCCGCAGCCAAATGATCCGAAGACGATCCATCCGCTGGATGAATACGCCCTGGCATCGCGACTTTCCTACCTGCTTTGGTTGAGCCTTCCGGATGCGGAACTCACGCGATTGGCCGGGCAGGGGAAGTTGCGGGAGAATCTTAAGCCGCAGGTGCAACGTATGCTGGCGGACCCGAAGGCCGCGCGCTTCTTCGAGGATTTTCCGGGGCAATGGCTGCGCACGAGGAATATTCTCATGACGGCGATTTCACGGCGCGATGGGGAAATCAATCCGGTGCGTGGCGCGATGAAACGGGAGACGGAAATGCTCTTCGAATACATTGCCCGGAACGACCGAGACATGATCGAACTGGTGACGGCTGATTACACCTTTGTCGATCGGCCACTGGCAAATTATTACGGCATCAAAGATTTCAAAGGCGATGGCTTCCAGAAAGTCCAACTTTCGCCCGAGAGCAAGCGAGGCGGTATCCTGACGCACGGAAGTTTTCTGGCGGCAACTTCCAACCCGAATCGGACTTCTCCTGTGAAGCGCGGATTGTTTGTTCTGGAAAATCTGCTGGGCACGCAACCGCCACCGCCCCCGGCCAATGTGCCGGCATTGGACGATGCCAAGGCCGAGGGAAAGATGCTCAAGACGGTGCGCGAACAACTCGCGGCGCATCGGGAGGACAAATCCTGTGCGGCCTGTCACGCGCACTTCGATCCGATTGGCGTCGTGCTCGAGAATTACGATGTCATTGGCCTCTGGCGCGAACAGGAATTTGGCGAGCCCATCAAAGTGGATGAAACTACCGTCACGGGTGAGAAGCTGACGAGCGTTGACGACTTGAAAAAGCTTTTCGCTGAACGGAAATCGAAGTTCTACCAGTGTGTGACGGAAAAGCTGCTTACTTATGCCTTGGGTCGCGGGCTCGAACCGGCAGACATCATTACGGTGGATGGAATCGCGGATCAAATGATGGCGAACTACGGCAAGTTCTCGACGCTGCTCATGGCCCTGGTGGAAAGTCCGGCATTCCAAACGCGCCGCGGTGATGACGGTCGGTTGAAAGAGTTGCCGCGCGTTGCATTGCCCGAACCACCGCCACCCGAGAAACGCAAAGGAATGCGTAGGCGTCCGAACGCAACTCAGGTGGAGCAGAATACAATCAAAGAACCTGAAGCCGTCGCCGCTTCGCCGGATTCAAAATCCAGAGAATCACCTCAACCCAAATGAGCTTATGAGTCACCGAGCTTTCAATTGTCACCCTCTCCCCCTCCACCCCCTCACCCGGAGGCTAAAGTGAGTGGGAGGTTTGGAGGGGGAGAGGGTCAAGCTTCGACCGGTTTTACGCGCCGCGCTTTTCTTCGTGGAATGGGTGCGTGTCTGGCCTTGCCCACGTTGGAAGCGTTTCGGCCAATCGCCAGTGCCGCGGGAGCGGCTCGGTCCGCAGCAACGACCGCGAGTGGCTTGCCCTTGCGGATGGGTTTCATCGCGTTTGCCAACGGCTCCAACTATCAGCGCTGGTTGCCGAAAGGGGACGGACGCGATTACGAGTTGAATGAAACGTTTGCGCCGATGGCGAAGCTCAAAGACAAGTTTCAGATCATCACCAGCCTGGCCCATGACACGGCTAACAACTGGGGCGATGGCCCGGGCGATCATGCGCGTTCCGGTGCGTCGTTTCTGACGGGATGCCACGCCTGGAAAACGCTCGGTGCCCGCCTTCAGCTAGGAATCTCGGTCGATCAAATCGCTGCACGGCAGATCGGGCATTTGACGCGTTTGGATTCATTGCAATTAGGCGTGGAAGGCACGCGCTTTTACGGCTCGTGCGACACCGGTTATCCCTGCGCTTACCAATACAACATCTCCTGGGCGTCGGAGACGTTGCCGCTGGCGCCGGAGCCCAGTCCGCGAGTTGTTTTTGAAAAGCTCTTTGGCAGTGGCACGAGCAGCGAACGCGAGGCCAATCTTCGGCAGCGACTGGAACGGCGGAAGAGCATCCTCGATTTCGTGATGGCCGACGTCAAAAGCCTGAATCAGCAGCTCGGTCGCAACGATCAGGTGAAGGTGGAGCAATACCTCGATGGAATTCGGGCGCTCGAACTTCAGATTGAAAAATCAGAACGATTTGCCATGCCGGATGCGAAAATTGACCGCCCCACCGGCATCCCGGAGAGGCACGAAGAGCACGTCGATCTCATGTATGATCTCATGGCGCTGGCGTTTCAGACCGACTCGACGCGCGTGGTGAGTTATTGCGTCGCGCCGGAGGGCAGCAACCGGCCTTTCCTCGAACTCGGCATTCCGGAGGGTTACCACTACCTGACGCATCATCAGGGCGATCAGGAAAAAATTCTGAAGGTGGCAAAGATTGAGCGCTGGTATATGGAGCGGTTTGCGCGGTTCATCCAAAAACTCGACGCGATGAAGGAAGCGGATGGCACGTCGGTGCTGGACAACTCCATGATCGTTTATGGCTGTGGTATTGGCGATGGCAACCGGCATAATCACGATGAACTGCCCGTCGTGTTGGCCGGCGGCGGTGGCGGCACGTTGAAGCCGGGTCGGCACCTGAAGCTCGGCAAGTCCACGCCGATGACCAATCTCTACATTTCCATGCTGGAGCGGATGGGAATAAAGGCTGAGCGCGTTGGTGACAGCACGGGCAAGCTCGAAGACGTCTAAGCAGCGCGGACCGCCTCACCCCGTGAGATAACCGGAGGCGCTCCTGACACCGAGCTTCGGGGCGAGTCTGCGTGTTTCGAAAATCTGGTCGGCTACTCGCGGACAAGGCTGTCCGCGCTCCGGCGTCATGCCGTCTTCAAGAATCGCGTAGAGCTTGGGATTAATTCAGTTTCAACAGGCCACGACTCCGCATCCAGTCCGTCAGGCGGTCCGGCCAGGTAGTCACGGGTTGCTCAGTGCGGCGCAGTCCGTAGCCGTGGCCGCCTTGCGCATAAACGTGCAATTCCACGGGCACTTTGGCTTCCTTGAGCGCGAGCGAGGAGCGCGGACCGCCGAGTCCGCGTGAGATAACCGGAAGCGCTCCTGACACCGAGCTTCGGAAGCAGTATCTCACGGGGCGAGTCCGCGTGTTTCGAAAATCCAAGGCGCTAGTCTACTCGCGGACAAGGCTGTCAGCGCTCCGGGCGTCATGCCGTCTTCAAGAATCGCGTAGAGCTTGGGATTAATTCAGTTTCAACAGGCCACGACTTCGCATCCAGTCCGTCAGGCGATCCGGCCAGGTAGTCACGGGTTGCTCCGTGCGGCGCAGTCCGTAGCCGTGGCCGCCTTGCGCATAAACGTGCAACTCCACGGGCACTTTGGCCTCCTTGAGCGCGAGTGAGTAGAACACCGCATTTTCTACACGCACCGGATCATCGGTTGCTATGGTGATAAAAGTTGGGGGCGTATTCGTGGTGATCGGCAACTCCGGCGCAACGCGGTCCGCGTTCGTTTTCACGGTCAGATAAGCAGGGTAGACCAGCACCGAGAAATCAGGCCGACAACTCTGGGCATCGGCGTCATCAACGGTTGGATACGTGCGGCGTTCGTAGTTGCAACTTGCCGCGGCGGCGAGGTGTCCTCCCGCGGAGAACCCGAGCACGCCAATCCGCTTGGGATCAAGTTTCCATGCCGCGGCATTCTGCCGGACGAGACCCATCGCGCGTTGTGCATCCTGCAGGGCAGCGGCATGTCGCTCGAGACCCTCGCGCCTGGGCACGCGATATTTCAGCAGCACGCCAGTGACGCCGATGGAATTCAGCCACTCGCAAACCTCCGTTCCTTCGAGGTCCATCGCGAGGATGCTGTAAGCGCCGCCGGGGCAGACGAGCACCGCCGCGCCCGTGTCTTTGTCCGCAGCCGGACGATAAATGCTGATGGTCGGCTTTGACACGTTGCCCAGTCGGATGAGTCGCTTCCCGGCAACCAGATTGTCGCTGGGCTTGGTGGTGTCTTTCTCCTCGCCCAAATTTCCTTTCTCGCCCGGCGCGCCATTGGGCCAGAGTTCAATGACCGGCACATCGGCGATGGCGGCGTTTGAAAACAGAAAAATGGCAAGAAGACCCGTGAGCCAGCGAGTGACGGAGAAATGCATGCCTCAAACAAACCTGCTTCGCGAGGTGATGTCCAAACAAAAGCGGTTTGAGCCGGTCGGTAAATTCACTTCACGACCATGCTGGTGAACGGAAACACGTAAGCCTGGAGCGAAACGAGCACCCCAATCAGCGCGGCCAGGACAATGCTGTGAATGAAAACAAAGCGGAGAATGCTGCTCTCGTGTCCGAACCAGTTTGTGGCTGTGCTGGCGACGACGATGCTTTGCGCGTCCACCATTTTGCCCATCACACCACCGGAACTGTTCGCCGCGGCCATGAGGATCGGACTCGCGCCGGTTTGTTCGGCGGTAATCTTTTGCAAACTTCCGAACAGGACATTCGACGCCGTATCTGAACCTGTCAATGCGACGCCGAGCCAGCCGAGCAATGTTCCGAAGAACGGATACCAGGTGCCCGTGTGCGCCAGCGCGAGGCCGAGGGTCGCGTCCGTGCCAGAATACTTGGTGACATTGCCCAGGGCGAGCATGGCGGCGATGGTGAGCAGCGAAAAGCGGACGCGCCAGACGCAACGAACGTAGGTCTGGAACAACTCGCGAGGGCGTGCGCCCATAACCAGCCCGGCAATGAGGGCTGCGAACAAAATGCCTGTGCCGGTGGCTGAGCCCAGATTGAGTTTGAATACCGCAGCCTCGGGTTTTGCATCCGGCGGCGCCACCGGTGGGACGCGCAATACGACATCGTGCAGCCCGGGAGTGGCCACGCGCAAAGGCACGACTTTTTCCAAAGCGGATTTCACCTGCGGAGTTCCCCACACGAGCAACACTGCAGTGAGAATGCCCCATGGCAACCAGGCGCGGAAAATCGCTCGATGGTCACAACCTGGTTTCGTAGCGGTCCGCGTGGGTTGATTCGCCGATTCAGCCGCAGACGGATTTCCATCCGTGAGATGCCAGAGTGTTTTGGGTTTCCAAAAGCGCAGCAAGACGATCGTGGACACCATCGAACAGACACCGGAAATGATGTCCACGAGCCACGGTCCGTGAAAGTTGGAGACGAGATATTGTGGAATTGCAAACGCGACTCCCGCAGTCAGCGCTGCCGGCCACACTCCCAGCATCCCGCGCCAGCCCGCGAATGCTGCGACAATCCAAAACGGAATCAGCACGGAAAAAAATGGCAACTGACGTCCGACCATCGCCGAGAGCAGGCGTGCATCCAATCCCGTTACCTGTTCCATGGTCGTGATGGGAATGCCCAGCGAACCGAAGGCCACGGGTGCGGTGTTGGCGATGAGTGCCAGGCCGGAGGCGTGCAGCGGTTTGAAACCCAGTTGAATCAGGATTGCTCCTGTGATGGCCACCGGCGCGCCGAACCCGGCCATGCCTTCCAGAAAGGCGCCGAACGAAAACGCGATCAGGATGAGCTGAACGCGCGGGTCGGGCGCGACGTCGGCCAGACTGTCGCGCATCGTCGTAAACAGCCCGCGTTCGACCGTGAGTTGATAGAGGAAGATCACGTTCAGGATGATCCAGCCAATTGGGAACAGGCCGAACGCCGCCCCATAAAGCGCTGAGCCCGTGGCAGCGGTAACTGGCATTCGATAAACCAGCAAAGCCACCGCCAGCGCGACGCCGAGCCCGAGTAATGCGGCGAGATGGACGCGAATTTTGCAAAACGCAATCGCTCCGAGCAGGACCACGACTGGCAACGCGGCGACCAACGTGGACAGAACCGTAGAGTGAAGCGGGTTGTAGTTCTGCGACCACATTGGGAGTGGCGGGATGTTCGGGTATTGCCCGCCCGAGCGCAAGTCCGGGGGCTGTTCTGT
>DASUGI010000381.1:0-58027 GCA_036274115.1 Verrucomicrobiia bacterium
GCTTCCGGCGAGAATGATCGGCAAATTGGCGGGGTTATGGGTGTTGCCGTCAGACATGCTCGAGCCGAACAACACCATGCTGTTATCGAGCAACGAGCGTTCGCCTTCCTTGATGGTCGCGAGCTTGTCCATCAGATAGGCGAGTTGCTCGTTGTGCCAGCGATTGATTTTGGTGTAAGGCTCGTACTTCTCCGGCTTGTCCTGATGATGACTAAACTCGTGATGGCTGCCGCCGACACCGGGAATCAGTTTGCCAAAATTCTTCCCGGAAACATCGTTCGCAAACATGAAGCTGCTGATGCGCGTGCTGTCCGTCCAGAACGCGAGCACAATCAAATCGAGCATCAGGCGAACGTGCTCCTGATGATCGCCGGGGGCGCCTTTGGGCGCGGCAATGTCCTCGCCGGGTTGCGTCTCGGGTTTCCACTCGCGCGGGTCGGGTTTGGCAAAGAACTCCAGTCGCTTCTCCACGTCGCGAACGGCATCGAGGTATTCGTCCAGCTTGTATTGATCGTCGCGGCCCAGTTTGTCGCGAAGTTTGTTCGCATCGTTCAGCACCAGATCCAGCAGGACCTTGCGATCTTCCTTCTTGCGTTGGTCCGCTGCGGAAATGCGGTTCGCTTTCATTACGCTGAACAATCGTTCGTAGGCGAGGCGCGGACTGATTTCTTTCGCGAGCGGCATGCTGGGCGAGCGCCATGAAATGTAACAACCGTACAGGCGCGTGTAGCCGACGTTGGAATCGATGCCGGAAATCACGGGATCAATGCCGAGCTCCAGCGAGGGCAGGGGAGTGAGATGCCCGATTTGTTGTGCGCAAAGCTGGTCAATGGAAAGGCCGCCGACGCTGATGTCTTTGCCGGCGGTCTTCCGCACGGGCAGGCCGGTGAGAAAATTCGCCGTCTTTGCGTAATGGCCATCGCCCTGGTGGCTGTGCTGTTTATCGAGACCGGAAAAGACCAGCAGCTTGTCGCGATGTTTGGCGAGCGGCTGGAGCGCGAAAGGTAATTCAAAATCAGCACCGTCTTTTTCCGGAAACCAGTTCTTCGTCCAGACGCCGTTGGGGAAATAGATGCACGCCATGCGCACGGGCGCTTGCACACTGGAGGCAGCCTTCGTTGAAGCCAGCGCATCCGGGGCCGCCATGGCTTCGAGTTTGCCCATCGCATCGAGCATTGGCAGTCCGAGCATCGCGCCTGCGCCCTTGAGAAACGTGCGACGGGGCATTCGCCAGTTGCGTTCGAGAATGGCCGGCGCTTTTTGGATGGGCTTCGATGGCATTGGTGGTGTTGCTAATTCTGCTTTGCGTAGAAGCGGTGTTGGAACGGATAGCTCATCGCGATCGTTTCGATCAACACGTCGGCACGCCAGTCATTTTGCGCCAGAGCTTTCATGGCGTCATCAATAACGCAATTGTCGAATTGATTCAACTGCCGACCGAAGGCAAATCCGGTCATTTTGCGGGCGAGATGGCGCATGATCTTGTCCTTGCGGGCCATGAGCACTTTCTTCAAACCCGCTGGTCCGTCGTAGGTTTCGCCTGATGGCAATGTGCCTTTGGCTTCCACGGGCTCATTGTGCAGCTCGTCCCGCCATCGGCCCAGGACATCGTAATTCTCCAGGCCAAAGCCGAGTGGGTCCATTTTATCGTGGCAGGCGGCGCATTCGGATTTGATGCGATGCTGCTCAAGCTGCTTTCGCAAGGAAAGACCACCGGGTTTTTCCGCGGCGGTTTCGTCCAACGCCGGCACGTCGGGCGGCGGTGGAGGAATTTTGTCGCCCAGCAAAGCTTCGAGCAACCAACGTCCGCGCAGGACTGGACTGGTGCGTACCGGATACGAGGTCAACGCATGAACGCCCGCCATGCCCAGAAGGCCGCCGCGCCGCGCATCCGCCAATTGCACTGGACGCAATTCATCGCCGGTGACTCCCTTCAAACCGTAAAGCTCGGCGAGACGCTGATTGGCGAAGGTGTATTGGCTGTCGATCAACTCAAGCAACGAGCGATTCTCTCGAACGAGGTAATTGAAGTAGGCAGCAACCTCGCCTTTCATTGCGCGCCCGAGGGCATCGTCGAACTCCGGATACCTGGTCGCGTCCGGCTTCACTTCACTCCCGAGCCGGTCGAGATCGAGCCACTGGAGCGCGAAACGTTCGCCGAGAGCATTGGCTTTTGGGTCCTTCAACATGCGCTGAATCTGCGCGCGATAGATGTTGGTGTCAGAGAGCTTTCCTTGTTCTGCGAGTCCGAGAAGTTCTTTGTCTGGCATCGACGACCAGAGGAAGTAGGACAGCTTGCTTGCGAGTGGAACATCGGCGAGTCGCTGGACGCCGGGCTGCTCTGGCTCGGGTTCGCTGAGGAACAGGAAGTTCGGCGAAATCAACACGCCTTGAATGGCAAGGCGCACCGAGGCGGCGAAAGTGTCACCGCGTTCGTTGCTGCGCGCGAACAACTTCATCAATTCGTCCACTTCCTCGCTGGTCACGGGCCGACGCCAGGCGCGCTGGGCAAAGGTCGAAATGACTTCGCGCGCGACGGGAGTTGGTTTTTCGAACCAACCGGGCTCGCGAAACAGGACGCGCTTTCGGGCGGCGCGCAATTCCGGACTCTGTCCGCGTGTCTTGTCGGGCAGGATCAATTGGGTCACTTGTTCCGCAGCCGCCAGGTACTTCTCAATGTGGATTGACGAGGTGAACAGCGTGTCGCCCGTGGTGTCGAATCCCTCGCCGCCGGCGCCGTCAGCAGGGAGGAGTTGTTCCAATTTGAAATCGTATTCGACGCCGAAGAGGTCGCGGATGGTGTTGATGTATTCGGCGCGATTGAGCCGCCGGCTCATCACGTGACCGCGATAGAAGTTGATCGTACGGTCGGAGGCGATTTGGTTGCAGTCCGGTTTGTCAGGCTTGGGCAGCTCGCGCAGAAAGCTTCGGAATGTTTCAAACTCGCCGAAGCTGAGTTCGCCAGCTTTCTTGGGCGGCATCTCGTAAGACTGCACCTTTTCCAGCACGGTCTGCCACAATTCAGGTTCGGCCTTGATCGCATCCAGATTTTCAAACCGGTCCAGGACGACGTCGCCTTTCTTCTTTTCCGCGTTGTGACAGTCGTAGCACCGTTTGGTCATCAACGGGCGGATCTCCCTGGTGTAATCTTCAGCCAGGTCCGCGCGTGCGGCCGGTTCATTGGCAAACAGGATGGAAAGAGCAATCGACGCCCTTAACCACATGGACAACCTTTTGTTGCATATGCAACAAAAGGTTGTCCAACCGTGAATGGCGGTCATAGGAAGGGAACAGTCATGGGCAGCGGTGTTTCGTTTCGGTAGTACGGCCGGCGAATCCAGCCGCAGGTCCACGCGGGAGAACGGCGAAGGATTCTCCCTCTCCTGGGGGAGAGAGCCGGGGTGAGGGCCGGCGTTGACAAACTTGTCTTCAACCGGGTTTGCCCACGATAAACGTCGGAGAACCACTGAACTCTGCATTCGCAGCATGAGTTGACTGCCGGAATCACCTGGCCAATTTGGCGTAACGGTCGGCGACGAAATCCCAATTCACGACGCTCCACCAGGCGGTGATGTAATCGGCGCGCTTGTTCTGATACTTGAGATAGTAGGCGTGCTCCCAGACATCCACGCCGAGCAGAGGTTGTTTGCCGGAACTCAGGGGATTGTCCTGGTTTGCGGAAGCTTCAATCGCCAGTTTGCCTTGCGAAACCACGAGCCATGCCCAGCCACTGCCGAACTGACCCAGACCGGCTTTGGCGAAGTTTTCTTTGAAGGTGCTGAAGCTGCCGAAGCTGGCGTCTATCGCTTTGGCGAGGTCGCCTTTCGGTTGGCCACCGCCGGACTTGGACATCATTTGCCAGAACAAGGAATGGTTGTAGTGACCACCACCGTTGTTGCGGACGGCCGTGCGGATTTTTTCCGGAACGGAATTCAGATCCTTGACGAGGTCCTCCACCGATTTCTTGGCGGTGTCCGGAGAATCGGTGACGGCTTTGTTCAGATTGTCCACGTAAGCCTTGTGATGGCGGTCGTGGTGAATCTCCATCGTCTTCGCGTCAATGTGGGGCTCCAGCGCATCGAAGGCGTAGGGCAGTGGGGGCAACGTGAACGGTGTGCGAGCGGTGTTAGCGCCTGACACGATGTTATTCGGATTCACGTTGGATTGGGCGTCTGCTATTTGTGAAGTGGCAAGTGCAGCGGTAGCAAGCGCGGTCGTTTTGAGAGCTTGGCGTCTGGTCATCATAATGGGCCTTTCAGTTTCGGTTGCACAACTTTGCTTCGACGGACGGAATTCTGCAACTGTTCAATGCCTTTCATCTTTCAATCTTACTCTTAATCTTACTCTCCAGGCTCTGAAGACCAGCCGTCCCTTCGAAGGGCAAATGATAATAGCCCAGCGTTTCAACGCTGGGTTCACAACCCATCGGAGTCGAGTCCCGAATGGGACGGCTGAAAGGCGACGTCAAGGGACATCAGCCGTCCCTTCGGGACTTGCACCGCTCCCAACGTGTTCCCGGCGTTGAAACGCCGGGCTATTGTCATCGTGTCCCTCCGGGACAAGCACACGTCTGAATTCCGAAGGGCGTCGCGCCTAAACTTCCAACTGTTCCGGCAGGCCGAGTATTTTCTTCGGTGTGACGATCCGAATGGTGATGGCGGTTTCGGTGCTCAGTCGCGGGAGATACCGCACGTCCGGTGGGAATAAACTGGAAGCGACCTTGTCCTTGCGAATCTGCTTGGCAATCGCGCCTTCAATGCGACGGCGCATGCGGTCCTCGGCATCCAGCGGTGCGACGAATGCCTTTTCCAGTTTGAAACAGGCACGGGCGGCTTCGAACAACGCCGGGCCGTCGCGCAGATATTCCGGCAGTTTCGCGTGGCGACCTGGACGCCAGAGGCCATCCCATAGCACTTTGATTTCACCGCGCGCCATTGCCTGCGGATCGCAAATGCGGAAATTGCCGCCGAGCGTTTGAATGACGTGCTCCTTCAACCGCGCATAAAACGAAGTGCCCGTTTGCCCGATGTGCGTGATGCGATAAGCGTCGCCGACTTGGACGGCTGTTAAAAAAATCCCAGCGCCTTTGCGATGCACGCAGTCGGCCAGCACGTCTTTGGTTTCGTTGCAAATTATGTGCGGCCCGTTGAAGGCGACGGTTAATTCTTCACTGGCTGGGTTTGAGGGCTTGTGTAAAGCGCGTTTCATCCTTGTGACGGGGAGGTCATTTAAGCTTGGCGAGAATCTGAACCAGATCGACAGGAAAACCTCCTGACTTAGTCACAAAGTCGATCTTGTTGGTGGGATTGCCAAATACTGAGCGCGGGATGGCGAGTTCGACTCCGTCAGAACCGTGATTGATGAGCGGTAAGCTATCGGTGCTGCCATGGTGGCTTAAGGTTTCAAATCTGGCCTCATCATTGCTCCAGTTGTCGACCGAATATCCTGCGGTTGGCGAAATCCTTTTCTCGGATCCATTGATCTCGACCCGAGTTCCGCCTCCTACCCGTATCATCAAATCAGTTCCAAGGGGACCTGTTTTTGCCTGATTGCATCCTGTGTTGGGATCAGAATCGGTATCGCACGTGATTTCGGCAATGTTCCAACTTGTTTCTCCCTGTTTGAATCTGGATTCGAGGCTTGGTTGGAAGCCCAGGAAGACGTAGACGTAATTCGAGTCACTCCGGTAATAAACGGTGGGAATCCAACCGTGCGCCGGTTTCTCTTGCGGGGGGGTGGTGGAACTCCAGTCATCGAAGTTACCGTCGATCGAAATCGTTGTCGCCGGCACTTGTGCTTGTGGAGAAATCTTCCGTTTCTGGTGTGGTGGCACAGAATGACTTTGTTTAGCTACGGAAATGGGAGGTCTGTTGGTAAAAATGTTTTCCCCAACCGGATAATAACCGGCCTTTGCGAGCTTAAACTTGGTAAAGAGTCGACGAAGATCGTTGCCGGACAGGGGGTGAGCCGACTGTAGCTGATCAAGAAGTTTCAAATCAGGCCCGTTCAAGGGCGGAGTTTCAGGTGCATAATCGAGTAGTGTCTCATGTTGCCCATTCTTGCCGGTCCGAAGCACACACTGAATTCTCAGATCGCTGTCCTGCTGCATTCCTTCTTGCACGCTGAAGTCGATATTCAGGAGGCTGGCGATAGTTTGTGCCCCAGTCCTGTCATCTTCCGGCAGCTCCCATTTCGGAAAGAACAAGAATTTTGCGCCCCCAATGTTTAGAATTTCAAGCATCGCTTCGCTATCCTCGTCGCTTGGTGCGTCGGGTTTGAGCCCTCCCAGGTAAGTTGGCGATAAGCAGAGTCTGGCGGCGTTGGTTGAATCTGGAAAATGAACTCGAAGGGTGACAGATAAATCAAATATGTGTTCCGTTAAATTCAGGTCAAATTTCTCGAGGACCAAATCCTCCCCTTTGTATAGTGTGCTTACTGCATCCGATAGTGCCTTCCTGGATTTGGTCTTTGCGCTGCTTATGGGAGCGAGCGCTCCGGCAACACGACCGCGCTTAGGTGGGACTCGAATAACATCGTGAACTTTCACGTTGTCTCCGTCTCGATAAATTTCACGAACGACCTGATTTGTTACCTCACTATTGCACGTCGAATTCCATAGAATCGCAGTGCACAGTATCAAGTAGAGCCCGGTTCTCATTGGCGTTTCTTGCGTAGTACAGCCGTTTTTTGCCTGTCATCCACGCAAGTTACTTGCCATGTATCTCGGAATAAACGTTTACCACGCACTTCTCCAACGCCTCCCAATCGGCGGCGGTGGTTTCCCAGCCGCTGCTGAAACGCAGGACTTGCGTCACTTGGCCGGCCTTGTAGCCCATCGCACTCAGAACGTGTGAGGGCTCTTCCTTACCGGTGGTGCAAGCCGAGCCGGTGCTGACAGCAAAACCGGCTTTATCGAGGCGCGTGACCCAGCGTTGCTGGCCGCCTTCGGGCATCAACGCGGAAGTCGTGTTCCACAAGCGCGGCGTGTTGGCGCCAACGACGGTTGAGCCATGAACGTGGCGGAGCAGCAGCTTTTCAAACTTCTCCTTCCACTCGGCGCGGGTCTGATGATGGTTCTCGGCGAGTTGTCTTTCACGGACATCAAGGGCGGCGAGCATGGAGATGATGATGGGCAGATTCTCCGTGCCGGCGCGCTGACCGCGCTCCTGTTTGCCGCCGAACAACAGCGAATTGACTTTGTGCCGGTGCGGGGCTTTGAGAAATCCGACGCCGCGTGGCCCGCCGAACTTGTGCGCCGCACCGGTGACGTAATCGCATTCGCCCAGACCTTTCGCCGGCATCTTGCCAAGCCACTGGACGGCATCGGTGAAAAACGGGACTTCATACGCCTGGCAGATGGCAAGCAATTCGCGCCAGGGTTGGATGACGCCGGTTTCGTTGTTGGCGCACATGACGCTGACGACGCCAGGGCGTTTGTCCGCTATTTCCTGCGTGAACCATTCCACATCCACCACGCCGTCGTGCGTGACCGGAATCACTTTCGCGCGCTTGCCGAAGTAATGCCTGGTCGAGTCGTGAACGCAAGGGTGTTCGATGGCGCTGATCCAGACTTCTGCGTCGGCGGGGAGCGTTTGTGCGAAGTGGTGCAAGGCCATGTTGTTGGCCTCGGTCGCACCGCTGGTCCAGATGATGTCACTCGGATGACAACCCAGGTGGTGCGCAAGTTTTTCGCGGGCTTCGGTCATGGCCTTGTTCGCGGCCACACCGAACGCGTGTGGACTTGAAGGATTGCCGTGAATCTTCTCGGTGGCTTCGAGCCAGGCTTCGCGCGCCTCGCGCATGACGGGTGCGGTGGCGTTGTAATCGAAGTAGAACATCGGACAAACAGGATAGAAAAAGGGGCGGGGGAGAAAAGGAGAAAGGGGCAGGAGCGTTTGATTCAGGGGATGAGACGAATGAATGCGCGGTTGCTTGATGGTCGGAGCGCCGAACTCCCGTTCGGCTCGTGGGTTGGTCTGCCACGACGGAAACGAGCCGATCAGGAGATCGGCGCTTCGAGGCGGGCGAGGATTTTTCGGTGTGCGCTGGTGAAGGCGAGATGGTGAAGCTGTTTCAGAGTAAGCCAATTGCCGGAGTGAATTTCACCATTGCTGGTTTCTGCTGCCCAGGCTTCGAGTGTGATGCGATAGCGGGTGATGGAATGTTTGATGGTGCAAAGAGGTTTGGGGGATTTGGGCCGAAACCCACCTGGGAGCGCCCGCGTCTCGCTGGCAAGATTTTTCGTAGTCGAACCAGAAACTCGCCGTCGGGACGACGGCGTTCCCGGGACTTCGACATTCGGGAATTCCCAGAGATGCGCGTTGACGACTCCGGCAGGGCGTTGACGGACGAGGAATTTACCGTTGCGTTCGATGACGAAGGCAACGAAACGGCGTTCGGTGGCTGCTTCGCGTTTGCCAAGGTTTGGGAGTTGGTCTTGTAAATTCTCCTTGCGGGCGACGCAGAGTTTTCCGGCCGGACATACGGCGCAATTCGGCGTGCGCGGTGTGCAGATGAGCGCGCCGAGTTCCATGAGAGATTGATTGAGATGCGAGCAGGAATTGTCCTCACGCAACGGGCGCGAAGGACGCAAAGGTTTGTTTGAATCAGCAGACTTTGCGGACTTGGCGTCTTTTGCGTGAGTCACCAGTTCGACCGCGAGTTGCCAGAGTTGGGCGTTGGTTTGCTTTTCGCGCGGATCGGCTTTGATGCTGTAGATGCGGGTCAAAACACGGATGACATTGCCGTCGAGGATGGGTGTCGGCTGATTGAACGCAATACTGCAAATAGCGCCAGCGGTGTAACGGCCGATGCCGGGTAACGCCAGGACCGCGTCGAAAGTTTCCGGGAACTGGTAGCAGCCGACGTAAGGAGGCTCTGACGGATTTCGGATTTTAGAATGAGCCTCACGTCGGCTGCTACCATTGGAGACGATTTGCTGCGCGGCTTTTTGCATGTTGCGGACGCGGGTGTAGTAGCCGAGGCCTTCCCAGAGTTTGTGGATTTTGTCGGCACTCGCATTGGCGAGGCTTTCGATGGTGGGTAACTCACGCATCCAGCGTTCCCAATAGGGGATGACGGTTTTCACCTGCGTCTGCTGGAGCATGATCTCCGAAACCCAGATGGCGTAGGGATCGCGCGTGCGCCGCCACGGGAGGTCTCGTGCGCTGGTGGCGAACCACCCGAGCAACCGCGCGACGAGTTTTGAGTTTTTACTTTTCGAGTTCAGAAATGGTGAACCACGAAATACACGAAGCACACAAAAAGTGAACGGAGAAATTGCACGTGATTGCTCGCGATCAACCGCCCATGGTCGTCGCTTCAAACTTCGTTCCGGGTGACGATAGCGGTAACTCCGCCTTCGGCCTTCGCCGTGAAATGCTGGATTGCATCCCTTAAAACCGACGACCGGCAGGTTGGTCACGACAAAACGGGGATTGTCCCCAACCGCCATCACTTCAGCCTTGCCGATGACCCGGCGGGCGCGGCTCCAGCTTTTGGCGGTCTGATATTCAAATTCGGCAAAGGCCCGTACACTTGGCGACCCCGTCAGACACCGCCGGGCCCGAGCCTGGGCCAGCGCCGGGGCCAATCGCTCAATCAAAACGCTGTTCTTCTGCAATCCCACGCAATAATAGACCGCAGGGCGCTGCGCCTCACACCAGGCCAGGATTTCCTCCCGGCACAAGCCGCTGTCGCCGCGCACGATAATCCGCGCCCGCCGACAACGCCTGCGGATCGCCGCCACGATCAGTTCCAGCGCCGCCACCACGCCCGCCGCCCCGTCCTGGTTGCTGGTGCGCAGTTGCGCCCACAACACCACCGGCCCCACACACGCATGGAGCGGCAGATAACAATACTCATTGTAATGGGCCTGAAAATGCCGGCCTTCCTGCAACCCGTGCAGCACCTGGCCCATCGCATCCAGATCAATCACCAACTCGCTGGCGTGCCTGGGCAGGCACCGCACGCCCCTTTCCAACAGGCAGCTTTGAATCTTCTCCGGCGCATGCCGGAGCTTGTGATAACGGGTCGCTTTGTTGTTGGACAACTCCAGCCGATTGAGCGTCGAAGCTCCGGCCAGAGCGACGCCCTTCTGATGCAACCGATCCACGCCCAGCGGGTCGCGCTTGTTACAAGCCACCGCCAGCAGCGGGTCCAGACGCAGCCGGTCAGGGTCGTTGAGGTCTTCGTAGCCCAGGGCCACACCGTAAAGCCGCTGACGCACCAACTCCTGGACCGCGTGATCGGCATAACGTAAATCACGACTGTCCTCGAAGCAGCTTGCCAATGTCCGCGACAAGCCCAGGCTCCGGTCAACCTGGCGCAACAGCAAAACTCCGCCATCGCTGGAGAGCGTGCCGCCGGAAAAATCGGCCATGACTTTTCGTGAACCCAGGTCTTGAAAAAGCCGCGCTTGGTTTTTACAGTCTGTCACAGAAGAAGCGGTGGTAGCGGTTTTCATTCGGCTCAATCAATTCAAGCCTTTGGACACTGCCGCCGCTTCTTTGTTACGTTCGTTTGTGAAATATCCGGCTAGGCCAGTGGCTCGCCGGCTTTTACCTTCCCGCGCCAATGAGCTGGCGGTCAACGCCAGCCTTTGTGTTTGTGCGGATGCATTCCGGGCCCGTGCAGCCGCGTGCTTCCGGAAAGGATGATTTGTGAATCCGCCGGGTTTGAATACTCTTGGGTTCGACATGACGATGAATGAATGGATTGCCGACTACGCTCGCGGGCAAAAAGCCGCGCTCGACTCGATTCCGGCCGATGCCGTGGCTCGCATAATTCAGAAACTCCGGACCGCGGTGCAGGAGGACCGGCAGATTTTTGTTTTTGGCAATGGCGGCAGCGCGGCCAATGCGTCTCATTTTGCAACCGACCTGGGCAAGGGGGCTTCGGATAAAGTGGGGTCGCGCTTTCGGGTGCTCTCGTTGAACGACAATGTCAGTTGGTTGACCGCACTGGGGAATGACTACGCCTACGAGGATGTTTTTGTGCGGCAACTTCACAACTATGCAAAAGCCGGCGACATCGCGATGGCGCTCAGTGTCAGTGGTAACTCGCCGAATTGCGTAAAGGCCCTGGAGTGGGCGAAGGCCAATGGACTGCAAACGATTGCCCTGGTGGGCGGCAAGCGCGGCCGCATGGCGGAGGTGGCTGAGCAGTCCATCGTGATTAACGACACGCACTACGGTCGCGTTGAGGATGCGCAAATGACGATTTGCCATTTGCTGTGCTACGCCTTCATCGAGCATCCGGAGTGGGCGAAATGAACCCGCCTGCCACCGAGACATTTCAGGGATTGGTGGAGTTCACGCCGGGCTTCCGTCCTCGTCCGCAGATCAGCCACGTGCTTTTTGATTTTGATGGAACGTTGTCGCTGATTCGCGAAGGCTGGCCGCAAGTGATGGTGCCGATGTTTGTCGAGATGTTGCCGGCATTGCCGGGCGAGACCGAGGAGGCGCGGCGGCAACTTTGCTTCGAGGACATCATGCGCTTGAACGGCAAGCAGACGATCTATCAAATGATCCAGCTCGCCGAGCGCGTCAAGGAACGCGGTGGTACGCCGCAAGAGCCGCTTTGGTACAAGCACGAGTATCTTCGGCGATTGGACGAGCGCATTCGGGGGCGCACTGACGGGTTGCGCCGCGGGGAGTTCAAACCGGATGACTTCCTCGTGTTCGGCGCGCGGCAGTTGATGGAGTCACTACAACGACGTGGCCTGGCGCTTTATCTCGCCAGCGGTACGGACGAACGATTCGTGAAAGCGGAAGCAGAGTTGTTGGACTTGTCGCGCTACTTCGGCCGGCACATTTACGGAGCGTTGGATGACTACAAGCAGTTTTCGAAGAAAATGGTGATCGAACGAATCCTGCGGGAAAATCAAATCGCCGGAGAACAACTGTTGTCATTCGGCGACGGTTACGTGGAGATTCAGAACACCAAGGAGGTTGGAGGATTGGCGGTGGCGGTAGCCAGCGACGAAGCCAACAATGGCTCGGGCCGATTTGATGAATGGAAACGGCAACGCCTGCTGGGGGTCGGGGCCGACGTGGTCGTGCCGGACTTCCGGGATGCGGTCCCGTTACTGGAAGCGATCTTCAAAGGTTGAACGCATGGATGCGCAGCGCTTCGATACCATCACGCAACAATACCAACGGTTGCGCATCGCGATCGTCGGGGACTTTTGTCTCGACCGGTATTTGGAGATTGACCCAACGAGGCAAGAAGTCTCGATTGAAACCGGGCTGCCGGTGCACAATGTGGTCAACGTTCGCGCCCAGCCAGGCGGGGCGGGAACGGTGTTGAACAATCTGGTGGCGTTGGGGGTGGGACAGATTTTCCCGGTGGGATTTGCCGGTGACGATGGCGAAGGTTACGAACTCCGTTGGGCGATGGCGGAAATGCGAGGGGTGAAATTGGATTACTTCATTCAGACGCGCAGCCGACAGACCTTTACCTATTGCAAGCCGCTCATTGTTGAGCCCGGCAAGGCGCCGCGGGAATTGAGTCGATTGGACAAAAAGAATTGGACGCCGACGCCGCCGGTGATTGCCGAACAGTTAAGCGCGAACGTGACGGCGGTCGCCACCAAGGTGGACGCATTGATTTTGTTGGGGCAGGAGGACCAGCAAGAGACTGGGGTGATGACTCCGCGGGTGCTGGCCGCATTGGAGCAGGTCGTCCGAAGAAATCCGCGGCAACTGATCCTGGCTGATAGCCGGCGCAGCCTGGGCGAATATCCTCCAGTCATTTTCAAGATGAATGCGTCGGAACTGTCCACCCTGACGGGCGTGCCGGTGAGTTCAGACGTAGCCGAGATGGGGAAGGCTGCGGCATCTCTCGCGCGACGCAATCAGCAACCCGTATTCGTCACGTTGTCCGAGCGTGGTCTGATGGGTGTCGCGCCAGACGGACCAACTGACCATTTGCCCGCCTTACCGTTGCGCGGAGAAATTGATATCGTCGGAGCTGGCGACGCCGTGTCGGCCAACTTGACGGCCGCCCTGGCGGGAGGGGCGACGATGCGCGAGGCGTTGGAGTTGGCCAATGCGGCGGGATCGGTCGTCATCCATCAGCTTGGCACGACGGGCACCGCATCCATCGCACAATTGCGCCAGATGCTGATTCAATAATCTTCCAGCTTCAGGTCCGGTCGGGTGAGTAACCATGCGCCCAGGGCGGCGAAGTTAAGCAAGGCGCCGATGTAGAAAAAGGCATTGGGCGTGCCGGTCCACGCAAGCAGATAGGGAAATGCCAGTGAGGTCACGAAGGAGCCAATGTTGCCCGCCATGTTCATAGTACCCGAAACCGCGCCGGAATTCTTTCGAGCGATGTCGATGCACACGGTCCACGATGGCGCGATCGTCATGTCGGCGCCATAGACGGCGATGGCCAGACACACAATCGTGCTGCCAATCGAGTTCATCTGCAGACTGGCGACGAGGCCGCCCGCAGCGAGGAAAAAACCCACGACCGCAGGAATACGGCGCGAGGCCGTCCACTTGCCGCGGCGGTAAATCGCATCAATGACCGCGCCGGATGTCCAATGCCCGAGCGCGCCGGCTGCCGGAGGAATAGCGGCATAAAATGCTGCTTCCACCGTGTCGAGCGAGTACCGATTCTTCAAATAGGGCAGCAGCCAGGTAAGGCAGAAAAAGAAAGTGAAGTTCGAGCAAAAGTACTGGCCCATGAGCAGCCAGACATTGCGCGAGCCGAGCATCTGTCGGGTCGTGAGCCGGGGCACGATCTCGTCGCGGGACGTTGTTTGTTGTCGCGTGCGAAGGATGTGTTGTTTTTCAGATCCGGAAATGCTCGGATGTTTTTCGGGAGTATCACGAAACCACCAATACCAAAAGATGGCCCACATGACACCGATGGCCCCGAGCACAATGAAACTTCCTTTCCAACCAATGTATGTCACCATCCACGCTACCACTGGCAATGTGAGCGCGGCACCCAGTCGACCTCCGGAAAATGTGAGACCCTGCATGAAGCCGCGTTCCGACATGGGAATCCACGAATAGACCGCACGCGCACAGCCGGGAAAGGCGCCGGCCTCGCCGGCGCCGAAGAGAAACCGACAAACGAGCATCGAGATGTAACCTTGCGCGGCGGCGGTCAGTGCCGTGAAGAAAGACCAGAAGGTGACTACCGCGCTGAGAATAATGCGCGGTCCGTAGCGATCGGCCAGAATGCCGCACGGAACTTGAAACAACGCGTAACCGAGCGCGAAGCTGGACAGAACCCAACCCATTTGCTTGTCCGTGAAGTTCAGGTCCACCGCGATTTCACTTTTGGCGGAGGAGATGCAGACGCGATCCACGTAGAGCAACATGGACAACAGAAACATTCCGAACACGAGCCAGTAGCGCGTCGGGATGAGCGGCTTGCGTTCGCTGATGGACAGGGAAGCAGCCTTGGGATCGGTCACGGTATTGGGTGGAATCCTGATGTGATTGGCGCGCTCCATCAGTTCCGAACCTGATTCAACAGCCGGCGCGCTTCCGCGAGACCAGAATGACCGACTTGTAGAACCGTCACGCGGGTCTTGTGCTTGATCTGCGCGAGGCTGATCTGGCCCAACACGAGCACGTCCACTTTCGGCGCGAGCTTATCCATTTCCTGATGGACGAGTTCGTTGTGCTTTTCGATCTCGCCTTTTTGCAAATGAGCAAAGGCCTTTTGGTTCACCGCGATTTTAACATCAATCTTCACACCCGCGTCGGCGGCGGCATATTCCAATTGACGTTTCGTGGCCGCCGGGCTGGTGGGGACGGTCGCAATAATGCCGAGACGCCGGCCCTTGCGCACTGCTTCGCGAGCCATGGGTTCGTCAATGTTGAACACGGGAATGGAAGTGTATTGCCGCGCGATGCGAGTCGCCTCGCCCACAGTGGTGCAACTGCACATGGCGACATCCGCACCCATCGCCTCTGCGGCCAGAGCGTAGAATTGAATGCGCTTCAGCACCTTGTTCGTGGCTTTGCGATGCGCGAGGCTTTCGCAGAGCAGGGAATCGTCCATGATGTTGAAGACGCGGACGTCCGGGTTTTTCTTCAACCAGGGTTCGACAAAGGGAGCGTTGACGGATTTGTGGTACCAACTGACCGTGTGAATCAGGGCAAGCGTTTTAGTCTTCATTTAGAACTCAAGCGGGGGTGAGCAATGGAGCGGAGGTGCTGTGCGCGAGCGGTTTCAAGCCAATAATCTCGCGAGCGCGCGCCGCCCGAACGGCCGTGCGCCCGGCACGCTGGGCCTGTTGAACCGCGTCTTCCACCAATTCGACATTGTTGCGGGCGCGGCGGCCATCGCTGAGAAACGGACTGTCTTCGTAACCCACCCGGATGTGGCCCCCCAGTTCCATCACGCGGCGCAGGTCGGCGGCGCCTTTTTGATGATGGCGCACACAAAACCAGATGGCGCCCGCCGGGAGGTGGTCCACAAACAAATCGAGATAGCGGTCGGTGTAGGGCAGGGCGTACGGCACGTCGAACACAAACTCGAAAACGTAAGGCGGCTGGAGTTCTCCGTCGTCGACGAGCCGCTGATAATTGATCAAGTGCGACAAGTCGAAGATCGGCATGGTGGGCACGATGCCGGCTTCGCGAAGTTTGCGGGTGTAGAAAACAATGTCGTCATACTTGTTCTGATACACGCCGTCGAACATGTTGATCGAACCGAGATTGAGCGAACCCAGCTCCACTTCCGGCACCGTGAAGGTGACGCAACGTTGCTCCAAAGTGTGCTCGGGCGCGCCGCCGGTTGAGCCCTCGATAATCATGGGGCAGGCTTCGCGCACTTGACGGAGGTGTGTGACGAATGGTTCGCGGTCGACGCTTTGCAACAGATTCTCGTCGCGCGCATGCAGGTGTCCGATGGCCGCCCCAGCCGCTTCACAGCGGACCATTTCCATGGGCACATCCAGCGGTCCGGGAAATTTCTCCTCCTGCTTTTCCCCGGGCACCGGGGCGACGCAAATCATTATCTCATTATTCATAACCTGGAGATGATTGAAGCTAGCGCACGGTAATTTTCCAAACTAGCAAGAATCAATTTAAAACTCGGACGAAATTCTTGTGACGACGAAATCATCGCAAAGAGTTTTGTCCAAAAATCTCATGAGTTCCTCCTATGCGCACCGTTACTGGAGTTTTAAGGTCGAAACCACAGCAGCCGGACCCAGCCCGTTATCGAGGTGCCGGCGTAAATTGGGATCGCCAGCTATCAAGCAACCAACGATGAAAGAGATTAATCAATTGCCCATTCAAAGTTCTTCCGTTCGTCTGAACAAATCCAACGTTGCGTTTACGTTGATTGAACTGCTCGTGGTGATCGCCATTATCGCGATTCTGGCGGCAATGCTTTTGCCGGCGTTGGGCAAAGCGAAGCGCAAGGCGCAAGCGATTGCCTGCATGAATAACGCCAAGCAACTGGTCACCGGATTCATCATGTGGGCGAACGACAACGAAGATCGGTGTTTGTACAGTTGGTCGGGCACCGATCCCAATGGAGTGCCGGGCTGGTGCGATGGCGGGATGGCGTCCGTTCCCGATGCCGTGGATGAAAACCTGATTCGAAACAGCCCCACGTTTCCCTACGTGCCTTCCGTGAATGCGTTTCGCTGCCCGAGTGATCGCTCGGCGTTTCTGTATCGCGGAGAATCGAAGCCCCGAATCCGCAGCTACTCAATGAATGGTTACCTGGGCTATCCCCGGAACACCGTCTTGCAGAATCGTCCACCGTTCCGGCCCATTCAGAAGTTGAGTGATTTTACGCGGCCCGGACCCTCCGATGTTTTTGTCTTTCTCGACGAGCATGAGAACAGCATCAACGACTCGCACTTCACGCCATTTTCCAATCTCAAGTCGTTCAGCAACCAGGACTGGCTGGATACGCCTTCGGGACGTCATGGCAATTCCACCGGTTTTGTTTTTGCGGATGGACATGCGGAAATCCACAAGTGGATCGACAGTGATATTCAGAAGGCGACCTTTAGTGCCAACGGTACGCCGCCGTGGACGCCAACCATCGTCGGGAAGCCGGGTCCGAAGGATCACGCGTGGTTCACCAATCACATCGCCTCCATCGATTAACCTCAACCGTTTTCTCCCTAAACCCAGTAACTCGAAACAACCCATGCAAAAGGACACCTTAAAACCAAGCAAACAGAATTGCCCTAATCTGGTTATCACCGCCCTCGGTATTGTTGTAGCACTCAGCGTGGCCATGCCGAACGCAACGTTGGCAGCCGGGCCGCCCAACCCTGCCGTTGAGATGACGTTTTCTGAAGGCACAGGAACCACTACTGCGAACGCTGGTTTTCTTGCTGGTTCGGCTACATTGTCACCGGGCACTACCACCAACGGTTATCCCACCTTCACAAACAATGTGCCGACGGGCCTGTTTACACCCGCGGCGAATGCTTATGCGCTGAATATGGGAACGGTGGATAGCACTGGCGGTGGAAGAACCGTGGATTTGGTGACGGCCTTTGGTGCTTCGGGCACATTGGGAAATTTTATCGGCGGCATGACCATTTGTGGTTGGCTTAACAGCCAGGATAACGGCGTGGGCAGTGGGGGTAATCGTATTGCGTTCGCGCTGGAAACACCAAACGGGCTGGGATTCGATTTGATGCAGCAAACCGCCGGCGCCCTGGGCTTCAATGTCAACCACTACACCGCGGCCGGCCCGCTGTCGTCGTTTCAAATGATCACGGAGAATTCCGGCGCAGCGGCGAGTAATTGGGTCTTCTTCGCGGTAACTTACAATCCCGCTCTGTCCAGCGGGCAGGTTAAATTTTATTTTGGCCGGCCCGACAAACTCGCGGGATTGGATGTGGCCCGAACCTACACCGGTGGCCCAACCAACGAGATTGAATTCACCGGTTTTCTTACCATCGGCAACTTCAGCTCGGTGGAAGGCCAGTACCTCGCCACGGGAACGGGCAGTCGCACCTATCGAGGATTGATTGATCAATTCCGCATCTACACTAACATCCTGACCGTCGACGAAATTCAGCAGGCGCAATTGGAAAGCAGCGTCGTGCCTCCGGTGGCGGCGACGATTCTGCGCCAGCCGGCCAACCTCACGGTTACGGCGGGTCCGCTCAAGACGGCGACCTTCACCGTGGATGCACACGGGTCTGGTCTGGTGACCTATCAATGGCGAACCAACGGTGTGTTGGTGCCGAATGCTACGAACGCGAGCTTCACTCTCCCGGCAGATACGACGGCTTATAGTGGGACGGTGGTGAGCGTTTACGTGGACAACTCACTGACTGCGAACCCGGGAGTGCTCAGTGCGGACGCGGTGCTCACCATTAATCCGGCGCCGATTCCCGGTGCGACAATTCTCGCCAATGATGATGTCTTCGTCGATAACAGCGGCGCCTACAACGGATGGTCGCAAAGTCAGCAAATCAATTGGGGGCTGGCCGGAGCCAATGGCATCACCACAGGTCAACGGCGGTCTTACATCGAGTTTACTCTGGGGACGCAGACGGCGTCTTCGGCAAAACTAAAGCTGTGGAATTATTGGGGTGGCCCGGTCGTGAACGGCCAGGGCCGGCCGGCGCAGGCGAACTCGCGCATTTACGGCACGTTGGTTGATAATCCCATTGAAATCACCGAGCCTCCGGCTGGCACTCACAGTGATCCAACGTGGATCGCTCCGGATAACACAAACTTTGTGGCGATTGCCGATGATGTACTCGTCGGGCCGGATATTGGTTGGTATGAATGGGATATCACCGAGTGGTACAATGAGCGCCTGGGGCAAACCACCACGGTCGTGTTGCGCGGTGCCGCCACGAGCGGTTTTGATTTCCCGCTCTATGAAGATCGCGAAGGCACCGCTTTGGCCGCGGGCGCGGGAGGGACGGTGGCCAACACCGGGCCCCGTCTGGAGATTTTCCTGGCGCCGCCTCGTTTCACAAGCGTCACCACCAGCGATGGCAATCTGATCCTGACCGGCCGCGACGGTGCGTCCGGAGGCAGCTACGTGTTGCTCAGTTCCACAAACCCCTCGCTACCAATGGCTGGCTGGACTCGCGTGTCCACCAACCAGTTCAACGCACAGGGACAATTTAGTGTGACCAATCCAATTGCGTCCGGGCCGGCACAACAGTTCTATCGGTTGCTCGTGCCTTGATGGCACGCTCAATCGAGCATGCAGCAGGCGGTATCGCTTGGTCGATGCCGCCTGTTTTGCTTTTTGGAAATTGAAGTCATCGCAACCGTGGTTACGTAACGTCGTAGAGTTTTGTCCAATTCTTTGATGGGTTGTTCCTATGCGCCAGGAGGTGGCTAATCTAGGTTTGAACACGAAGCCACCGCTTGAACGCACCATCGCGTTTTTTTGGACCGCGCGGTCGTTGGTTGAGTTGGTGCAGAACTGAAGGTGAGCCGGTAAACATGACATGATGAAAAAAAGTTCGAAATTTGGAAACGTTGTTCAGGCCTTCACTCTGATTGAATTGTTGGTTGTCATCGCGATCATCGCCATCCTGGCCGCAATGCTCCTGCCGGCGCTGGGCAAAGCCAAACTCAAGGCACAGGGAATCTCGGACATGAGCAATACCAAGCAACTGACGACCGGTATCATCATGTGGGCGCTGGATAACGAGGATCGGTTTCTTTACAGCTGGTCGGGTTCGCAGAACGGCGTGCCGGCCTGGTGTGATGGGGGGATGGCAACGGTACCGGATGCGATTGATGAGAATATCATCCGCAACAGTCCGACCTTCCCGTACGTGCCTTCGCTCAAGGTGTTTCGTTGCCCGTCCGACCGGTCGGTGTTTCCGTATCGCGGTGAAACCCAGCCGCGGATTCGCAGCTATTCAGTAAACGGCTTCCTGGGGCCGGAACGGCCCGGCTCTGGTTATATCAGCGCCAACTCTCCTCCGTTCCGGAGTGCGCTCAAGATGAGTGACGTTGGTAATCCAGGCCCGTCATCGGTTTATGTGCTGCTGGATGAACATGAGAACAGCATTAACGACTCGCACTTTCTTCCCTTCAGCAACCTGAAGACTTACGGAAACCAGGATTGGCTGGATGTTCCCTCGGGCCGCCATGGGAATGCTACGGGGATGTCCTTCGCCGACGGTCACGCCGAGATCCACAGGTGGGTGGATAGCGACGTCAGAAAAGTCACTTTCGCCGGCAACGGTGCGCCGGTTTATAACCCGGATATTGTCGGCAAAGCCGGCCCGAAGGATTTCGCGTGGTGGACCAATCACGTCGCGCCGTTCAAATGAATTCAGTCATAGTTATTTCCCATAACCAACCAACCCCAAGTAACCATGCTAAGAAGAACATGCCTGTTGTGTCGACTCGCCGAAGCCTGTCATTCGCGACCGCCGCTCTGTGCGTACTGCCGTTGTTGTCAGCGCACGCTTCGTTTCCGCCCAATGCATCGGTCGAATTGAATTTCAGCGAAGGGCCGGGAGGTGGTGATGGGATCACGACCACGAATTCCGGCAGTTTGTCCGGGCTGGCCACGTTCAAAGATCCGGCGCTCACCAATGGCATCCCTGCTTTTTCGACGAATGTTCCCGCTGGCAGTTATGCGCCCTCGGCTAACGGTTATTCGGTCGATATGGGCCTCTTCGTCGCCGGCGCCGAAGGCCACGCCGTGGACCTGGAGACCACTGCCAACCCTCCGGGCAACGGCACTTTTGGAGCGACCGCGAAACTGACGGTATGCGGCTGGGTGAACGCCCGCACGTTCAGCAATCGCGGCCAGATTGCTTACGCGTTGGAAACGGTCGGGGGACTTGGATTCAGTCTGGCAGTGAACTCAGTAGGCGCGCTGGGCCTGGGCATCAACGAGAATGCGTCCGAAGCTCCGGCCTCGTTGTTTAGAGTCCCCACTGATTCTTCCGCCGGGAGCAACAACTGGATTTTCGTCGCGGCCACCTATGATCCGGAATTGCCTTCAGACCAGCTCAAATATTATTTCGGCCGCCCGGACAAGTTGGCCTTTCTTGAGTCCGCGCACACCTATGTCGGCGGCGATGTCATCTCCAGCAACATTGACTTTTCCGGCCCGATTACCATCGGCAATGCGAGTTCGGTCGACCCGAACCGTGACACGACCAGCAATGCAGGCAATCCGTTGTTCCGTGGACTGATTGACGAAATCAAGGTTTACACGAACGCATTGACGCTGGATGAAATTCAGCAGGCCCAAATCAATGGAGCAGTAACTCCCGTCGCGGCGTCGATCCTTCGTCAACCTTCGAACAAGACGGCGCCCGAAGGCCAGAGTGCCACCTTTGATGTGGACGCGACTGGTTCCGGGCTCGTGACCTATCAATGGAAGATCAACGGGGTGGATGTTTCGGGCGCAACCAATGCCACCTTCACCCTGGAGGATCTGGTGATTGGCGACAATGGCAAACAGGTGAGCGTCGGCGTAACGAATTCCGTCGGCGGGGTCCTGAGCAGCACCGCGACCTTGAGTGTCACGCTGGCCAATCCGCACCTGATGTATTTGTCTTATGTGGAGGGCACGGACCGGACCACCAACAGCACGATTTCGGCGGGCAGCCAGAACATTCACACGGCGAATGCCGGCGCGCTTCAAGGGGGCGCTCGTTTCAAACAGCAGAACTCGAGTGGATTGTTGGCTGGGGTGTATCCGGTTTTTGGGACGAGTGTGCCAACCGGTCCGTTTGCTCCGAATCCCACTTACAATCGGTTCTCGCTGAACATGGGAAGTGTCATCTACACCAACGATCCGCGCGGACTGTTGGCCGGCAGCCAGGGGCAACGCTGGCTGGATTTCACCAATTCGTTTGGCAGCCCCGCTGACACCTTGGGTTCGATGGAGGGACTGACCATTTGTGGTTGGTTGAACGCGGGGTCGCTTACGTTCCGCCCGAATAACAGTGGCATGGGCAATCAGATTGTATTCGCCAGTGCGGAGCCTTCGCGGAGCGGATTTGCGTTGTCGCACAAGGCCGATTGGAGTCTGCAGCTCAGCGTCAATGAGTGGCCGGGCGGGGCCGGTAACCGCAGCTTCGGCATCGTCAGGGTGGTGACCGATGAGAGCAACAACGCCATTTATCCAGACACCAACTGGGTCTTTTTTGCTGTCACCTATGATGGCACGCTAGCCACCGACAACCTGAATTATTACTTCGGTGATGCGAATACCCAGGTGACTCTGGACGCGGGCTCGCCGCAGACGTACAACAAAGGAATCATCACGAACACGGGCCCGCTGACCGTGGGAAATGTTAATGCGGTATCGACGATTGGCGGACGCACGATCAGTGGCGATAATGCGCCCTTCTTCCGCGGATTCATTGATGAACTCCACGTGTTTAATCGCGTGCTGAGTCTGGAGGAGATTCAGCAGATGCAGGTGGCGCCAGCCCTGCCGGCCTATCTGTTGCAAACCCCGCAAGGTAACAATGTGGAACTCTCGTGGGAACAGGGCCAACCGCCGCTGGTGCCGGGACTGCAACTGCAATCCAACACCAACCTCACCACCGGAACCTGGGTTGATGTCACGAACCCGACCAACGTAACCGGCAGCGTGCGCAGTCTCACGCTTCCGACCTCCGGCGACGCGAAATTCTTCCGGCTGCGCAGTTATTAAAGGGTGGTTGTTCTGCGGAAGCATAGCAGGGGCCGGTCGCAAGACCGGCCCCATTCTTTTCAGGCGAGTATTGTCCAAGTTTTCGATGGCTTCTTGCTATCAGGTTGCCCATTCGACGCTTAAATTTTCCGCCATCCTCGCGCTGCATGATGAACGCCAATCATTGCCTGCACACCAGCTTGGGCCAAAGCAGAATGCGTCTGCTGGCATTTACGCTTATCGAATTGCTCGTTGTGATCGCCATCATCGCCACCCTTGCAGCGATGTTGTTGCCTGCCCTCGCCAAAGCCAAAGACAAAGCGAAGGCGGCTAACTGTCTCAGCAATGTGCGCCAAATCGGGATTGGCCTGCTGATGTATGCCGAGGATAACAATGGTTACATCCCCCGCGGCAACCTTCCCACCTGGTGGAAGGTGCTCGCTCCACAGGTCGGCGGCCGAACGACCAATGATTACAACATCACCAAGGTTTACCTCTGTGGCAGTTATCCCAACAAACAGCAGCTCGTCTGCTACGTGGTGAACGCCTGGGGTTTTCGCAGCGCGACTGATACCGTCGGTTTTGCGCAGGATTCGCCCACCCGCCTCTCAAATGTTCTCCGGCCCGCCAGGGTCATTTACTCCGGCGACATGGAGTATGGCAGTTGGCTTGAAATCGTTACCACGAACACCTCGAATCCCGGATGGAACGACGTCTGGCATCCCGGACATCTGCCGTATACTGCGGGCAGCCGCCGAAACGTTAATCCCGAACGCCGGGTTGCGTTGGAGCGCCACGGAAAGGGATTGAACTTTTTGTATTTCGATGGCCACGCCGGGTTCAAGAGGTCATACGATGTGACCGTGGAAGACTGGAGAACGCCGTGAGTCGTTTCGGAAATATGAGATTGTTAAGCTGCCTTCTCTGCGCCCTCGTCATGGGTGAACTGGTCGCGTTCAGTGAGGTCATTTATCCC
The DNA here is from genome assembly GCA_036274115.1 of Verrucomicrobiia bacterium. GTDB lineage: Bacteria > Verrucomicrobiota > Verrucomicrobiia > Limisphaerales > JADLHS01 > JADLHS01. The sequence goes on from DASUGI010000381.1 coordinate 23,567, forward strand.
AATGCTGACGTCTACGTTGAGACCAGCACTTCGGGAACGGTCACGACAACCTACGATGGTCAGGCGGTCAGCTCACAAATTGTTTTCGGTCTGGCTGCGGCTAACGGTGTGGCGACTGGAAGGCGGCGTTCCTATTTGGAATTCACCATAGGCGACGTCCCCGTGACTTCAGCCAAACTGCGACTCTACAATTACTGGGGCGCCAACATGGGCGGGGGCGGCAACCCAGCCGGAAGCGCCACCATCCGTTTGCTCGGCACCCAGGTCGGAATGCCGCTGCAATTCTCGGAGCCAGAGTCGCCGGAAGTCACCACGCTTGTCCCCCCTCTTGAAAGTAACTTCACCACCATCGTGAGTGGACAACTGGTCGACACGGTAGGATGGCATGAGTTCGACATTACCAGTTGGTACAACGCGCGACTGGGGCAGACCACGACCTTGCTGGTGCGTGGCGTGGCCACGAGCGGATTTGATTTTCCACTGTTTGAAGACCGGGAGAACACGGCCTACAACGTCGGCGCGGCCAACACGATTCCTGGCAGCGGCCCACAAATTGTTTTGAACGGCTACCCCGAACCACCTCCAACGCAGCAGTTGGCCTTTCCCGGTGCGGAAGGCTTTGGCGCGTACGCCAAAGGTGGTCGCGGCGGTGACGTCTACTATGTCACCAACTTGAACGATTCCGGTCCGGGCTCGTTGCGCAACGGTATCACCACGGCGAACGGACCGCGCACAATCGCTTTTGGTGTGTCCGGCAATATCGCTTTGCAATCCACGCTCACGATCAACAAACCCAACATCACCATCGCGGGCCAGACCGCCCCGGGCGATGGAATCTGCATCAAGGACTACAGCCTGAACGTGGCAAACACCCACGATGTGATTGTCCGCGGTTTGCGGGTGCGCCGGGGCGATGTGGTCGTGCGCGCGACCGGACGGCCTACGGGTTCAACGGGCCTCGATACCGTTTCCATTGATGATTCGAGCGATGTGATTTTCGATCATTGTTCGCTCTCGTGGAGTTGCGACGAAATCTTTGGCATCGTGCAGAATCGGAACGTTACCATCCAATGGTGCATCATCTCCGAACCGCTGGGTGATCCGTTGTCGTTGATCCATCCTTACGGAACCAATCACGCCTATGGCATGAATTGCAGCGCCACGACGTTGTCCGTGCATCACAATCTGATTGCGAAGTATGTGATTCGCGGGCCGCAATTTGAAGCCAACGATGCCTCGGTGAGTCAGGGCTACGAGGTGTGGAAGGAAGCGGTGAACAATGTGCTGTTCGATTATCGCAACTCCGGTTCGCGCTATCGTACGGGAGTGGAAGAAGGCGCGGGCAATGTTCCGTTCCGCTTTCACTTCATCAAAAACTTCTACATTCGCAATCCGTCGCGTTCTAGCGCCCAGGAGATTGAGGTGCTGACCAACTTTGGGGTAACCAACACGGTGAAAGTTCACGTCGCGGGCAACATTGGCCCGAGTCGGCCCAACGACAATCTGGACCAATGGACCTTGGTGAAACTGGATAGTGGTGACGTGCCGATTCGCCAGGCCTCTGCCGACATTACAAATCAAATGTCCGATGTGCCTCTATTCACGCCGCCCGTGCCCGTCACGGAACACAGCGCGTCCAACGCCTACAAACAAGTCATCAGTCTCGCCGGTTACCATCAGGTGCGCGATGCGGTGGATCTGCGCGTCATCAGCAATGTGGTGAACCGGCAGTTCTATGACTTTCTGCAATCGCAGTCGCAAGTCGGTGGCTGGCCGGTGTTGAACACTTACAATGTTCCGGCTGACACGGATCGCGACGGGATGCCGGATTATTGGGAGACGGCCCTGGGTAAAAATCCGCACGTGGCGAACCACAACAGCACCAACTCCGATGGCTACACCGATCTCGAGCATTATCTGAACTGGCTGCTCGAGCCGCGCGCCGTTGCGGTGGTGAACGGCTTTGTTGACGTGAACCTGCGCAATTACACCCAGGGCATGGCGAATAATGCCACGTACGCCGTTTCCAATCCGACGAATGGCACGGTGACGTTGCTGGGCGATGGCCGAACGGCCCGCTTTACGCCTACGCCAAATTACTTCGGTCGCGCCAGCTTTCGATTCGTCTCAACGGACACGCTCGCCGGCGGAGGAATGACCAACATCGTAAGTGTGTTGGTCGCTCCCGCAGTGCAGCCGCGGTTCACGAACATCCAACCCAGCAACGGAAATGTGATTTTGAATGGCTCCGGTGGTCTGCCGCTTGCGAATTATTATCTTCTGGCTTCGACAGATGCCGCTCTGCCTATGAGTAACTGGACTCGCGTGGCGACAAATCAATTTGATGTGAGCGGAAACTTCAGCGTCACAAATACACTCGACTCGGGCGCTTCACAGATGTTCTATCGATTGGAAATTCCATGAACGAATGAACAAACGACAGGTTCTTCAAACCGGTGTGAGCCGCCGAAAGTTCATCGGCCAAACGGCTGGCGCTCTGGCGGGGATAACTCTGGTGCCGCGGCACGTCCTGGGCGGGCCGAAGTTCGTGCCTCCGAGCGAGAAGGTGAACGTTGCGCTCATTGGCTGCGGCTCTCAGGGATTCAGCAATGCACGCGCTTTGTTTAGCCAGGCGGATGCGCAGATCATTGCCGTGACCGACCCGGTCGAGTCGCACAACTTCGGTCAGTATTTGCAAAAGGGCAGCGCGGGCCGGATTCCTACTCGGGAGCAGATCGAAAGCCATTACTCAACCGAAACTCCCAACTACAAGGTGGCGGCCTATGCCGATTACCGGGTGATGCTGGAAAAGGAAAAGGCAATTGATGCGATCGTGTGCGCCACGCCGGATCATCATCACGCCGGTGTTTCCATCACCGCGATGCGACTGGGCAAGCATGTTTATTGCGAGAAACCGCTGTCGCACAATGTCTGGGAAGCGCGGCAGATGGCGCGAATCGCAAAGGAAACTGGCGTGGCGACGCAAATGGGAAACCAGGGCCATTCCGACGAACACATTCGCAACACCTGCGAATGGATTTGGGACGGCGCCATTGGCGATGTCTATGAAGTGCAAGCCTGGACGGGCGCGTCGCGTTACAACAAGAAACACATCGCCGGCATGCCGCCGGAAGCTCCGGTGCCGCCGGGTGTGGATTGGGATTTGTGGGTTGGCCCGCGCGAAATGCGTCCGTTTAGCATGATGTATCCGCGCATCAGTTGGCGCGACTTCTGGGATTTCGGCACCGCTCCGATTGGAGATTTTTTCTGTCACAACTTTGATCCGGCGTTCTGGGCGTTGGATTTGCGTGAGCCGTTAACGGTCGAGGCCTGGCCGGCGGGCGGCGTGGATTCCTACATTGCTCCAGTCGGCGGAGTATATTCCTATCGCTTCGGCGCGCGCGGGAAAATGCCGCCGGTGAAGTTCACCTGGTTTGATGGTGGCATGCGCCCGCCTTTGCCAGAGGGGTTGGAGGATGATGACCGCATCGGCGGCAACAGCAACGGCATTTTGTTTTACGGCACGAAAGGAATGTTGACCTGTCCCGGTTGGGCGGGACGGCCATCGCTGTTGCCCGGTTCAAAAGACGAAGCGTATCAACGTCCGCCCAAAACGTTGCCGCGCTCGAAGGGGCATCATCGTGATTGGTTGGACGCTTGCAAAGGTAGTAAACCGGCGAGCGCAAACTTCGAGTATGGCGCGGGGTTGACGGAAGTGGGACTGCTGGGACTCGTGGCGCTGCGCGCGGGCAAACAAATCAAGTGGGACGCCAAGGCCATGAAGGCAACCAATGCTCCCGAGGCCGACAAATTCCTCAAGGAAACTTACCGGCCCGGATGGGAGATCGCATGAGACTGTGGGTTTGGCTGTTGGCCCTCGGCATTTCGTTGCAGAGCGTCCTGGCGGAAACACCAGCCAGGCTGCGCACGATTGTGACGACGGATGGAGAAGCGGATGATCGTTGCTCGATGATCCGCTTTCTGTTGTATGCGAACGAGTGGGACATTCGCGGCCTGATTCACTCCAGTTCGAAACATCACTGGAAAGGTGACGCAGCGCATCCGGCGAAAAAGTGGACTGATGTTTCCTGGTTGGACCGGCAACTCGCACTTTACGGAGAGGTTTATCCCAACTTGAAACGGCACGATGCAAATTATCCCACGCCGGATTATCTGAAGAGCCAGGTCTTCGTCGGAAATATTGCCTACGAAGGCGACATGGAACAACCAACGGCGGGCTCGGATCGCATTGCCGAAGTGTTGCTGAAAAAAGATTCGTCACCGGTCTGGCTGCAAGCGTGGGGCGGCGCGAACACCATCGCGCGGGCGTTGAAAACAATTCAAGAGCGGCATCCGGAAAGCATGCCTGAAGTGACTCGCAAGACACGATTGTTTCTCATCGCCAGTCAGGACACGACGACTGAGGATTACATTCTCAAAAACTGGCCCGGCATTTTTATCGTGCGAAGCAGCGGCGCGTATCTCGCCATTGCGTATCGGTGGGAACAAGTCATGACGTCGGCGGAACAAAAGCTCTTCGACCGCGATTGGATGGGGAAGAACATTTTGCAAGGACACGGTGCGCTGTGCGCGGCCTATGAAGTGCGCAAGGATGGAGCGTTCCGGTCCGAAGGCGATTCCCCGGCATTTATGCACTTGATTGACGTCGGCCTCCGCAATCTGGAACAGCCCAACTATGGCGGTTGGGGCGGACGCTTTGAGTGGGCCGATGATCAATGGCGCTCGGCGCCCGATGACGGCAGCATCACGCGGCCCATCATGCGCTGGGCGACAGCGTTTCAAAATGACTGGGCGGCACGCGGGGATTGGTGCGTGAAGAGTTATCGCGAGGCGAATCATCCGCCGCAAGCGCGACTGGCGCATGCTTCTGATTTGGCGGCAAAGCCCGGTGAGCGTGTGAAACTCAGCGCGCGCCATTCCTCCGATCCGGACCAGAATGAACTCGCCTTCCGCTGGTGGCATTATCCGGAGGCTGGTAGCCATCAAAGCACGATTACCATTGAAACAGCCGATCAACCGGAAACTTCTTTCCTCGTGCCTGTATCGGCTCGGCCCAAAGACACCATTCACGTCATCTGCGAAGTGACGGACAACGGCACCCCGGCTTTGACGCGGTATCAACGGGTGATTGTCACCGTGACCGACAAGGAATAATTGGCTTCGTCGCAGTGAAAGAATTTTGTCCAACTACTGTGGGGTTTCGTTCTATAAGCGTGAAGCGGGTGGGTGTTCAATAGCCGGAATCCGAATCGAACCAATTTAAGTGCGTATGAAGAAGTTTTGTACCCTCGCAGTCGTTGCTGCCGTTTCAATGGCGGAGGTTACCCCGGCTCTCGCCGACATCATTTTCGCGAACGATGATGTTTTTGTCGAAAGCAGTTCTGACGGCTCGGTCACCACAGCTTACGACCAGTATACCTCGGGCCAGATTGCGTTTGGTCTGGCCGCAGCCAATGGAATCGCGACGGGGAGGCGGCGTTCTTTCATCGAGTTCACCATCGGACCCGACCCAGTAGCTTCGGCTACATTCATGATCTACAACTATTGGGGTGCGGCGATGGGAGGTGGTCCTAATCCGGCCGGGAACGGTCAGATTCGCTTGCGCGCCACGCCAGTCGGCACGCCATTGACCATTACCGAGCCAACACTGACTCTGGATACAACCTGGGTTTCGCCGACGGATGCCCAGTTTACTTCGACGATCGCGAATGCCACGGTGACGGCGCTCGGTTGGCAAAGCATCGATGTGACAGCCTGGTATAATGCGCGGTTGGGCCAGACCACGACGATCCAGATTCACGGAGTGCAAACCTCAGGATTTGATTATCCGCTTTTTGAAGACCGCGAAGGCACTGCGTTTCTTAATGGTTCGGACAATACGATTGCGGACGCGGGTCCGCGGATTGTAACGGTCGTTCCCGAACCGAGTTCGCTGGCATTGCTTGCGCTGGGTACCGCTGCTTTGGTGATTCGCCGCCGTAGCTAATTTTCGGTGGTGGTTGTTGGGCGCGTGTCTGATCTCTCCTTCAGACACGCGCTTTTCTTTTCGCAACTTCAATGGTTGGTCTTTGAAGCGGATTTCGCCGACGGATGATTGGGATCCAGTTCCCACGGAACTTTGCCGTATTTTTCGAGCCGATGTTCGGTTTGGGCTGAGGTCTCGAAATAAATATTGGCCAGTTTGCCGTGTTCCCACAAAAGGTGCGCTTTGAGTTTCCCGTCTTCGCTGTATTCGCGTGCTTCGCCGTGAAACCGTTCCTCACTGTCGCGAGTCATTTCCGATAACAACGTTCCGTCCGGATACCAGACATTGAGTTTGCCTTCACCGCGGCCGTCTTGGTTCAGTTCGGACCAGAATTTTCTCATGCCGTTGCTGTAATACTGCGTCATGCTGCGCGGAACGCCGCGCTGGTAAATGCGTTCCTGATCCAATGCGCCCTTGGGATAGAAGAAGCGATCGACGCCATCAATCTGTCCCTTGGCGTAAGGCGTCAGCTTGGAAAAACCGATGTTTTGATTGGATCGCTCGGGAACGATTTGCAGACCTGCGTTCACGCCGGAAAATGGTTTGGTTGCCCCGGCCTCATAGTCCAGACCATCCGCGCGGCGCTCCAATCGCGCGTTGCCGTTGGTGGTTCGCGTGGCAAAGTCCGCGGACCATCCGCTTTCAACCAGAACGTCATTTGCAATTCGAAGCTCGCGGGTGTCGTCTCGATACAGGCCCGACGCAATGCGAACGGTATCGCCGGGGCGCGCCGCTGCAAACGCGTTACGCAGCGAAGCAAACGGTGCGGCCTTCGTGCCCGCTGCTCCGCGCGTGCTGGCGGTGCTGGAAACATAGATCGTCTTCTTGTCCGGGCGCGTGTTCGGGAAAGTGACGAGTTGTTGATTCGCGCCGAGATGGGCGGGGTGCAGCTTGATTGCTTTTTGAAATTCGCTTTGCGCCGCTGACGTTCGCCCTAATCCCAGATATCCCAGGCCCGCGATGTAGTGCGCATTGGCCTTGGGAATGCGTTCGGCCTGACGATTACTGAACTTGGCGAAGTAATCGGCCTGTTCTCTTGACTTCGATTGCGCCTGTCCTTGCTGGACGAGTTTCTCGAAAACCTCTGTGGCCTCCCGCGTGCGCCCGAGTTTCTTCAGCGCGAGTGCTTCGTAGTAACGAATCTCCGGCGGGCTGAGATTGGGCGTGGCTGGTTTCGCAACGGCCAGTTCGAAATACTCTTTTGCCTTCGCTGTTTCGCCCAACGCCTCGTGAGCCGCGCCGAGGTGATAATAAACCTGTCGCGCTTTGCGATCATCTTTGGCGCGGCCGACTTCGAGGTTGTCCGGAAAGAGCAAAGCCGCTTCAAAGTCCTTCAACGCATCGGCAGGCCGTTTCTCGAGCAGGCGCACCTGCCCGCGCTGCAAAAGCGCATTGACGTAAACGTCATGGATTTCGCGGCTGCCTTCCCAGTTGCGAAAATGATGTCCGGTCAGCAATTCGATGGCGCGGTCGTGCTGGCCTTGCACCGTCAGCAACACAATCTCGCGCGTCAGGGCCTCATGCCGCCGGCTCACCACTTCATGATGTTTGCGCAACAGGTCGAGTCGTTTGGACGGTGCGCTGCCAGCGGCTTCGTAGTACGTATCGAGTTCGTAGAACCACTGCGGATCGTTCGGGTTCAGGCGCACGGCGCGCTCCATGATATAGGCGGCTTTGTAGTAATCCTTCTCCACTTGAGCAAAGGCGATTCCCAGATTCCGGTGGACGGCAGGAAAGGTGTTGTCGAGTTCGCGTGATTCCAACCAGGCCACAAGCGCGTTGGTGGGTTGATTGTCGTAAAGCAAATTGCCGAGATAGTAGGGGGCGCGAGCGTCCTTTGGGTTGGCCGCCATGGCGCGACGCAATACGCCTTCATCCTCAAAGCGCATGGGAAAACAGAACTCGTGCGGAAGACTCGCCGCCTGCTCGCGCAACTTCCCGGCGTCAGAACGGCCCAGTCGCTCGGCATAGTCGGCGAGGCAATAATAGAGCATCGGATTCAGGCGCGACTTGTCGGGAGCGGCGGAAATGTAGCGTTCGAGCACGTCAACGGCATCCTGCCAGAGACCGGCATTGGCATAATCGGTCGCGAGTTCAAGCGACGTTTGAACTTCGCCACGGCTCAAATCTTGAAACTCCTTCAATGCTACAGTCATCCCCGGGCCTTGGGTCCGAGCGAGCAGATACAGTTCGTTCAAGCTGCGGAAGTCGAGACGATCCAAGGCACGCACGCTGGCCACGACCTGATGTGCTTCAGCCGTGTTGCCGAGTTGACGGAGAATGGCCGCTTTGAGATTCAACGCCTTGGTGTTCGCGCCGCTCGATGCCAGAGAACGATTGATGTTCTCTAGCGCATCGGCCCAGCGCTGGCGCTGACAGTCGATCTCCGCGAGTTGAAAGTAGCCGGCGGCTTGCCACGCCTGACTCCAGATCGCCTTGAAGAAAGCGTCGTAGGCGGCATCGCTCTTGCCTTGAGCGCGGAGGGCGACGCCGAGGTAGTAGAAGGCTTCGCCGTCTTTGGGGCGGATGTAATGCTCAGTGGCGCGGGCGATGGCGGCATTCAGATGGGTTTCGGCTTCGGCCCAGCGCCATTGTTTGCAGAGCAGGATTCCCAATGCAGTGTTGGCGCGATAATCTCCGGGGTCGCGACGCAAGGCTTCGAGGTAATAAGGCGCCGCTTCATACGAAGGGCTGTGTAGCTGTTCAATCCGCAGCCCGGTGAGATACAGTTCTTCGTTGGATTGGATTTTCTCCGGTGGCTCGGGCCGGAGTACTGGCTTCGGCAAAGGCGAGTCCTTCCTTGGCATCGGTTGGTAGGCGATGAGTTCCCGTCCATTTGCTTCCTGCAAGGTCAGACGCAATTCTTCTGCGGCGAAGTTTCCGGGCAACGAAACGTTGGTGGCGAACGGGGCATTGGGGCTGATCGTGATGTTCTGGGAAAAAAGCGTTTCGTTACCGCGAGTCAAGGCCACGCGTGCATCACGGAATTCTGCCGTTGTGTTAAAGGCAATGAACGCCGTCCGGTTGGTCAGTTCCAGATTCAAAGCCGCGTCGCGATTGGCTTTCTTCGCCGACCCGAGCCCGCGCGTCGGATACCAATAATGTTTCCAGGTCTTTACCTCGCCGGGCTGAATCCAACTGTAATCCGGCTGATTGTCCGAGTAGGCACCCGCCATCAGTTCGAGATACGGGCCGTCAGTGTCGGTCAAAATGCGCCCCCACGCCGCGCCTTCCTCGCCCGTGCCCCAGAGGAAAAACTTTTTACCGGGAGCAACGTGGTGATTTGCGACATGCATCACGCCGGCTTGTTTGCCGTGGTCGTAACCGCCAAAAAAGTCGTCATCCGAGTGAAAACAGAAGAACGACACCGGCGACGGATGATTCTTCCACCAACTGATGTCCACGCCACGTGTGTAGTCCACGCCCCCGTATTCTTCACGGGCGATGGGCCAGTGAGCGAACTCTGGTTTGCTGTGTTGTACGCCAAATTCCGCGTCGGGCGGGAAAACGACCTGGTATTCCGGGGTGGCGTGCACAGCGGGATTAATCCAGAAGAGGAACGACTGCGCGAAGGGCGTTCGGTTCTCCACGCGCACCGTCATTTCAATCCACGAACGATCCGGGTGAAGCGACAGGCCGACGTGCCACTTCAAGCGATGCCGATATTCGGTTTCACCGATCCAAACGGTCTTGGTGCCGTCCGGGGACTCTTCGGTCCGATAATCCACGGGCAGGAAACTGGTGGTGCGATGGTGATGCGGGATGTTGAATTCCACGCCGCCAGAAATCCATGCGCCGAGCATTCCGATCAACGCGGGTTTGATTACATGCTGGCGGTAGAAAAAGTCGTGTTGGTTGCTCAAATCGGTGGCGCTGAAAATGCGCCCGCCGAGTTCAGGAACGACGGAGAACTCGATGTATTGATTCTGGAGAAACACGGTCCGGTAATCCCGCGGTTCTCGAGTATCGCGCAGATCATCGCGAATGGGATAAGGGTAGGTGGTGGCCTTGGCGCCCTGGTAGGCGCGGCCTTGAAAGAAGCGCGGATTCGGGTCGGGCGGACCGACGAGATAGGTTGGTAACGTGAGATTGGTTTCCCACAAGCTTACTGGCGCGCCATGGGTGCGGAGCGTCGGGCACAGCAAAATGCTCAACAACCCGGCACAACTGGTTAGTGAAACAAGGAAGTGATTCGTCTTCATCAGTGATTAGGAAAGGGCTCGTAACCAAAATCGAGAAATCTCCGCCGACCACGCGAGGTTATTTTGATTCATCGCTTCGGGCTTCCATCACCACGCGGAAGCCAAATACGACGGAGGAGTTGTTAGGATTGTAGTGATAGCGCGCCGCGGAACGGATGTAGCGCGGGCCGCTGCCATATTTGCCGCCACGGATGACGCGCGTTACGCCATGGTCCGAGCCTTGCGGGTCAGTGACGGCACCCTTGGGATATGGACCGTACCAATCAGAGCACCATTGATAGGCATTGCCGTGCATGTCGAACAATCCCCACGCGTTTGGTTTGAACGTGCGAACCGGTGTCGATCCACGACGATAAATCCCGGGTGCGCCACCGGGATAAACAAACTTGCCGTCGAAGTTGGCCTGGTCGGTCGTAATTTGCGGGCCGGTGTTGAACGGCGTCGTCGTTCCGGCGCGGCAGGCGTATTCCCATTCCGCTTCCGTGGGCAGCCGGAACTTGCGACCGGTGTTCTTTGAAAGAGCGTCACAGAAACGCACCGCATCGGGCCACGTGACAATGGCCGGCTTATCAGCATTGTCTTCGCGGGATTTTGCTCCTGTTACGATTTGGTATTCGTCCGCCGTGACCAGCGTCGCGCCCATGTAGAACGGTTTCGAGATCGTCACCGCGTGCTGCTTCTCCTCCGGCGACCGCTCGGGCTCATCCGGTGGTGAACCCATGATGAACTTGCCGGCGGGAATCCAGTTCAGTTGCAACTCTGACTTGGTGTTGAGCACGACTGCGACGGCTTGGTTCGTTCCACTGACCGACCGGATTTCCATCTTGCGAACGGGCGGCGGAGCAGAGCCGTCGGTGCCGGCTTGAGCCGGGCGTTGCCGTTGCTCTTCGGCAATTTCGGCCCGGGCTTTTGCATTCAGGACTTCAATCCTGGAATTGATGTCGGCAAGGGTGAAGCCCAACACTTTTCGGTCGGAGCTTTTGGGATTCGAAGCGTTGAGAAATTCCTCCAGGTTGCTGTAGCCGTCATCATCAAAATCTTTCGCTCCATCGGTCGCGTCCTTCGGGTTGAAGCCAAAGTGACTTTCCCATTCATCGGGCATTCCATCGTTGTCAGAATCTTTTGGGGCGGCAGTGGATTTTAATTCCGGCCAGCCGCCTACTTCCTTCTGCGAATCAATAATGCGGCCTGTGCCGGAGCGAATGCTTTGGACGATGCGCGAATCAACCGAATCCCGTTTAGGCAACAGCGCGCCGGCTTGAAGGAGAACTTTCTCGAAGGCGGCTTCGGGAGCATCGGTTGTCACGGGCGGCACGGGAAAGGGTTCCGGGACAAGATTGGTGTCCTTGAGTTCGCCGTCCCACTCGCCCCATTTGCGGATCATGCGCCAGTTTTCCGCGGTCTTGCGAGGCGCGTCGTAAAAGAAATTGTCGGCCAGATAAAGTTTGGTTCGCGGCGTCCGCGCGCTGAAGGCATACCCGCGCACTCCATCGCTGGTGGAAGGCCCGGGCTTGAAGTAATTGCCGACGTAATTGATTCGCGTGCGCTCGAGGCCGCTGTAACCGGAATTGGCGCCCCAGTTGTAAACCACGTTGTTGCGGAAATCGAGCACCAGCCCCGGGCTGTCATCGTAGCCACCGGGACGCGGGTTGCGCGAGTTGTTGTGGGCATAGATGCTGTGATGAATCGTGAAACCACCGCCATCGCTACGCAACAGTGAGCCGTGACCATGCTCGCCCTTGGGATGAAAACTGCGATTCAAACTCTCAGCGATGACGCACCATTGAATCGTGATGTTCCGGACGTCCGTCCCGTTGATGGTGCAATTCTCGTCGGTGGACCAACTCATCGAGCAGTGATCCGCGATGACATTTTGGCTGCCGCGCCCAATTTGGAAGGTGCCGGATTCCTGCTCGGCTTGATCTCCCAGCCGGAAGCGCAGGTGCCGGACGATCACGTCATGCGTATTGATTTGAAACAAGGAACGCGCGATGCAGATGCCGTCCCCGGGCGCAGTCTGTCCGGCAATGGTAACGTAAGGATTCGTCACGGCGAGCGTGGACTTGAGAACGATTGTGCCGGACACGCGAAAGAGCACAAAGCGCGGACCGGCCGTCGACAGCGCCGCGCGCAGGCTTCCGGCAATCGGTGGCTCAGTTCGGGGATCATAATCCGCCAGTGTCGTGACGAAGAGCACTTGCCCGCCACGTCCGCCTGGGGTGAACGCTCCGGACCCTTCCGCTTCAGGGAAGGCGGGCAGCGATTCCCCGGCCTCAACCCCATTGCTGGCGGCCGTTGCCAGACAGGCCATTGCTAATAAGCAGGCAAACGCATTTCGATTCATCATCGTGGACTTACGGGAAGTTTATTCAGGTCCATCAACGGCGACCTAGAACGAAACGGTTTTAGTTTGAGACGATTTTTCGCCAGGCAGCGATTGTTCCTGAATACCAGAATCCCGTCGGGGGTGAGTGCGGCAACTTTATCCAAGATTCTGATACGATTCTGCTATTCAGTGGAGAAAGGTGTTTCTTAATCTGGACCAAAATCTGCCACAAAAAGTATGTCGTCGACTCCACAATTGCTTGAGAAACTAGATCGTCGAAAGTTCATCGCAACCACGGCAATGGCCAGTGCTGGTCTCCTGCTGGCGCAGAGTTCCATCGCACAAGCGGTGTCCAGCGGTAGCAGCGCGCGCCGGCGTTATGCATTGGTGGGCACGGGCGGCCGTTCCAGCATGTTCCGCGAGGCGGTGTTAAAAACTTATGCCCAACACTGCGAAATGGTCGGCTACTGCGATATCAATCTCGGACGGCTGAAACTGGCCCAGGCGCAGGCTCGCGAAGCCGCCGGCGTGGAAATTCCCATCTTCGAGGCGAAGGATTTTGATCGCATGGTGCGGCAAACCAAACCCGACGTGGTCATCGTTACTACCAAGGACGCGACCCACGACCAATACATCATCCGCGCCATGGAACTCGGTTGCGATGTCATCACGGAGAAGCCGATGACCACGGACGAAAAGAAGTGCGGGGCCATCATCAACACCGAACGCAAAACGGGCCGCAAGGTCACCGTGAGTTTCAACTATCGCTATTCGCCGCATCGCACGCAGGTGAAGGACGTGTTGATGAGCGGCGTGATTGGCGATGTGCAATCGGTGGACTTTCATTGGCTGCTCGACACGGTGCATGGCGCGGATTACTTCCGGCGCTGGCATTCCAACAAGGCGAATTCGGGCGGTCTGATGGTTCACAAGGCGACGCATCATTTCGATCTGGTGAACTGGTGGCTGTCGGCGGTGCCGGTCTCGGTTTTGGCGCAAGGCAAGCGCGACTTTTACACGCCGCAAATGGCAAAACGCCTGGGATTGCAGAGCTACCACGAGCGCTGTCACACGTGCCCGGAAAAAGGCAAATGCAGCTTTGTGTTGGATCTCGCGGCCAATCCGCGGCTCAAGGAACTGTATCTGGACCAGGAAAAGTACGATGGCTATTTCCGCGACCGCTGCGTGTTCCGTCCTGACATCGATATTGAAGACACGATGAACGTGATCGTGAAATACAACACCGGCACGACGCTCAGCTACTCGCTGAATGCTTTCAATGCCTGGGAGGGTTATCACATTGCGTTCAATGGCACGAAGGGACGATTGGAGCATGGCATCCAGGAGAAGGTAACTGTCTTTGGCGATGGCAACACTCCCGGCGCGGTGAAGCCGGGTGGAACGTTCATTCGCGTTTATCCCATGCGTGCACCAGCCTACGAGGTCACGCTTTGGCCCTCAGGCGAGGGCGGGCACGCGGGCGGCGACTCGGTAATGCTGGACGACCTTTTCCTGCCGGAAAAGAAAGCGGACAAATATCAGCGTGCCTCGGATCAACTGGGTGGCGCTTATTCCATTCTTACGGGCGTGGCGGCGAATCACTCGATTCGCAGCGGCAAGACTGTCGAAATCGCCAGCCTGGTTCCGGGGCTCGGCCTGCCGAGCTACGCGCCGATGCCGTCTTCCACTGAACCGGTGCCGATGCCGCCGCGAGCGTCGTGATCCAGGAGAAAGTTTCATTTGTCCAAGTTTTTGAGGGATTCCTGCTATGCCCGGGAACCCTCAATCCCTAATTTTCCCGGACCAATCATGCACAAAATGAAGTCGCCATCTTGCCTTGTGGTTTCGTGGTTCGCGCTGATCGTTTTACCGACAGTTTGCTTTGTCGGCTGCGCGACGAGCAGTGGAACGAAAGCATCAAGCGAAGCGGACTATACGGTTGCCGGCAACGGCAAGAAATGGGATGCGGTTACCATCTCGTTTCAGGGACCGACCGCCAATGCGGCGGACAATCAACCCAACCCGTTTCTTGATTACCGGCTGCAAGTCACCTTCACCGCGCCAAGCGGAAAGAAATACAATGTCCCCGGTTTCTATGATGGAAACGGGCAGGGCGGGTCGAGCGGCAACATCTGGCGCGTGAGGTTTTCTCCGGATGAAGTCGGGCGCTGGAAATTCCAGGCCTCGTTCCGCAAGGGCCCGCAAGTCGCGGTGAGTCTCGACGCCACTGCCGGTGAGCCGGCGTCATTTGATGGCAGCAAGGGAACCTTCACCATCACGCCACAGGACCAGGATGCGCCCGGCTATCTGAAGTGGGGTCGCTTGGAATACGTCGGCAAGTTCTATCTCAAGTTCCGCGATGGCCCGTATTGGCTCAAAGGCGGCACGGATGAACCCGAGGATTTCCTGGCTTACAGCGGATTCGTAAATACTCCGCGCGCTACGCATCACTACACGAATCACATCCAGGATTGGAAGCCCGGCGACCCGGATTGGGACAATGGCAAAGGCAAAGCCATCATCGGCGCGCTGAATTATCTCTCGGCCCAAAACATGAACAATCTGTATTTCCTGCCGATGAACATTGGCGGCGACGGCAAGAACGTCTGGCCGTATCTCGGCCCGATTGATCACAAGGGCAGTCCGACGAACGACAATCTGCATTTCGACCTCGCCAAGCTGCAGCAATGGGAAATCGTTTTGGATCATGCCCAACGTCGGTCGATTTTTCTGCACTTCGTGTTGAACGAAGCCGAAGCGCCGAATAAGAACGAACTGGATGAATCACAGCTTGGCGTGGAGCGGAAGTTGTATTACCGCGAAATAATCGCGCGCTTCGGCCATCACGTGGCGTTGCAATGGAATCTTTGCGAGGAATACAACCTTGCCCTGAAGTTGCCGCCCGACCTCGTGAAGAGCTACGCGGAATACATTCATGCCGTGGACCCGTATGACCATCCCATCACCGTGCATCATGCCGGCAAGCTGCCGTCCGCGTGGAAGGATTTTCTCGGCTTCAAGCTGTTTCCCGTCACTTCCTTTCAGTGGGAGGACACGGACATCGTCGAATACTGGCGCAAGGCTTCGAAGGAAGCCGGCTTTCCGCAAGTCATCGGCATGGATGAGTTTTTCCCCGACACGGCGAGTGTGACCAACGCCGACCGGCATCGCCGCGAGTACACCTGGCCGATTTACCTGTCCGGCGCCCAACTGGAATACATCCTGGCCGACCTGATCAAGACGGACGATTTCCGGAAGTATGAACCGATTTGGCAATACACCTGGTATGCGCGGAAGTTTGTTGAGGCCCTGCCGTTCTGGGAGATGGAGCCGATGGACGAGTTGCTCACCGGAACGAAGGGCTATCAGGGCAAGAACAACTATGTGAAAGGGCAGGTCTTCGCCAAGCCCGGTGAAATCTATGCGATCTACGTGCCGGTGGGCGACCAGACCGGCATGCTCAATCTGTTGACCGCGCCCGGGAAGTTCACCCAACGCTGGTATAATCCGCGCACGGGAGAATTTGCGCCGCAGACCAGGAAGATTACCGGTGGCCAGTTGGTGGCATTGGGAACGCCTCCATCAGAACCAACGGAAGATTGGGCGATCCTGATTCAACGTGCGAAGTGACTGACACAGGTGACGGCCCGATCGAAGTTTGAAGTTCTGCGCGGCTGACCGCCTGAAGGCGGAATTCCGAACCGCCGCGGAAGAATTCGTCGAACTGACTACGTTACGTACTTCTCAAGACGAGCACGGAGATTCTGGGCGGAACGGCGCATCCACTCAGCATCAAGGGCGACATCTTTGTCGCGATTGTTTTCCGAAGGAGTCCACGTCTCCACGAACAGCGGTGGCACGGGCTTGCGCGCGAGAATGGTCTTCAGACAGCCATCCAAATCCAGATCACCTTCGCCGAGTGGCGCGCCCACCACTGAGAAGCTGATCATCGATCCAACAACACGGTAGTCCTTGAGATGATAACAATACGCACGATCACCCAGTAACCGCAGCACTTCGCTGGTCGGTTCAAAACTGCGCAGAGAGTTCGCCGTGTCCACGCAGAACCCGACGACGTCGGCGGGGTAGGGGGACGCGACCTCCACCAGCAGCGTTGAGGAAATATCGAAATGATTCTCTATAGCGAGACGCATCCCGGCGCTTTGGATTTTGGGAACAGTGGCCTCCAACAATTGAACTACCGTTTCGCGCGTGGCGTGTTCGCGGTGGTCCGGGTCTTCCATCACGATGCGGAGTTGTGGAAAGGAAAGTTCCTGCGCGAGATGGATGTATTGTTCGGCTGCAACAGGACTGAGAGTCTTGCACCCGAGCTGCAACTCCATTCCCAAGTCAGCAGCGCAACGCTGCGCCTCCTGCCATTCGCGCTTTGAAACTTCGAGTGGCCGGGTGTTCTCGCAGATTTGCAGCCGCTCGATTCCCGCGGCATGCGCCTGCTGGATCATTTCACTGAGCGCCGGCGCTTTCGCCGGATCAAGAAATGCGTAGCGAAAGCCGAAGCTCGTCGTGCCGATCTTCATTTGGCTGACTTGTCATCGGACCAGCCCGGGAGCGACACATTGGCCTGGTAGTTGGAATAATTCCAAAGCCCGTTGCGCTTCGGCTTGTAGAGGCGACCCGTTTTCGGATTGTCGTCCTGGGTGTAAATCCAAACTTCAAACGGATCCCAAACCACGATTTCATCACGGCAATCACCGGTAAGGTCCAGCACGGCGACGGCTTGATCCGGATGCCCATCGGCGGGGAATTCAAAGACCTTGCGGCCCCAGCCGTCGAACATGCCGCCGTTCTCCACGTTGGGCGAAAGAATCCAGTATTCCTGCGGCTTTCCCGTCCAGTTGACCGGCAGCAACATGCTTCCGTGCTGGCAGGGTTCGAACGTGTGATAAATGTTCCCCTGCGCGTCGTAGAGATTCACAATGCCCTGGTTGCCCCAGAAACTGATGGAAACCGCTTCCAAGCCAGGCAGGTCGGGGCGCAGGTCGGCCACCGTGGGATTCTGCACATGACCGAGCCGATGGTGCTTGAGAATCTTTCCGCGGGGATCGATGAACAACGTGCCTTCGTCGCTGGCCACAATCATCAGCATCGGTTCGGCCTTGGGATCGGCGCTGAACCTCGCCATCGCCACGCCATCCGCGTGATCCTTGATCTGGTCATCCAACGTCCAGAGTCGCTTGCCGTCGTCATCATAACAGGAGTAGCCGATGAACAACTCGTCCTTGCCGTCGTTGTCCACATCGTACGCGAAAGGATAATGTCCCGTGACGCATTGACCCTGCCACAGGAGATTCAGCTTGTCGTCGAAAACCCAGAAGCTGTTGTAGCGGTCCTTCAACACAATGTCGCCGGGCCGGCCCTGGCCGCGAAAATCCGCAAACAAAATCGAGTCGCCCAGAATCTGCGGGAAACGATTTCGCGGTGACGGCGTGTTGGCGGGAGTCTTCGGAGTCGGGGCTTTGTATTTGGTCTTGCCCGTCTTGCCATCCGCGACGATCAACTCCATGTCCTTGCAGTAAACGACCTCGCATTGTCCGTCGCCGTCGAGATCGTGAACCTGAACGCCGACGTCGTTGGTGAGTTCGTCGTTCCAGGCGTCCGGCAGGCCTACCTGCCAGAGTTGCTCGCCATCAAGTGTCACGGCGGTGAGACAGGAGAGCTCGCTGTTGGAATCCTTCGGCCCATGGTGCTGCTGCTGGCAGATCAAAATGTCCTTCTGCCCGTCACCGTTCAGATCGCCGAAACGGAAATTACGGCCGACCCCAAAATTGTCCGTGCGGAATTTCTTCCACAATTTGGCCTTGGGATTGGCCGCCTGCAATTTCCTGGATTCCGCCGCGATCTTGCGATTTTCCGCCGCCACCCGATTGCGCTCCGATGCGCTGGCCGTCACGCGCACCTGCGAGAAACGCGTTGGCATGTCGGAAGTCAACGAGATGCGTCCGTTGGGAAACGTGCTGTCGGTCGCTTTCAGCGTTTTGCCGTTCACGCGGGCCTCAATGCGCTCGCCCGCAACTTTGACTTCCACCGTGACCTCCTGGCCTGGCTTCCAGTTGAGATCACTCTCGGCCAGAATTTTTTCGTCCGGAACGCGAAACGCCTTCTCGTGGTTGACCCACTTGATGACCGCCTTGCCGTCCTGAACGCCAACGAAGTAATAGCAGCGGTCGTTCTGATGTCGCACGCTCACCCCGCTGCGGCCCTTGGCGGATTCCGGAGTGAAGCGCGCATTCAGCGTGTAATCACGCCACAGCACGTCTCCCGCGACGATGGTCGGGCGCGTGTGGACGAGTTTGTTCTCGTAAGTTTGCAACAGCACCGCTTTGTCGTTGTGCCGGGCAATACGCCAGGCGCGTTGCGAGGGTGCGCCCGAGGAAAAAGTCGAAATCGCCCACGGCCCTTCGACGTTGATCTTGGGCAGGTAATGATATTCCAGGTGGGCGCCGACTTCGCTGCCGATGGCGCCAGTGCGCATGGACTCGAATTGGTCTTCAAACAAGACGACTTCGGCGGCGGTCGCCGTGAGCGTTACCAGCGCGAGTGCCGAAAGGAGAACGGTCTTTTTCATAAATGTTCCAATGTTGCTGCGAAATTTTGCGTTGCTGCCTGGAAAAACTATTTCTTGCGACGGAGCACGGTCACCCAATCGTAGTCCGCATTCCGCGGCGGTTTGCCCAGGGCAATTTTCCCAGGGCCGATCAGTGTTCCCGCTGGAATCAACGGACCGCCGTTGCGCGTGTCGTACCAGTGCTGCGTGAAAGTTCCCTTCGGAAGATCCAGCGTGACTGCGGCACCGCCGAAGACATAGACCGCGTAAACGTCATCCGGCTTCGCAAAGCACCAGGCGTTCGTGCCGCTCACGAGTTTGTCCGCGGTGTCCATTTGCGTGAACGGAATGTGCTGTTGGAAAAAGTCCAGCGCCACCGCCGTGCGATCCCACAGCTTGTCCCATGGACGCCAGTTTTCACACGCAATATCGAGGTGCTTGCCCTCGACGCGCGGCCAGGTGTCGTAGGCAAAAATCCATTCCACACCCGAGCCGCCCGCCATAAGATTCCCCCAGAGTACGTGCCGGATGATTTCAGTGCGTTCGGAGTCCTGCGCATCCGGTGGCACACAATCACTGGCCGGACCGATCTCATCCTGACAGGCATACCAGGGGCGACCGGCTTTGCGTGCCATGGAAAGAAACTTCACGGTTTCCTTGTGCGTTCGCGAAGCCCGGCCGAACTGGAACGACGGACCTTCGATATACGGATAGCCAACGAGGTTCGTATAAACCTGGTTCACCTGGCTCGGGAAGGTGTGAATGACCGTCGGATGCGCGTAGGGATCGGTCTCGCGAATGTATTTGGCAAACGCCTTCTGTTGTTCGGTGGTGTTTGTGTTCTCCTCGCCGAGATTCCAGACGATGACCGGATGATGCGCGAAGCGGGCGATGAGTTCGCGATAGTACAATTTGCGCGTCGGCCCGAGATCGCCGCCATCGAGCAATTGATCGTTTTCCTGTTCCTGGTGCAACAGGTGCAACATCAATCCGCGTCGGTCCATGTGATCAAACACGATGTTCCACTGATCCAGCTTGCTGCAATCGAAGCGCGTGATGTTCGTGGGCGAAATCCAGGGCCAAACGTCGTTGCCGTCGCCGCCGACATTCATCGTGATGATGTAAACGGAGTTCATCCGCTTGGACGCGAGATAATTCAACGCTCCCAGAATGCCTTTGCCCTTGGTGTCCTTCCAGGTGAGGTCGCCGGGCCGCCAGTCGCCAAGATGCGCCTTAAAGCTCAACGTGGGCGTGGTGTCATCAAAATCCGCGTAAGCGAAGAAATTCTCCGGACTGTCGGCGCCGCCTTTCAACCAGGGTTCACCAGTTTCCGCAAAGCGCAGGTAACGCTCGCCCACATATTCCAACTGACCTTTGGCGTAGAAGCCGGGCGCGTTCTTGTCCGCGGGTGCAATCGTAAATGAACCGCTGATGCCATCGAACGCCGTTGGCTCGCCGGCATTGGCATCAGTCGAAACGGCAACGTTGTCACCTTTGCGAAAGCTCGCGCGGAACGTCCATTTGCCCGGTTCTTCCGGCATGAAATGAGCCCGCCAGCGACGACCCGACGTGGCGCTGGTCTCCGCTGCGTTGCCGTCCGCGGCGAAATAGCCGGGCACAACGAATTTGCGGCGGCCGTGCTCGAACGTCACTTCGAGCCGGAAATCCGTGAAGGGATTGGGCGTTCCCGTTTCCGACAGCTCCGGCCCGGTGAAAGTCACCGTGACTGGTTGCCACTTTTTCATTTCGCCCGTGACGATGGCTTCGCGCTCGGGCTTGTAGCCGGCGGAGCCCGCGAGCAGTTTCAAAGCTTGATTGATTTTAGAACCGGGATCGCCCGCCTTGAGATCATTCCAATCCGCGCCCGCGCCGACCAGCACCAGACCGAGGCTGGGAATGATGGCGGCATTGTTGCCGCCCGCGCCGATGGACATGAATGTGTCCGCAGGAGCATCCGGCCACGTCAGATTTTCGCGATGCCGGTCGCCCGTGCCGTTGAACCACCAGTTGAATCCATAAACGCCCGGGCCGAAGCGCGTGAAATGTTCCGAGCCGCCACCGTAGGTCTTGATCTTCAAATAATCGTCCGTCTTGGCTTCCTGACTGATGGGGAGGTAGCGCTTTGCCTGCGATTTGCGGTAATCGTCGAAGTAATGCTTCGGCAAAATCTGTTTGCCGTTCCAGTTGCCGTCGTTGGCCCAGAACCACGCGATACGCGCAAAGTCACGCACCGACGCCGAAATGCGGCGCTTGTCGGAGAACTTCAGTCCGTCTTCGAATTGCAGCGCGCCCAGTCGCTTCGGATCTTCGGCAACGGCTTTTGCGTCCGCTTTGAAGACCTTGTCGAACAGCGTCATCTGATAAAGCTGAATCGCGTAGTCGTTATAGGCCCACGCTTCACCCGGTCCTTCAGGCCGCGCGTAGCCACTATTCATCGCACCCAAGTGACGGAAAGTGATGCCGCGATCTTTTCCCTTCAACTTCCAGCCAAACTCGGCAATCGGCTGGTCCACGCTTTTGACCAAACCTTCCTCAACTGCGAAAAAGAGCAGCGTGCTCAGCACTGGTTTGGCCGACGACAACACATCGCGCACCTGGCTTTGATCGCCCCACGCCTTGACGACGTAACCGTCTTTGACGACACAGCCGCGTCCGCCAAGTTGCGTTGCGAGTTGATCCAGTTGCGCCGCGTCCAGTCCCAGTTCAGCCGGTGATCGTTGCTCCCACGTTGCGCCCGGAAAATGCGCCTTCTTCCGGGCAGTCGTCTGACAGGCCAGCGTGAACGACAACAATCCCAACGCGACGATGAGCGCAGTTTTGAACAGAAGTTTCCTACGAGACGCGGTCGTTGAGCGTGTTGCTGGTCGTGTCATGCTTGAGTCTGAGAAGTGTCGGAAGAACGGGCGCAAATTGACTAGCAGAAATTCCTACAAGACTTGCACTAATTTACAAAAAGTTCCTCCGCCGGAATGCGGGCGGAAAGACTGCTGCGGCGGCTGCGGTTCTGAGCCTCAAAGCGCGCCACCGTTTCGCCGCGCAACCCGGGGCGCCGGCGTCCCGCCGGCGTGTCTGAACCCAATTATGCCTCACGCAAAGGAACGCAAAGGTCGCAACGCTATGAACTCAGTCATGGACTGCGGCGGGAAGCGGAGCGCCACGCGGCTTTTTGAACTCCTTCATGCCCCCTTCACCTTCATGCCCCCTTCACACGTCGTCGGAATGTCAGGGCGTGGTCTTACGCTGCTGATCTTTGTTGTATTCCTTGCGAGTTCCGGCAGGTGCGCGTTTTCGCACCATTGCCTTCTTAATTCGCGCGGTTCGCTTTGCGTCGGGTGGTTTGATTCCGTCAAACAGTCGGTTGGGGCTGACTTCAAGAAATTGTGCGAG
This sequence comes from Verrucomicrobiia bacterium, assembly GCA_036274115.1. Lineage (GTDB taxonomy): Bacteria > Verrucomicrobiota > Verrucomicrobiia > Limisphaerales > JADLHS01 > JADLHS01. The sequence goes on from DASUGI010000381.1 coordinate 46,093, forward strand.
CAAAACAAACGTTGTCGTGGCAAATGGGAAGTCGCCGCGTTCAATAGCACCAATTGTTTGAACGTGAACGCCTGCTAATTCTGCCAAACATTCCTGTGTCATATTGACCTTAATCCGCGCTTCGCGGATATTCCGGCCAATTACTTTTAGAATGTCTTGATGGCTCACCCACTATAAGTGAGCACGACGGAATAATTCTTTGACACCGAATATCGGCTAGGTTAAACACTTGCACACGTCGCACCGGCAGCCGGTCAGGGTCTCAAAGGGCTGTCAGAACCAAATCCATCAAACTATGAACATACTAAAACGGGCTGCACTGTTCGTGGCGCTAACTATTGCGTCATTTGTTCCTCAAGCGTTCGGTGTCATAGACCAGGCAATCGCTATCCTGAACGAAACTAATCTTGTCCTTTCGTGGCCGAGCAAGGGATATGAAACCTACCTTGTGCAATATCGTCCGACGCTCAGTGAAGAAACGCCGTGGCTGAATCTCACGAACGCCTTTCCCGCGAACAGCACGAATCGGACAACCTATGTTATTCCATGCTGCGCTCTCGTCGAACTCGCCGGAACGAATGGCATGTCTTTAATGCGGGCAGCGTCAAACACCGAAAGCAAAAGCCAGTCGTTTGACCCTGACGCACCCCGATTGTGGGTTGTCTTACAGGATGGAAAGAACCTAGTGCCACTGAGCATCTATCCGCACGGAATCTCTACAAACGGCATGACGCTAATTGAAGCGTCTTGGGCAGAAGTCATGAGCAACAAATCCTCGAAGAATGGACAAAAAACGGAATCTGAAAATGAAGGTGGCCCGGAAGTAATGCGGATTAGCAACGGCGGTTGCGATTGCCCCGACATGGGATTCTTTCGGGTGTTCCATATTCCGGATTGGGTTTTGAACATCACGAATTATGTACATGAAGGGCCTACATTTCTGGCAGTGGATTTCAAGGATTACCGGGACCTTGTAACCCACATCGAGGTGCTTGTGAATGGAGAGCCGTATCCTCATGCCGATTTTATGACTTACGGCGGGCCGACCAATTGGGGCATGGGGATTTATTTCGATCACCTCACAAACGGCAACTACCAGATTCAGTTGGTAACGACCTTGCAGTTGAACGACGAAATCGGGGACAACTCGGTTTTCTTAGCACTTACAAACCTGACCCGATCCATAACCGTGTTCAACCAAGTCACGTTTCCGGATTGGAATGATTTCATTCAGGGCGACACCTACACCTTCAACGCAAAGCTTGCGAATCCCGACACGGACTGGTGGATTGATATTTACGATGTGCAGAACAACTACGTTGCCACCGGTTCGGGCCATACCAGTAACGGGCAAGTTTCGTGGACTTGGGATTTGTTAGATTGGCAAAGCAACAACCGGGACGATTTCGACAGCGACCCTTATTTCTACAGTGAGATCACTTTTAATTCAGGCGGAGGAGGAGGCCCGGGGCCGATGTCCCTTATCACCCGGCCTACCCGGCCACCAATAAAAGGGTATCCTAATCGCGGCGAATGGCTGATTTCGTTCTCAGATCGCTGGTACAGCGATGCACCCTACTATCCTTCTGACGTACAGACAAAATATCTTGAGGCTATGACAAATACGCGAGGCGGGCCGCTTCTTATCGGTGACACTTCATATTTGTATCCGCTTAGGTTTGGCACCAATGTTTACACGCAAGCTCAACGCGAACAAACGTGGACCAATCTCCTTGAGTGGATTGGCGATCTTTACATCCGGAATTTCTATTTCTTCGGGCATGGAAATGCGAAGTCCATCGGTTGTGACCAACATCTGTACCCCTCGACGAACGGCCCTTGGACCGGCGGTATCCTGACATCTAGAAAAAGCAAGAGCTTGCTATACAGTTGGCAGGTCCAACAGAAAACCAAGTACAATCGCTATCGTTTCGTGTTCCTAGACGGTTGCAGCACCGCAGCCGGAGATTGGCCGAACGCATTCAACGTTAGCAAGACCAACCACACTATCCAATTCTATGAAAACCATCCGAAGCACCCTCGCCCATCGGTGTTTGTGGGATGGAACGAAGTCGTCGGCGCCGGTACGGATGTTAACGACTCTAATGATTTCAGGAACAACTGGATGGGAATTTGGGCAAATGGGTCCGGCTTTCCATCAATAAAAACGGCTCTTGAAAATGCTAACTCGATCTACGGTTGGTTGCCGCCAGGAACATTTAACTCGAAAATCCGGTTCTACGGTTACGACGATATGAAAATTCGCGATTACAATGGGAAAGGCGATTGGAGATGGCCATGATTTTGGAATTGGCTGGCCGTGGGCCAGACCTCATCCATGTCACGGCCCAATATTCCAACGCTGTACTTGTAGCGCTCCTGCCATATTTCTCGGATGTCGCACACAAGCTCGATTTACCCGTAGCACAGCCGATAACAATGCAACATGTGGTTGAAGGCCGAATTATGCCTTACCGCTACCCGAACGGGGACATGCTCGGTGCTGGCATCACGGTCAATGGCGGATGGGCCTTTGGTTTTCAAGCGGGCTATGTGAACTATGTTGAGTTGTGGCCCTCCTACTTCACGGTCCAGGACCCAGACGACCTTCGCAAATTCTACGGCGTATTCCGAATGTCTAAAGAGGAGGCAATCCAGATGGGGCGAACTGCCATCAAGAAGCTGGGCATCCCCTTGGAGGCGGTTTTCGCCGAACTAGAGCCGCGTGTTCGTTTACCGGAAAGACTCTACAACACTAACACGCTGCCTTATTACCGGATCGAGTGGCTCGACCCTCGAAGCGGCAGCAGCGCAGTCGACATCGGGGTTAACGCTGAGAAAAAGCGCGTCGAACGAATACAGTTGCAACTAAATGAAAACCTTCGACGCTCCCCACCGAAGATCGATGTTGCTACACCTCCGGTTCGCGCCCGACCATCCGCCAATCCTGAATACGCTCTAAAGCTTCTTCCGATTGTTCTTCGGGCCGTGGACGAATACGGCAAGGCGTTGGGCTTGCCCATTCCAAGTCCGTTGAACACCAATTGCGTCACTCGTTTTCAACTCTCTGACAACGGTGGATGGCCGCATTCAGTCGTGGAACTGACCAATGGTTGGCAGTTCGTTTACCGCAACAGCATGGTCAACGGCTATTACGCGCCGGACAACCTGTTCTGGTTTCCACGAAAGGGCCAGCGCACACTGGTCAAGGATTATGCTGGTCGCTGGAATGTCACCGAGGCGGGTGCCATCAAGTTGATTAAACAGACACTGGCCAAACTCAACTACCCAACCAATCTAGTTCATATGGATTTTGCGCCGCAAATCCTCAAACCATCCGTTCCCGGAATCCCACGCTATTTCGTTTCATGGGAATTCTTGAACGCGACACAGGATGATATTGAATCAAAGGTTGAGGCGGAAGTGGACGCAGACAAAGGCGAATTGAAATCGCTCTATTTCGATCACAAGGCATTTTGGAATAAACCACCGTCGATTGACGTGCCGCTTTCCTTGGCAGCACCTGTCGGGGCAAACGGCTCAAGCAGAATTCCCGTTCAGCGCCAAAAATCCGAACCTCGCGTCTTCAAGCCGCCCGGTTCTTCCCAGCAGCCACAAACCAATCGCGTCGGGCCGGATTCAAAATGAAAGTGCGCCATGCGCTCCTCTGGGGCATAGGGTTATTGCTCTTGTATGTCCTGAGCAGTGGCCCTGCCTTGCTTTTGAGGCGCACAACGGCATGGGATACGCTGAAACTGGATGTCGTTTACTGGCCCATGAGCCGATTGCTTCTTACTCCGGCATACAAAATTATTCTGCCCTATTGGGACTTGTGGCATAGCGACCGTGATACAAATCCGCTGATACCCGGTTGAACTTTCTTTTGCGGTGTTAGCAGAAACTCATACAAGAATTGGACGATACTCTTTATTTCTTCAGATTGAGTCCGCGAATTCACAATTATGTTGAAGCGGCCACTGGCTTTTTGTTTCTCATGATTCGGTGACTCCACAACGAGATTCCGTTACCGCTGGCTCGCGTCGCGAATTCCTCGCGCGACTGGCGGCGGTGGGACTTGCGACTCAATCGCCATCATTGCTGGTTGCGCGCGCCGACGATGGACGAAGGAAGATGATCCGGGTTCGTCCCGCGGAGTATCCACACGCCTTCGCGAATCCGCTGAAAGGTTTTCGCCCGGACATTCCCAGTCCGGATGGTGGTAGTGGGAGAGGTTTGGACAATCCGCTCGTGACGGTGGCGCGGCATTACATTCGTTGGAATCAGATTGAAGACTCAGCGAGTGACGGCGTGGACGCGATTCGCGAGTTCTGCAATCCGCGTTGGGCCGGCCTTGAGAGGCGGAATCTCAAAATCATTCCGCGCGTTTATCTCTATTGGCCGGAGCAGTATTTCTGGCCGCGCGATTTGCGGGCGGGGGATTACGGCAGTCGCAAATTCCTGCATCGGCTGGAGCAGTTCATTCTCAAACTCGGCGAAGCGTGGAACAAGGATGGGCGCATCGCGTATGTCGAGACCGGCATCGTCGGTCCGTGTGGCGAGCAATGGGGACCCACGCCGCATTGGGAACTGCGCAAGGTGATGGGCGATACGTACCAGGCGGCGTTTCCAGACAAGCTGTGCATGATTCGTTATCCGTGGCAGTGGCCGGAATACCGGTTCGGAGTTTTCTGGGATTCATGGGGCACGCACAAAGATACGGATCACATGCTGGAGGTATTGGAATCGCCTGAACTGGCAGATTCGTGGAAGACCCGCGTGCGTGGTGGAGAGATTTCCTATGGCTTTGGTGAACCACCGGGTGACGACCCGAATGACGCCATGGCCAAGTCGGTTCACAGCGACTGGATTGAATGCCTGGTGCGGCGCGGTCATTGGAATCACCTGGGTTGGGTTGCCGAATATGATTGGAAGCGTCCAGCGTCGGTCTCACATGGCGAGCGACTGCAAAAGGCGTTTGGTTATCGCTTTGTCCTGGAGGAGGTGAACTATTCGGCCTCGGTGAACGCGGGCGAAAAGCTGGAGGTTTCGTTCACGGTGCGAAACACCGGTTCGTCGCCTTTCTATTACAACTGGCCGGTTACCGCCTGTCTGCTGGATGAGAGAACGCGTAAGTGTGTTTGGCAGGAGCGATTCCCCAACGTGGACCTTCGCCAATGGTTGCCGGGTGATCGTTGGATGCAGTTCGCGGACTGGAATGTCGAACGCAAACACTATGTTCTAAACCAGCAGCCCGCGCGATACGAGATCGCGCCGGTTGCGCATCGGATTTATGGACAGTTTGCGCTTCCCCGGCAACTGCGGCGTGGCGTTTACACTTTGGCTCTCGCCATCCTTGATCCCGCCAGTGGCACGCCGGCCTGCCGCTTCGCCAATCAAAATTACTTTCGCGGCGGCTGGCATCCGATCGGGCGCATTGGCGTGCGACAGGAAATTTCAAACGCGGAACTGGCGGCGGAAGAATTCGATGATTTGGCTGCTGACCAAACCATAGGCTATGCCGCTTCGTAAGTTCACAATGAAACATCCTGTTCTAAAGCATTGCAGAAAATTTCGTAGCCGCCGAGGTAACGAGGCGGAATCGTGGGGAAAACGTCCGCCTCCTCACGTCGGCGGCTACAGTTTTTCTATTGCCGCGCTATTAAGTTGGGTCGCAGGCGGCGCGTTACTGTGTATGCCTTCAGCCTGGGCCAGCAATCGGCCATTGGCGTTGCATCCGGAGAATCCGCACTATTTTCAGTTTCGCGGCAAGCCGGCGGTGCTCATCGGCTCGGGCGAGCACTACGGCGCGGTGCTTAATAAAGAATTCGATTACCCGACCTATCTGAAAGAGCTGCGATCGGAGCGATTGAATCACACGCGCCTGTTCTCCGGCACGTATTGGGAAGTGCCCGGCTCGTTTAACATCACGGACAATACGCTGGCTCCGCGACCGGAATATTTTCTTTCGCCGTGGGCTCGGAGTTCCACACCAGGTGAATTTGCCGTTGGCAACAAGTTCGACCTGACTCGCTGGGACGACGCCTATTTTGAGCGGCTCAAGAGTTTCATCCGACTGGCGGGCAGATACGGAATCGTCGTGGAGTTAAGTTTCTTTTGCCCGCTCTATGACGAGGCGTTGTGGCAGGTCAGCCCGATGAACGCCAGCAACAACATCAATGGCATCGGGCATTGTGGGCGCAACGAGGTGTTCACGCTCAAGCATCTCGACCTGTTGGAGACGCAGAAGGCAGTGGTGCGCAAGTTTGTCGCCGAGCTCAATGGTTTCGACAATCTCTACTACGAAGTGTGCAACGAGCCGTGGATGGGAGGCGTCACCACGGAGTGGCAGAACGAAATCATCGACACCATCGTGGCGGCGCAAGCCTCATTGCCGAACAAACATCTCATCGGCCTCAACCCGCAAGGATTGAACATCCGCAATCCACATCCGGCGGTCTCGATTTTCAATTATCATCACAGCGACGCCGCCGAGCCGGTGTCCCGGAATTATGAACTGAACAAGGTCATTGGCGACAATGAAACCGGATTTCGCGGCAAGGCCAACTTCACCTATCGCTCGGAAGCGTGGGACTGTTTGCTTGCGGGTGGGGCGCTGTTCAGCCACCTCGATTATTCATTCTCCACGCGACATCCCGCTGGCACTTTGTGCGAATACAATTCTCCGGGCGGCGGCAATGCCGAACTGCGATCGCAGTTTCGCGTGCTCAAGGAATTCATGGCCGGATTCGATTTTGTCCGGATGAAACCTGAACCCGCGGTGATTGCTGCAATGGACCCGCCGGGTGCGGTGGTGGTGCAAGTGCTGGCTGAGAAGGGAAAGGCTTATGCCATCTACGCCCGTCGCCGGACGGAAGTGGATCGAGTGACGGTCCGCTGGAAGGGGGAAGCCACACCACCGCAGAGTGGCAAATTCAGTTTCTACACTGTCGGTCACGACGGCGTAAGGCTTTGGATTAACGACAAGGCGCTGATCGAGAATTCCGGCCGCCAATCCCAACCGACCGAGTCCCAAGGCGAAGCGGAATTGCAAGCCGGTGTGCCCGCAAAAATCCGATTGGAGTATTACGAAACCGGCAGCAACTCTGTCGCAAAACTGCTCTGGTCCGGACCAGGAATAGAGAAAGCGATAATCCCTGCCGCGAGCTTGAAGGCTGACGATGGTGGCAAGCGTGGACTGCTGGGCGAGTATTTTGAAGATCGGCGCATGAAACAACTGGCCATGACGCGCGTAGATCCAGTGATTGATTTTGAATGGTCAGCCGACGGTCCATTTGCTCCGGTTGTGGCGCAATCGCCGGTTCATCTCACCTTGAACCTGGAACCAGGTCGTTATCAGGTGGAATGGATTGAGCCCGTCAGCGGAAAACGAATTTCGCGGGAGCGAATTACTGCATCCAAAAACGCTGTGACCCTGACGAGTCCGCCGTTGAAGGAGGATGTGGCTTTGAAAATCACCCGGCGCTGAGCGTCGCTAAGCGCTCGCACCAATCGATGTTTCCCCTCGGAAAAACAGAGTTTCGTCCTAGTCCTGAATGGTTTTCTGCTAGGCAGCGATGGGTGCGACGCCTAGATTTTTTCGTCCAACCATGATGACAAAGTCAGCTCCAACTTCTGGCCGCACTCTGGCGTTCTTCGCCATGTGCTGCGGGCTTCTCCTGGGCATGGAGCAGTCCAACGCCGCGCCGCCGCCGGCAACGGTCTTCCCCGGCAAGGACTGGGAGATCGCTCCGCCGGAATCCCAGGGAGTGGACGCGACGAAATTGCAGGCGGCAGTGGATTTGTTGGATCGGACGATTGGCAAAGACGGCGTTCACGAACTTGTCATCGTTCGTAATGGCCGGATGATCTGGCACGGCGATAACATTGACAAGGTGCATGGCATCTGGTCGTTCACCAAGGTGTTCACCAGCACGACGCTCGGGTTGTTGATTGACGACGGCAAGTGCTCGCTCGACACGAAAGCGCACGAGACATTGCCGGCGATGAAGCAGGCTTACCCCGAGGTGACGCTGCGTCATTTCACGACCATGACTTCCGGTTATCGCGCCCTGAACGACGAACCGCGCGGCACCTACAAGCATGGCCCGAGCCGGACGCCGTTCGAGCCGAATCCCGAGCCGCTGTTCACGCCGCCGGGATCGAAGTTCGCTTACTGGGACTCAGCCATGAATCAGTTCGGCAACGTGTTGACGCACATTGCCGGTGAACCGCTGGAGGAATTGTTTCGTCGGCGTATCGCCGATCCCATTGGAATGAATCCCACGAATTGGGATTGGGCGGATTTGGGAAAAGTTGACGGGATCGTTGTCAACGGCGGCTCGGGCAACAACGGTGGCGTCATGAAGATTTCAGCGCGTGAAGCCGCACGCTTCGGACTGTTGTTTCTAAATCGCGGTAAGTGGAACGGTAAGCAACTCATCAGTGAGCGTTGGGTGGACGCGGCGACGCGCGTGCAGGTGCCCGCCACCGTGCCGCATGGATTTGCCGAACGGAACGAGGAAGGCCCGGGCGAATATGGTTTCAACTGGTGGGTCAATGGCATCAAGCCCGGCGGCAAGCGCAAGTTTCCGCACGCCCCGCTAGGCACGTATTGCGGCGCCGGCCACAACAACAATTATTGCTTCGTGATCCCGGAATGGAACATGGTCATCGTGCGGCTCGGGCTGGACGGCTCGGCGGGTGACCGCGTCTGGGATGCTTTTCTGGGCAAGGTCGGTGAGTCTCTTAATCCATGAAACTTTATCTGCAAATCAGCTTCGGACTCTTGATAATCGGCGGATTGCTCGTCGGCTGCAACAAACCGGCGGGCGAGAGCGAGTCCCCATCAACCGGCAAACCGCGCGTGGCGCTGGTGATGAAATCACTGGCCAATGAATTCTTCCTGACGATGGAGAATGGAGCGAAGGCACATCAACAGGCGCACGCGAACGATTACGACCTGCTCGCCAACGGCATCAAGGATGAGCTGGACGTCAGCCGGCAGATTGATCTGGTGGAACAGATGATCGCGCAAAAGGTGAGCGCGATTGTGATTGCGCCTGCCGACTCCAAGGCGCTGGTGCCGGTTTGCAAGAAAGCGCAAGAGGCAGGCATTGTGGTGGTGAACATTGACAACAAGTTCGATGAAGCGGTGTTGACGGCAAGCGGCGTGAAGTTTCCGTTTGTCGGTCCGGACAACCGTAAGGGCGCCAAGGCCGTCGGCGATTTTCTCGCCAGGAAACTCAAGGCAGGGGACAAGGTGCTGATCGTGGAAGGCGCGCCCAATGCGTTCAACGGCATCCAACGCAAACTTGGCTTCGAAGACGCCATGAAGGCAGCGGGAGTTAACATTGTGAGTTCGCAGTCGGGCTACTGGGAAACAGACAAAGCCAATCAACTGGTGGCGGCCGTCGCTACCGAACATCCCGATTTGAAGGCGGTGCTGTGCGCCAACGACAGCATGGCGTTGGGTGCGGTGGCTGCGTTGCGCGCTGCCGGAAAACTGGAGAGCGTCCTCGTCGTCGGTTTCGACAACATCGCTGCCGCGCAACAACTCGTGAAGGAAGGCAAGCTGTTCGCAACCGCCGATCAACATGGCGACCAGCTCGCCGTCTTCGGAATCGAATACGCGCTGGAGATGCTCAAGACCAAAGCCACGCCCGCAGATCGGGAGACTCCGGTTGACCTCGTGACGGCAGAATCGCTGTCAGCCAAATGACCGCGCCCCCGTCCGAGTGGCGCAGACTGGTGGCCGATTATTTGGGTCTCGTCGGAGCGCTCGTCGCGTTGATTGTCGTTTTCAGCCTGGCGACGAATCACTTCTTCAGTCCGGCAACTTTTCGAACCATCGCGAATCAAATTCCCGCCGCGTTGTTGGTGGCCACGGGCATGACTTTCATTCTGGTCGCTGGAGAAATTGATCTCTCGGTGGGCTCGGTGCTCGGGCTGTGCGGAGCGGTTGTGGGCGTGGCGCTGGTGAAATGGCAATGGCCACTTTGGGCTGCTTTGGTCGCCAGCGTGTTGGTTGGGGCTGCGTGCGGATGGTTCAACGGCGCTGTTTCTCTGCGGTGGCGGCTGCCTTCGTTCATTGTCACGCTTGGGATGATGGAAATGGCGCGCGGCGCCGCGCATGCGGTGACGAAGTCGCAAACGCAATACATCGGCGCGCCGATTGAAGGCATTGCGGCGACGAACTTCATGGGCTTTTCGTTACCGTTCCTGATTGCGTTTATTGTGGCTATTGCCGCGCAGGTGGTTCTTTCGCACGGCGTTTTTGGTCGGCACTTGCTTGCCGTCGGGGCGAATCAACAGGCGGCGCAGTTCAGTGGCATTAATCCTAAACGCGTCAAGCTCACCGTCTTTATTCTGGCCGGAATGTTGGTGGCACTCGCTGCCGTCATTGACACTTCACGCTTTCAATCGGCGAATCCGAATGCCGGGTCGGGTTTCGAATTGCAGGCCATCGCGGCAGCGGTCATCGGTGGCACGAGTTTGCTGGGCGGGCGCGGGTCGGTGATTCGCACTTGCATCGGCGTGCTCATCATCGCAGTCCTGAACTCCGGTCTCGCTGCCGTCGGCGCGAAGGAAGAGATCAAACGGCTGGTCACCGGCGCGGTGATTGTGGCGGCGGTGATTGCCGATTACTACCGGCATCGTCTCGGAAAAGGTCGCACAACATGAAACCCAACATTCTGGTCATTGGCAGTTCCAACACGGACATGATTGCGAAAGTCCCGCGCATTCCGCGTCCGGGCGAAACGATTCTGGGCGGACAATTCACGACCGCGTCCGGTGGCAAGGGTGCGAATCAGGCGGTGGCCGCGGCGCGAGCGGGTGGAGAGGTGTGTTTCGTCGGTTGCGTGGGCAATGATGTTTTCGGTGATCAGGCCATCGGAGGATTTATCCGGGAGAAAATCAATATCAGTTATCTTCGGCGCAAGCGCGCGGCCAGTGGCGTCGCGTTAATCTGCGTTGCAACCGATGGACAGAACAGCATTGCGGTGGCGCCGGGGGCGAATGCTCAATTGCTTCCTGCCGATATCAAGCGCGCGCAATCGGCATTTCACGAAGCAGACATCCTGTTGCTGCAATTGGAAACTCCATTGCCCACTGTCATCGCTGCGATAAAGCAGGCGGCAAAGGCGGATTTGCCGATGATTCTGAATCCGGCGCCGGCACAGCCGTTATCGGATGAGCTGCTGCGCTGCGTCTCAATCATCACGCCCAACGAGACGGAAGCACAGATGCTGACCGGAGTGAAAGTGGCGAATGAAGCCGGAGCAAAGCGCGCGGCGCAGGCCTTGCATCGGCGCGGAGTGAAGACGGTCATCATCACGCTGGGTTCGCGCGGGGCTTTTGTTTCCAATGAAAACATTCAAGAGTTGACGCCCGCATTTAAGACCAAGGCCGTGGATACAACTGCTGCGGGCGATGTGTTCAACGGTGCGTTGGCCGTGGGCCTGGCCGAGCGACTGGGGCTTCGAGCCGCGGTGCAGTTTGCCAATGCGGCAGCGGCGATTTCAGTCACGCGACTTGGAGCGCAGCCTTCGGCGCCGAAGCGCAAGGAAATTACCCTGCAACTCCAGCGCTCTGGCCGTTCGCGGTGATCCGGTCATTCCGCCGTCGTGAGTCGTTTGACCAACAGGTCTTCAAGCGCGGGAAGATTTTTCCAGGTCAAGGCCACGTTCATTTTCTTCGCGTTCGGGTCTTCCACCGTGAGACCCTTGTCGGTGACGCGGATGCCGATGGTCTCCATGCCGCACCATTCCTGATTGAACGCGAGATAGACGGCCACGACGTCGAACAAAGTCGTGCTGCGGAGCGGGAAGGCGTCGGGCGAGCCTTGCTTGCGGGCGATAGCCCAGAGTCGGTAGTTCTCGATGACGGCTTTTGCAATCGGATCAGCGGAAGTGAAGACGCGTTGATATTTTTCGCC
>DASUGI010000382.1:0-3125 GCA_036274115.1 Verrucomicrobiia bacterium
GCTGTACGGCTGCTGCATTTCAACAGCCACGTGTTCTTCGGCAACGTTGACGTCATCGTCAGCAACATCATCAACGCTCCGGCGGCGGGCGTTGTTAGCACGCCAACTCACTTGCAAACGCAATTGCAGTTTGCGTCGGGCGGCGCGTATTTCGCAGCCGCACCGGATTTCAGATTCGGCGGCGGTGCAGCGTTCAACGTTCATCTCGGGGCAAATGGTTACGCGACCAATCTCAACGGCAGTTTCAGCCTCGCGAACCCGACTCAGTTCTTCGAAACGAACGGCATTCGCTATCGCCTCCCCGCGGCGACACTCAACTCCTCCGGGTTGCTCGCGAACATCGAAGCGTGGTTTCCCAGCGGTTTCGGCATGAGCCTTTCGACGAATACTCGCGTAATGATGCCTTTCGCTTTCCGAACCAACATCGTGCTCGGCCCGAATCTCGCGCCCACAAACGCAACCATTGTTTTCACCGCTGCGGCTTACAACACGAGCCGCCTCTACTTCGCAGAGGAAACGAAACCGGTGATCTTTGGCGCGAGCCAGATCGAGTGGCGGATTCCCGAGGGCGAGTTTTACATTCCGCCGACCGACTGGCTGCAATACGTCCGCCAGGCCGAGGATGATTATCTCGCGTCACAACGGACGAATCTGGTCGATCAATGGTCCGCCGACCGCATTTCCAACGATGGTTACTACCGCAATTCCTACATCACCGCGACCTCACCCATCACGGTGAAGCCGGATACGAATGGCGCGGCTCTGCTCGACATGACGATGTCCCTGGCCGCCACCGAGTATCGTCCGCACTTTCCCTACTTGAGTCGCAACGCTGGCGGCCACATCGCCTCGCTCGGCGGCGGGCTTGAAATCGATGACGACCTGGTCAACGTGAATACCAGTTATCTCGTAGTCTCCAATCCCGTGCCCCTGCTTTATGCGCGGGACTGCGGACCGGAAACCGAGTGTAGCGGCTCGGCGACCATTGGTCCGGTCACCCTGTCATTCACGATGCCAAGCACGTTCAATTTCACGCGCGATGGCGGTTTGATGGGTTTCGGCACTGTGCCCGCGACGAATTTGACCTGGGGATTCATCGGGAACACCAACTTCGCTTATCGCACTTCCAATGTGGAGACCGGCGCGTATCACATTGCCGGCACGTTCCTGCGTGGGGATCAGAGCGCGCTGCCGGATTTCCACAGACCCGCGGTGGTTCTGCTCAGTGGTTGGGGCGATGAAACACCAGTGTTCTCCAACCTCAGTCCGGTCGAGCGACCGGGCACGAGCAACTACGCCAACGGCTTCGCGAACTATCCCGGACTGAACTTCCGGTCGCCTGCGCAGGGCCGCAGTGTGATCGCCGGTCTCGACACCGGTTGGTATCCGCTTACCGCGCGTTCGAAATATTATGTCCGATACGGTGGCGTGAGTGGGATTCACGAGGCCGCCAGTTTTCCGGCAAACCTGTCGCTCTACGGCTATCCATTCACATTCCAGTCGTATCGCCTTTCGTTCCTCGACAGTGGCAATTGGGAATCGCGCACTGATGGTGCAGTCGCGTTGGCGTATCCTTCCGGTTTCAACGTCGAGTTTGAGCGGATGAAGTTTCTATGTCGCGGATCGCTCGACGAGGCGCGGTTACCGGCGACCATCGGCACGAAGCATCTTGCTTACTGGAACACGGATTTAAGGCCGCTGAGCCTGCAGTTCAAACCGAGTTCAACCAACCTGTGCGATCTCACTCAACGTTATCTCGTGCTGGGCGTGGAAACCAAACTGCCGTTCATCCCCCAGGCATTCCACGCGGCACTTGCCTTCAAACCCAACGGCAATCTCGCTTCCAAAGCCACTGCGGTGGAGGGCGTGGACTCGCGTTTTCCCGTCCCTGCCAACCTGCAACTGCGCGGCCCGGGTAACAGCTATTTCCCGTTCACCACTGCCGCTGCGGGCTATTTCAACAACTGGGAAGCGCCCGGTCGTCCCGAAGCCGGATTCTACAGTCTCGTCGGCCGCGTGCGCGTTCCGTTCTTCCAGGACGTGAAGACACATCTGCACGTCACGCCCACCGGGCCAAACACCGCCCAAATCGCCATCGCCGGCGGCTGGCCGGCGGCACCGGGAGCCGGACAGGATCGCGGCTGGAGCATTGCCGGACAGAACTATTTCAACAACGCAGGGTTCGACGCCAATCACGATGCGTGGCCCAGCGGGGTGGCGATTGGCGAGTATCGCAATTCGCCGGACGAAACCTATCGTCCGCGCGCGCAGCAGAACTGGATCAACGTCGCCTTCTTTGATTATCCACTCGCCTGGAACAGCGTCCTGCGCGAATTCGCCGGCTTCACCGACGCCCGCGTCGTGCTGCCGGTGATTGACGTGAACAGCCGGCTCAAGCAACTCACGCCGGGGAAAGTGGACTTTGATTTTGCGCAAGACATCAATTTGCAATTGCCGCGCATCAAGGTGCTCGACCTCGCCAACGACGCCCTCAACGAAGTGAACGGCCCCATCAACTCCCTCTCCAACGCCATCCGCCAGGAACTGGGCGCGTTCTTCAATACGAGCGGTCTGACCAGTGGTTTTCGCGGTTTGCAATCCGCGTTGCGCGAAAACGCCGACGACTTCTTCCGACCGGTGCTGCAACCCGCACTCGATCCGGTGGTGGACAGCCTTTACGTTTCGCTCTCGAACGCACTCGCGGTGGGCAAGCTCAATTTGCTGACCAACACACCAGCCATTATCGCTGCCTCGAGCAACGGACTTCAGAGCGCCATCATGAATCTCAACGGCGCGGCCGGCCAGGCGAACACGGTCATGGGACGGTTGAATCAAACCCTGACCGACGTGGACAACACGCTGAACCTGTTCACTCGCGTTTTGGAAAAGGACAGCGGCGGCAATCGCCACGTCGTGCGCGCGATCATCCAAAAGCTCGCCCAGGACCAAGGGCCGGCGCTTGGTCTCGTCGCGAATCTCGGCGACACGGTGGTGAATGGCTTGCTCACGGATTACGAGCCCACGCTCGCGAAGATTGAAAGCGAGCTGGTTCAGTTGCGGGCGCAGTTCAATGAACTCCGCACCCAAATCGGCTCGGCCTCCGGTGACTTCACCGCAGCGCTGAA
>DASUGI010000383.1:0-7562 GCA_036274115.1 Verrucomicrobiia bacterium
GATGTGCACGGGAAGGTTGTGGAGGATTTGATCTCGTGACGTAGCAGCCGACGTGAAGAGCCTCTAACTTTCCGGCGAGACGAGCGGCAGCATCATGCGGAAGCCAGATTGCAATACGCCACCTTACGATAGCGGTGCTAAAGCCACCGCAGTCCAAACGCTTTGCGGGTTCGGACACGATGAGCATACGCACCAGCGTCTGGACTGCGCGCGTCTTTAGCGCCGCTGTGATTGGCCTGCTTCTATCAAAGCTGCCGCTTCCGGCTGACGGATGTGCATAAGAAGCGGTTGAGGATTTGATTGCGCGAAGTAGCAGCCGACGTAAGAAGGCTCTAACTTTCCCTGGCAGAAGAATGAGCCTCCTCACGTCGGCTGCTACCATGCAGGATTCAGTGCGCGTTTCCCCATTTCCTTGCGCCCGGCCGGCTTTCCAAACGCTCGCTCAAAGCTCACAGGTCGCCGGATCGAGCTGTTGTTCCTGCTTCCGCGAGCCCTCGAATGTATTCACGCCGATCTCCGCCAGTGATTATCCGGCATGAAAGAAATCTTCCGACTTGGCCCAAGCCCATGAATGGCGCAAGTGGTTGACCGGCACTTGACAGACCAGCGAATTGAAATACTGTTCGCCCCATGAAATTTCTGACCGCGAGAACTGCTTTCCTGGTGCTGGTGCTGGCCACGTTGATGGGCCTTCCATTTCAGAGTCGCGCCGCCTACGAGATTTTCCTGAACTTTTCCGGGGTGGGCACTAACATCCCGATCAGCTCGCTGCAATGGGGCGAGAGCAGGGCGATCGGCAGTCCGACTGGTGGCGGCGGCGGTCGTGAAACTTCTCCTCCGTCGTTTTCCGAGGTGACCATTTCCAAGATGATGGATTCCGCCTCGCCCCAGTTGGCCATGCTGGCCGCCAACGGCGACGGTAACGCCACCTGCGTCATCACCATCAAGCATGCCACCTCGGGGATTGCCCTCTACACACTCACGCTGGAAAAGGTTTTCATTTCCAGCTACAGCGTCAGCAGCGGAGGAGATGTTCCCGCGGAAAGTCTTTCTCTCAATTTTACGAAAATCATCTGGGTCTATCAAAAGTTGGATAGCACGGGGAAAGCCGTGGGCAAGGCGTCCGATCCTTTGGGCTGGGATTTGGCCAAGCAAGAGCCGATTCCTTAAAGCAGCTGGCATGAGACGCTGCCGGTTCATTGGTCTAAGCTGCGCCTTGCTGCTGGCGGGATTTCATCCGGCCGCGGCGCAAATCTTTCTTCGCCTGGATGGTGTCGCCGGCCCCGTCACGAATGCCAACGGTGCCGGGTGGATGGCTCTTGAGTCGCTGCAACAGGGCGTGGGGCGGACGATCACTTCTGGTGGCGCGGGCGGCGGGCGGACCCCTTCCGCACCTTCCTTTTCTGAGTTCACCGTGACCAAACTGCTGGATTCCGGCTCGCCCCGGTTGGCCTTGCTCGCGGCGGGTGGAGGCGGTAACACCATCAACAGCGGGGCGATTGACCTGTTCCAGTTGGACTCCGACCAGACGCGATACCTGCGGATCAATCTCACCAACATCCTTGTTTCTTCATACAGTGTTTCGAGCGGAGGCGATGTGCCAACGGAGAGTGTTTCCCTGGCGCCGCTGGTGGTTTCGTGGAATTTTACCTCCTATCGTGATACCTCCGGGCTGCCAAAGGAGTATCGCTTCAATCGTTGGAATCTGGCGACGCTGGTGGGGAACTCTGGTACGAACGCGCCGGCGTTTGTTTCCACCGGCATTCGTTCCGCCAGCGGGGTGCAACTCAGTTGGACCGCCGTTGCGGGCAAAAGATATCGGATCTATGCCGTGACGGATTTGACCAAGCCCTTTGTAGTTCTCACTGAAATCACCGCCACTGCCGGCGGAATTAGAACCTACAACATCACGCCCTCCGCGCCCGCCATGTTCTACACCGTCGAGGAAGTTCTGAACGGATATTGATGGACGGGGCAGCAATCAAGCGATTGGCACTTGCAGGCTCACGGTGACAGCGGTGCTGAAGACACGCGCAGTCCAGACGCTTCGCGATGGTCGGATGCTTTCGAATTGCGCGAAGCGTCTGGACTGCGGCGCGCTCACCGCCGCTTTGGCGGGGCGAACAAATACGCATCATGTTCACGAGTGCTCGGTATGAATTGCGAACGGCTGAGCTGCTTCTACCAGGGCCGTCGCTGCAGCTTGATTGCTAAAACAATCTTCATGTCATAAATCCGCTCACCGAAGGTGTATCATTTTTCCGATGCAAGGAGGCTGTTCCTCTCAACATCAAGCAACAGGCTATCTCTGCGGCCTGCAACAAACTTGTGGAAAAACTCTGACCCTCCAATTTCTATAGCTACTCGAAGTTCATCCGCTTTCAGTCCCAACAACTCCGCGTAGAAAACCCAATCGCTACCAAAACCGATTTCAATAGCGAGAGGGTTGAATTCTTCGGGTTCAAATCTAGGCCGAGCAAGCAAATACCCGGACCATAAGTTGCCAGTTTTCTGAGACACAGGGAGCGTGTGCCCTACAGCCAAAACAGATTGATGGAGGAAGGGATAGTGAGCCAGTTCAACTAAAAGATCACTGATCCAATCGCATGGATTGTTTGCGTAAGCAATAAGCTCGAGTCGATGGCTTGGATCGCCATGTGGCCAAGCTACGCAAGGCATCCGTCGCTCAGACATTCCGTTAGTTCCAAACGTCCAATGCCGCCGGTCGCTTGTGGATGCGGGCGCGAAACGCATGATCCCAAGTTTTGTGCGGCCATCCTCCATCAGAGCTCCACGAACGCTTTCCGGCGATCCCCAATGGTTCATGTACCACTGCGTTCTTGCCTGATAAGACGTGTAGCCTAGTTTCGTGCTGCTCATGAAAAGTTAGCTAGTGCGAGTCTCCTTAAGATTGACTCGTTTACACCTGCGAATACCCGGTCGGCCTCAGAAACACACTCGTGATGTTCGTCAGGATTTCGGGATTGGTGTAGCCGGGGGTGGTGCTCAGCTTTTTCCAGTCGGGATGGTTGACGAATGTGCCCCAGTTTTTGTCGCGCGTGGCCATGTCGTCGAACACCAGCATGTAGGTCAGGCTCGGCAGGTTTGTGCCGACGAGGCCTTCGCCGAAGAAGACGGGTTGCAGGCCGGTGCGACGGAAGATGTCCGTCTCGCCGACGTCGAACATCTCCACCTTCTTCTTGTTCGCCTTGCGGCTGTGCGCTTCGTAGGTGCGCAGTTCAAAGATGCGCGGTTTCTTCTCCTTGGTTTGCGCGGGGATTTCCAGCCTGGGCACGCTCTTGAATGCAAGCAGCACGGAGCTTTGCTTGCGAATGTAGCCGGGATCGGTCGGCGGCAGATTGGCGAATTCGGATTCCAACACGGCTTTGTCCGACTCGAACTTTTCGCGCGCGGCGTTCATGGCATCCCATGACGCGAACGGGAGCAGCACGTATTTCGCCGGCTGGTCTGGACCAATCATTACATCGAACACGCCTACGGCGCTGACGCCGGTGCGATTCCAGGCGGGCAACGCGACCTCGCGATAGAATTTGTCGAAGCGGCCGAGCATCGGCCCTTGGCGGAGTTGGTAGAGGCGCAGTTCGTAGAATTCGCGGTTCATGTCGGATTTCTCTCCAGTAGTTTGAGCGAAGGAAGTGGTGGCAGCAGCGGCGGCGCTGGCAACGAGGGAGGTTTTGAGGAATTCGCGGCGTTTCATAGGTTGGTTTGGACGTTACAACTGGTGTGGGCTTCAAGGCAATAGTGAGGTAGTTGGCTATAACAAATTGAGCACTGGAAGTGCGAATGAGAATAGCCCACGGCGCCAGCCGTGGGTTTCAGGGTTGAATAGCGGTGAGCCCCGTAGGGGCGATTGAATTTTGGCACGTGACCAACGGGGACTTCTTTCGCCCCTCCGGGGCTTGCATTGTTCGTTTGCGGCAACCCACGGCTTACGCCGTGGGCTATTGGCTGGCGCTGCTCCGCAGCTTGAAAAGACGCTGACGCTGCGCTTGTGGCCCAACGTGGCTCACCGCTATGTGGAGCGGCGGCCAGACAACTCAAGGGTTCACATCGCCGGCATCATCGGGCGGTGAGACGCCGCCTGAACTCGCAGCCGGGACGGCCGCGTTACCGGTCAATCAGCGATATTCACCAGGCGCAATGCGCCGATGCCGCCGGGATTCCAGTTGGTGAACAGAAGGTAAACTTCCTGATCCTTGCCCTTGCCGGTCACATACCATGCGGCGTCGTGCAGGTGTTGCGCGTCGTCGTAACCAAGTTCTTCCTTGGGTTTGATGGTGGAGACGATGGCGCGCTTTTTGAGATTGATGATGTGGAGCGGACCGGGCGTTTTGTTGGGGCCATCGAGGCAGGCGGCGAGCGCGTAGTCTCCCCACAGGTCGATATCGCACAGCAGAGTTCCAGCGGGGAGTCCCATGATGTCGAGGGCGCGACCAGGTTTGCGGTCCACGCGTCGGAGCTGGCCTTCGGGACGCGCCGAAAAGAGCAGGTCGTCTTTGTCTTTGTCGTAGGTGACGCCGTGCAAGGTTTTGGAGAAGCGTTCGCCACCGCCGTAGTGTTCGCCCTGCCACGCGAACGGGCTCACGTTGGCCGCCATGAATCGTTGTTGGGCGTAACCATCCACGACCCACAGTTCTTTCGCATCAACGAAGGCGACATCCGTGGGTGCGAAAGGTTTGTTGGTGGCGTAGCTGCCGAAATCCGGTTTGGTCAGGATTTCAGCATTCTGAAAGGTGGTGTCAGTGAGATAAACTTTACCGGATTTATTGTCGGCGGCGGCGACGAGCGGGGCTTTCCTGCCACGGGGCAAAATGTCGGCGCCGTGAAGATTGCCATTGGTGAACGCTGAGTTGCCCGCCACGATCCACGAGTTCTGCAGTTTGTTGCTGAATCCAATCCAACCCACGCCTTCAAGCCCCCAGTAAACGATGTCGGTCGCTTTATCCACGATGATCGTGCCATGGGCTTGAACGACGGAAGGGACATTTGCCGGAACGGGAACGCGGTCGCGTGCGGCGACGAATTTCCAGAAGCCCTGGCCGCTGATTTGAAAGCCGGTGTTGGTGATGGCTTTGGGCGCGCGGACGGGGCCTTTGGTTTCGGTGACGAAGGGAAGTGGCGTTGAATTGGTGACGGCGTATTCGTTGCCGTGGTTGTCGTGGGCTTGCGTCGGCAATGCTGAGGTAAGCAGAGTGGTTGCGACAATGCAGGGCAGGGGTAGGACAAAGGGTTTCATGAGCGCGGGCAGTATTGCAAAGTGGCGCGTGGAGAAAAGGTGAAAACTGCGATTCAAAGAAGGTGGGCGCGCTTTCCAGTTCTGGCACGGAGTTTCGGTAACCACCCCTCACCCTTGATCCCTCTCCCCGTTGAGGGGAGAGGGAAACTTGAGCGATGGTGCTGTGATGCTCGTTGTGCGCAGTGGATGTTTAGAGCCGAGCCGGTCGGAAACCGGCGCTCCGTTACGACGGTGTGTAGAAGTGTTGCGCCAGCAGCAGGGTCAACTCGTGAACGGTGAGCTGAAGGTCGGCGAGGGTGTCGAGTTGATCGGCGGTAAGTCCGCCGGCTTCAGCGGCGCGCTGGCAGCGTCGGAAACGGCGGCTCAACGAGAGTTTGGTTTCATGGTTGCCAAGCTCGGTCAGTAGCTTCTCGACTTTGCCTGCGAGTTGCCGGGCTTTGCGAATGCGCTTGAGTGCGGCGTCGGCTGTGATTTCGCCGGCTTGAACGCCCAGGAGTTGTCGGCACTCGAATTTGCGACAGCGGGCGGGGCGCTCCTTATAGATGGCGCAGGCGCACGTTTCAGAATTAAAAGCGGGGCAGGGCTGATTGACACGCGAACGCCCTGCGAACAACGGAGACTTATCACCGGGCTCAGGGCGAACGTCGGCAAAGAGAACACCATTGCAGCAGAGGCCGCATGGCAGGCAAAGCGTGTCAGTCAGTTTGGGCATCACGCGAGTTCGATGACAATGGGGCAATGGTCGCTGCCCATGACGTGGGGGAGAATGGCGGCGCGTTTGAGCTGCGGGCGCAGGGCGGGCGAAATGAGGAAGTAATCGATGCGCCAGCCAACGTTGCGGGCCCGAGCGCCGCTCATTTGACTCCACCAGGTGTAATGGTGCGGACCTTTCTCAAACTCGCGGAAGGTATCGAGGAAGCCGGCCTGGACGAAAGCGGTGAAGCCGGCGCGTTCTTCGGGGGTGAAACCGTGGGTTTTCATATTGGACTTGGGATTGGCGAGATCAATCTCAGTGTGCGCGACGTTGAGGTCGCCGCAGAAGATCACCGGTTTCTTCTTCTCCAGTTTTTTGAGGAAGCTCAGGAAGTCCTTGTCCCACTGCTGACGGTAGGTGAGGCGAGTCAGGTCACGTTTTGAGTTCGGGACATAAACATTCACGATGAAGAACTTCTCGTATTCGGCAGTGAGCACGCGTCCTTCGCGGTCGTGGTTGGCAATGCCAAGGTGCGGTGTGACCTTGAGCGGGCGTTGCTTCGTGAAGATCGCAGTGCCGGAGTAGCCTTTCTTTTCTGCGCAGTTCCAATAGGCCGTGTAGTGCGCGGGCCAGAGTTGCTGCACGTCGTCCGCCCCGCATTTGATTTCCTGGAGGCACAGGATGTCCGGGTTCTCGGCTTCAAGGAATTCGAGAAAATTCTTCTTCAGCACGGCGCGGAGGCCGTTGACGTTCCAGGAAATTAGTTTCACGCGCGCTAAAGATAAGGTAGAGTCTGCGGTGTGCCAATCTTCCGCGAGTTATTTGCGGATGCAGTAGTCGAAGCCTTCATGAAAACGGTGCTGAGAATGGCCAGCGTGCTGGTCCTGGGGGCGGTAGCAGGGACGAGTTGGGCGAATGGCCCGGACGCAGCACCATTGCCGGCAGTGGAAACGGTGATTGAGCGCGCATTGGCGCGGGCGCAAAAGGAGGCGGAGAACGATCGGACCTTCAAGGCGACCTACATTTTCACCCGGAGCAAAACCAACGAGTATCGGAACATTCGGGGTAATCTCACCAAACGCCGGGTGAAGACGAGCGTCAACGAACCTTCCAGGCGCGGCGGAGAGGATTTGGACGTGGTCGCCATCAAAGATTCCACCAGCACGAACCGGGTTTCCTCTGACACGTCTCTGCATAAACGCGAGCTGCTGGCGAACACGAATCTGGTGCAGCGCTTCACGTTTGAATTGCTCGGACGTGAGATGGTCGGAGGGCGTCCTGCGCTCCTTGTGGAATTCAAACCTTCAGACAAGAAATTTCCCAACTCCAGTTTCAAGGAGCGTTGTTTGAGCAAGGTGGCCGGGCGCGTCTGGCTGGATGAAGAGGAGTATGCGGTGGTGAAAGCGGAGGCGCGATTGACCGAAGGCATTGGAGTTGTCGGCGGACTGGTGGGAGCGGTGCACAAGTTCGACTTCAAGTTTGATCGCGAGCGCACTGCGGAAGGGATTTGGTACACGCGGCTATTGACCTGGCATCTTAAAATGCGCGAGGTGATTGTGGAGCGGACCATTGATTGTGTTGAAACCAAGACGGATGTGCGCAAGGCGCATT
>DASUGI010000384.1:0-4660 GCA_036274115.1 Verrucomicrobiia bacterium
CGGCTCCTCGCCCTGATTTGAGAGCCGTCATTCCCTTAGGGGGCACGGCTAACGTTGATTTGAATTCCGATAAGCCCTTTGTGGTTTTAGTATCAAAAGTCGTGGCTGAGGAGATTGACGACGGTAAGCCCGTAGAGGAAACGGAAAGTTCACAGCACGAGTTTGACATGATCGATGACGCCATTTCATTTGCGAGGGCACAACGGGACCCGGATAAAAATCCTGTCGAGACTACGGTTTTTGGGTTCGATGACGAGAAATGGAAATTGATTGAACGCTTGGTGACGGCGGTTTGAGGTCCTGACAATTCTGGCAAATGGAGCGGCGGTATAATAAATCCAACCCTCCGCTATAAAAAATCGGTTTCCTCGGTCCCAGTTTTTTCTAATGACCTGAGACGCCAAAAGACATTGAAAAACGGGGTTCGAATCAAATAACCTGTGACCCGTTACGGTGCCGTGTGGATTAGGGAAATATAAAATTTCGACTCTTAATCAATTGGTCCAAGGTTCGAGTCCTTGCCGGGGCACCATTTTTTTTCCCAATTTGTAACGCTCCCACTCAGTTGTCGTAAGCTACCGGCCAGTTGTCGTAACGGCTGGGGCAGGGAAATTGCGCGGCTCTCCGTTGGGGCCGCGCACAAATTAGGCTGACTGCTTATCAGCCGGTAACTGGGGGCGAAACTTCTCGCCCGAAATTCTCGTAACGCGGCGATGCCGCGAAGTTGCCGCGTGATGCCGGCGTGGGCTTCGCCGAACCTCTGCGGCGGCCTGGGCGACTGGCTTCTGTGCGGCGCGCCAATGCTTGTTGTCGCGACTGCTGGAAGAAGTGACGCTTGCGGCAATGTGAAATACTTGATCGCCTGCTTCACGTCCTGTGCAGAGCACCGTTCGCGTTTATCTGCTTTGGCAATGCTCTCAGCGTGAGATCGAACGCTACGGAAGAATGCCAGGTTCTCAGGCTGCTTCGAATTGAAAGCACTCTTCACCAGGACGGCCAAAGAATCCGCGTCCAAGTCGGGGAACATCATGTCAGCAACGCGCCTTAAGTCCGCCAATTGCAATTTGGCAGGCAGCTCATCGTAATGCCCAATTGCGTTACAGAACTCGGTCGCGTCCCAACCAAAGTCCTCAACGCGCGCCATGTCGTCGTGGAACGTTGTGCCGCCAATCAGAGCCACTGGCACGGAAGCATTGGCCAAATGAGAAACGATCCAGTTTATGCGGTCTGGACGGGCGCACCAGCGCGTGCGGGGTAGCAAGAATGAAGCATCCAGAAATACTGGCATGACATCCCCAACTGCGAGGGTCTTCTCTATCCGCTCGCGCACTTCTGCCAGCGAATAGCCGCGACTGCAACTCACACCAAGGGCGACGGCAAGCTGATTGAAGAAACTTCTGTCATCGGGCGTGGGCTTAACGATCACGGCACGGGCGCGGCCGCACGAACGCGCGCACCAATCCAGAGCAGCGAAATTTCGCCCGGTGTCCGTCGGTCCTGTCAGCAATGAAAGTGAGCGTGTTTCCAGCGCAGCATCAAGCCCGGCGAAAACCTTTTTTGTGACAGCTGTGTTGGCAATCTCGGGGCGTTCAGCTCGCCACTTATCTGCGAAACTCAGGACTACGTCGGTGAAAAAGCAAAACGAGCCGTCTGGCGACAAACAGAAGTCTTCGAGGCGGTGTGCATGGCGTTTCGCGTGCTCATCGCCGTGAACTCGGCAATACTCTTTCAATTCAAACAACCCGCACGGCTGCCAGGATAACCACTGGACGAACCAGATTGCAGCGGAAGCTCTCTCTTCGTCGTAGATCAACCGCGCCGTTTTCTTCGCTACAAGATTGGCAGCAAGGCCGAGAGTAAAACTCGATGCGTAGCGTTCTTGGCGGAACTTCGATCCGGGCTTGGCGGTGCGTGTCATAGGTTTGGTGGTGGTGGCACATCAGCGAGTTCTTCCAGTATCTCGCGATCGTACCGAGTGGCGACGGCCTGTTCTGCGGCCTGCTGCTTCTGTTCTCGCCTTTGCACAGCGACTAATTCTCTCTGCTGGCGATTTACCTCTATTATTTTCGCAGCGGAAACCGGGTCAATGACCAGAGGCCGCGTTGGTGGTTGCCATGTCGCCGCCAACTGCTGATACCGCATTCGCCTGGCTCGCTTCTCCCCGCGCTGGATAGTGCTTGCAGCAAGGTATTGTTCGCGCGACGCGCCGAACCGGGGAAGGGATTCGGTTTGCTCTGGTAGAACGAACACCTCTCCATGTGCGGTTTCAACCGTCAACATTTCCGGTTGAGTGGGGTCAAACCACACCGTAACGAGTTGCCCTAGGAGGTGGCGGTCATAAATTTCAGGGTGCCAATAAACGCGCGTCACATTGCCGGGTAGTTTGAGACGGATACCGCCAATCTTAACGAGTTTATTTGGCTCCCGGTGGCCAAGCCGATAGCGCAATTCTTGTGGCCACCGCGTCACGCTCTTATTATCGGGCGGCTGCAATGTTTCCCATGCTTCATTCGGCGACATGGTGCGCCCGAAAACTACAGACTCTTGGGGTTCGGCATTGTAACTCTCTTCTATTTGTTTGAGCCTCAAATCCCATTCGTCTTCGTAGAGCATTCCCACTTCCTCCGGGGTCTTCCTGCCAGCCTCAACAGCTGCTATTGCTGTTCGCACACGGTCATACTTAATTTCCTGCTCGTTCCGCCCGCAGTACATCTGCTCGCGTGGAAGGTGTCTCTTAATCAATCTCAGTACGTTTTCTACGATCTTGCCCCGTGGGTTTCCCGGCAAAGTGTGTGCATTCTTGATCTGAAGCCGTTCCGACCAATTCTGGAAAAGGTCATCCTCCAGTTCCGCTAGGCCGAATATGTTCCTAGGCAATCGCCCGCCCAAGAAGCGCGATTTCAGGAAAGTCCCTCGCTCGAAGTGATTCCCAATGCGGGGAAAGTGATTGTCCAGATACGTTTTGTTTATTACGAACCGAACGTCCAGTCCATTCCAAGTGGCAGCATTTAACAACCCGTGTGCGAATATCCGTTTGGAGCGAACGTCAATGATCGGGAAGTATTGATGGCGTAAAACGTCGTGGCCCCCGCGAGAGTTCTTCTCTCGTGAAGCGGAGTAAACATCCATCGTGTCATCATCGGTGCTGTAGTAGTCTCCCGCGTAATAGGAATGTTCCGGCCGCATCGGTGGCGATTTAAGATCAGCCTGGCGCGGCGATCTGTGATGAGCCAACAGCCATTCAACCTCTTCCTTGATTTGGGCCACGATACGATGCGGCACGTAAGACTTGCGCGTGCGGCCATCGCCAAAGTGGGAGTAGCGTACGCGGACTTCCTGGCTGAGGTCCTGATACACTTCACGCCAGGCAGCGGCGATGGAGCCGTCATGCGCGAACACGGCGCTTTGAACCAACAGGTGGCGATCCTCTTTTGAGAGTCGGGGGGCAATTCGTTTCTTGGCCTCAGCCCGGCGACCATCGCGCGGACTGTTCATCTTGACTTCAAGCCGGCGCTTCCAGTTCTCGATGTTAGTGGAGTCCACCAGTGACGGGAGAAACCGCATCAGGTAATTGCAGACACCATACTTGCTCGCAGATGATGCGCGACCCATCCGCGTGTGTCGCGCGACGGTATCGCAGGCGGACTGCCAGATGGTGTTACGGTCGTCCACTGTGAGCAAGCGGCGCTCTTTGATCTTCCCGATCCGGACGGCCAGGTCGGTGAAGTCTGCTCCATCAAATGCAGTTGGAAATGCGCTCACGACACCCTCTCTTTCCAGAGTCGCGCCGTTGCCTTGGCGAGGTTGCGGCGCTGAAGCCAAAGTGCCGCGTGCCATCCGGAACGAAGATCCCTCCGCGCTTGAACTTTGCGGGTAAAGAGTTCTTGCCGCTCACGAACGACGGGGAGACACCAAGAACGCGCGCCGCTCCAACGACGCAAAAAATGTTGCTGCTCGGTCAGTTCATTGAAGACCTGAACCAGGAGAAGTCTCCGTTCAGCTTCATTTTGGTTGGCGCATTCGGGCGAAAATGCGGTCATGGTTTTTTAAGCGTATCTGCGATCTGGCCGATTTGATCGTTTCTTCCGGCGGTAAGCCGTGCGGAATGGGCGCGGCTGGCCAATCATATCGGGTGGCGCGGGCGACCATTGCGCCGCTTCCAAGGGATAGTTTAAGTACTCGTCTCCCTGGCAAATAACCTCCCCCTCGGCAAGTAGCCGAAATCCAGCCCCGGGATTTGCGTTTGCAAACGGGTTCATAACCTCACGCTATAACCCTCCGCGAAGCTCCGCGACGGCCCGTAGGCGCGTTTTTGAGAGATTTACCCACACTCTGTTCCAATTTTTCCAGCCGGGCCATAGCATCGCCCGGGAACGCAACGGCCATTGGCGCAGGCGCCGGCGCTTCGTCGTCCGCTATTTTGGCCCAGCACCGCGCAGAAACCTCAATCAACTTGGCGTCTCGCATTACGTCGGCGTCAAGGTCGTGATATGCTGCCCCGCTGAAATCAATCCGCGTCACGGCTATCACACAATTGTTGTACCACATCGGGGTGACGATCTGTGACTCCGTGCTCGAGTCCGCGCTGGAGGTGGAAATGCGGGTGTAGTTGAAGCCATCCCCGATGTCAGTGTAGGAGGTGTAGGT
The DNA here is from genome assembly GCA_036274115.1 of Verrucomicrobiia bacterium. Classification (GTDB taxonomy): domain Bacteria; phylum Verrucomicrobiota; class Verrucomicrobiia; order Limisphaerales; family JADLHS01; genus JADLHS01. The sequence goes on from DASUGI010000384.1 coordinate 4,648, forward strand.
GTACGTTATCCCG
>DASUGI010000385.1:0-21614 GCA_036274115.1 Verrucomicrobiia bacterium
CAATCAAAGGCTGCATGACATTCAGAATCTGATTGAGGTGAGGCATGCGGATGGAATGTTCCTGATTCGTGACGTAGGCAACGGACTGGCCATCCTTCAAGTCATAAGGCCCATACGGGAATGGCGCGAGATGGCAGCTAAAGAAATGCACGCGCTGTCCGGAACTAAGCTGAATCGTCGCGCCCACTCCGCGACCCGTGTTCAGCGGGGAGGAGAGAATCGGGTAGCGACTGACGATCGGACAATCCGAGGCGGGAAGAACGTAAAAGCCGAGAGCCGTGGCAATCGTCTGCGCGGTCGCGGCGTTGCATTCCTGCAATCCGATGATGTCGGCATCCGTCGTGCGCATGACTTCGATGCAGTTACTCAGGCTGAGTCCACCCTGCACCCAGATGTTGAAGCTGAGAACTTTCAATTGCGTGACGGGTGCGGCGGCGAGCGAGCCCGGAAATGACAGCGCCACTAACAACGCGAGTAGAACGTCCGGCCTTCGTTGCTGGAGAAAACTCTGTTTCATGCAAATACAAATACGGCGTAATTGATGCCGCAGAATCTAAACTCGGGAAGAGGAATTCACCATGCCCATGTTCGGGGTAGTCGGGCAGTGTGCGGAATACTACGGACCACGGAGGCCATGAAAGTGCGCATTTGCGGCCGGGTCTGCAGGAATAGCCTTGACTTCAATCGCCGATAGTTCATAAACGGCACATCAACTTCCCCGTCTAGAAGAAGTAATCAGACAGCGTTAACCGCAAAAGTTTGTATGCGAAGAAAATCAGTAATCCCACAGGTTTGTTCCGGGCTGGCGATTCTCGCGGGCTCGTTCTCATTCATGGGCAACGCGGCGACCATTTCGCTGGGCGACGCGAGCTTTGAAGACTATGTCCTTCCCTCGCGAGGTTATGCTTATGCGGCAGACCCGCTCGGTGCCTACCGGCCCAGCAGCGCCTGGGTGGACGATTTGAACAGCCCGGCTGGCTATACCCAGGACGATGGCAACAGCAACTGGATTTACAACACGGCGTACGGTGAATCCAGTGCGACTCATAGGCGGGCCGCGCCACGGACAGGCAACCAGGCGATGCACGGTCTGTTCCACTATAATGCCCAAACGACCAGCGCGGTGTTTGAACTCGGGAAGACGTATACCTTTTCACTCTGGGCGCAGGGAGACATCGACGCGAGTGGTTCGTCGAGCCGCATCTTTCTATACATTTTCGACGGGTCCGTGCCGTTCAGTGAAGCCAATTCACTTACGTTCAAGCGGTTTGCTCCCGACACGGGCGACTTTGTGAATCGTTCCGCGGCGTGGACGACTGCCGAGAGTCAGGCGGGGTGGACTCAAATCAGTTTGTCCTACACGGTACTGGCAGGCTCCTCGGCAATCGGCCATACCATCGGCGTTGGGTTCTGGCTCGGCGATGACGCGTCGGTCGATGACGCGTCGCTGACCGTGGTCCCCGAACCGACTACAGGCATGCTCCTGGGGCTGGGAGGACTCGCACTTCTGAACTACCGAAGGCGCAGGTCGCTCTAAGACGAAGCTTCGCGGGTCGACTCGTGAACAATCGCGGGGAGTAGCGCAGATTTGTAATCTGCCGTATCGCGGATTTTCAATCCGCAGCGCCCACAAACTTCAACACGCCTGGCAGGATTGACGCCCTGCCGAATAGAATTCGGCGATACAGCAGATTAAAAAATCTGCGCTACACACGCCGTTCTTGTATTGGGAACGAAGATTTTCCAAATTCATCCTTCATGCATTCCCGGGAGGAGAACCTTTGACACGTTTCATAAAAAGGCACTTACGGGTGGCGGAGGAAACTACCACCCGCCCGAAAATCAATGCGAGCGCCGGCGCAGAAGCCACATTGCCGCCAAACCAAGACCAGCAAGCGTGAGCGTGGATGGCTCTGGCACGAATGTCATGTTGAACCCCGGCACCTGCCTTGCGCTAGAGCCGAATACCGATCCAACTGGAGACACCCCACCACCCAAGAAGAAGTCGTTCCCAATCACAGACGATCCAATGAACATCGGAACCAACGGATTGCCATTATTCCAGCTTGTCCGAGCCTCATCCCAAGTCGTGCCGGCATTCGCCGACCACCCACGAACCACGAAATCAACCAACGCTCCCACAGGAAGACCCATATCTAAAAGCAGTTGATTTTCAATACGGCCAACGGCTATCGCGCTGTTCGTATTATAGGCACTCACAGTCTGAAATGCAGGATCACTATACGAAGCGACTAGATTCGTACTACTCACCCTCGTTGAAGGCGCTAGGAACAACGCAAAGATGAATTGTTGGGTGCCTGAGACCGGCATCGGAGTTCCGTTGGCCAGGATCAAAGTTGAGGAGGAATTGTGAAAGCTGAGTTGGCCCTGGCCATGACCCTGGAATGAAAGCGCAATGCAGCCAACGAATGCCAGAAAGCCTTTCATGAAGTGGCTGGGTTTCATCTGCAACTGCGGACGAAACTACCACGCGGCCGGAATCAAGGCGAGCGCCGACGCAACCGCCACATCGCTGCTGCACCCAGTCCAGCGAGCGTGAGCGAGGACGGCTCAGGCACAAACGTCATATCAAATCCTGGCACTTGCGTTGCGCTGGAGCCGAACACCAATCCAATTGGAAACGGGCCTCCGCCTAGTACAAAGTCATTGCCGACCACCGACGATCCGATAAACATAGGAACCAGCGGGTTGCCGTTATTCCAAGATGTCCGCGCTTCATCCCAAGTCGTGCCGGCATTGGCCGACCAGCCACGAACGACAAAATCAACCATCCCCGTCACCGGAAGGCCTACGTCCAAAAAAGTCCGATTCACAAGGCGCCCTGGCGTGGTTGCACTGTTCGTGTTGTAGGCGCTGACGGTTTGAAATGCAGGATCCGCATAAGAAACGGTTAGATTCGTACTACTCACCGTGGTCGAAGGAGCAAGGAACAACGCAAAGATGAACTGTTGCGTCCCTGGCATGGGAGTCCCGTTGGCAGAGATAAGTGTTGAGGAGGAGTTGGCGAAGTTTAGCACACCCTGACCCGATGCCGAGAATGAAAATAAAAGCGCAATGCAGCCAACGAATGCCAGAAAGCCTTTCATGAAGCGTCTGAGTTTCATCTGCAAGTGTGGACGAAACTACCACGCCGCCGGAATCAAGGCGAGCGCCGACGCAAGCGCCAAATTGCTGCTAGACCAAGTCCCAGCAGCGTGAGTGAGGATGGCTCAGGTACAAACGTCATATCAAATCCTGGCACCTGCGTTGCGCTTGAGCCGAACACCGATCCGACTGGAAACGGCCCACCCCCCAGGAGGAAGTCGTTGCCTATCACGGACGATCCAATGAACATAGGAACCAATGGATTGCCATTATTCCAGGTTGTCCGCGCTTCGTCCCAAGTCGTGCCGGCATTAGCCGACCAGCCACGAACGACAAAATCAACCGCAGCGGCCACTGGAAGTCCCATGTCCAATAAAGCCCGACTCACAAGGCGACCTGGCGTGGATGCAATGTTCGTGTTGTAAGCGCTGACGGCCTGAAACACAGGATCGGCATAAGAAGCGGTTAGATTCGTACTACTCACCGTCGTCGAAGAAGCAAGGAACAACGCAAAGATGAACTGTTGCGTCCCTGGCATGGGAGTCCCGTTGGCAGAGATAAGTGTTGAGGAGGAGTTGGCGAAGTTTAGCACACCCTGCCCGTAGGAGATCATACTGACAGCCAATATCCCGGCAAGAATCAGATTCCGTTTCATAAGTGCACTTATGCACAGAATTGACGCCACTGCGACAAGAATCGGTAATGTCAAGAAGACACTACTATACTTGATGAGGCTTTGGATGCCTATGGATTTGACAGCGTGCGCTCCTGCAGGTCAACGTGGAAACAATTCAATAGCGCCTCAAGAATATGAAATCCCGTCTTCTGTTGATGTTTTATCTGGTACTCTCGTGCAGCCCCGTGCAAGTAGTGATAGGGGCTGAGCAATGGCCAAACTTCGACATACGACGTATTCAAGAGCCGACGGGTCAGCCGGATCTAAGCCCGTTAGCGCGAGTCAAGGCGCAAATCCCGGGACTGGAGATTGATCATGACAGTCTGCTGGGAGGGCCAAAGTTCATCCGGTCGCGAACGGGGTTTCTGCGGGAAGCAGAGCAAATTTACGATCCGACCAAGTCGCCTCCACTACCCCATGGAGCGCCATCGCTGCCAAAGACCGACAGGTCGGATCCGTATCGAACCCTCAAGAGATTTGTGGACGAGAATTCGGACATGTTTGGCTACGACTCGTCCGTTCTGGCAACGGCGAGAGTAAGACGTGAATATGTTGCGCAGCATAACCGGCTTCGCACCGTGGTTTGGCAGCAGGAGTTGGAAGGCATTCCAGTATTTGAGGCTGTTCTCATCGCCAACTTCACCCGGTCGGATGCACTGGTTTCACTTTCCAGCCAGGCCGTACCGGACCTCAGCAGAGCGGTTCGCGTCAATGTGGCTTTGCTTTCAGCGGTGGATGCTTTGGCTCTTGCTGCGAGAAACATTGGTGAAGAACAGACAGTCGCCTCAGATTTCGTTGCCAATGGCGAACCCCGCGATCCCGAGACCACCATAACCTTCACTCCGCCAGCCTGGACTGCTTTCACCACGATCACCCTGACAAATGGCGTGGGGTCATTCCAATTTTCCCCCACCAACGCCCAAAGCTTCTTCCGCGCATTGACTGATTAGGGCCCGTGAACGTCGAGCCTCCAGAATTAAAGCGTGCCCGTGGTCTTTGGGCGGCCAACCGTTTTGACGAGGCGGTAAGTCTGTTCGTCGAGACCGCTTCCCGGTATCCACAAAACGTCGAGGCGCTGGTTGATACGGCGCGGGCTTTGGGTCATCGGCACGAAATCCGCCGTGCCGGTGAATACCTGGAACGACTTCGCGCCTTCGCCACGGATCGCCCCGATCTGCCTTTCATCCTCGGACAGACTTTCCGGATGATCCACCGGGAGGAACTGGCCATCCAGTGTTTCGAGCAATACGTCGCGGGCGCGGGCCGTCGCCATGCCGATGCGCATTTCGAGTTGGCCGTGCTTTATGAACGTCGCCACCGGGTTGACCAGTCGGAGGAAGCCGTTGACCGGGTGATGAAACTCAGTGCGGTTTATTTCGAAGCCTGGTTGATCAAGGCCCGTCTCCTCCGTCGGCGCGGGGAAATACAAAAGGCGCGCGCGCTCCTCTCCCGGCTGGCGGTGAACTCGCGCGCTCACATCATCGCGCGCGCCCAGGCCTGGGCGGCACTGGCGGACATTGCCGACAAGGAGGGCGATTATGAGCAGGCGGTTTCCGACATGGCGCACTGCAAAAAGATCCTGATCGCTCAGGTCGGGGATCTTCAACGTCAGTCAGACGTCGCGCTGGCGAACTTGAATCGCTTCAATGAATCCGTAACCGCTGAGGATTTGCACCGTTGGCGAGCCCAACAGAACGAGCTGGGTCCGTCGGCCCGCGTCGCGCACCTGACGAGTTTTCCCCGTTCTGGCACCACGCTGTTGGAAAACATCCTGGACGCGCACTCGAGTGTCATCAGCAGCGAGGAACGGCAGGTTTTTGGTCGCGATATTTTCCCTGGACTCTGGAAGGAATCGCACGAAAACACGCCGCCAACGGTGGAGGCATTTGATCGCATTCCGCTGGCGAAACTTCAATTGCTTCGTCGCCGTTATCTGGCGGCAATGGAGGAATCGCTGGACGAGCCGATTGCTGATCGCGTGCACATTGACAAGAATCCGACGCACACGTTGCTCATTCCAGCCATTATGCGGCTTTTTCCGGAGACGTCGTTTCTCATCGCGTTGCGCGACCCGCGCGACGTCATCGTGAGTTGTTACTTTCAGTATCTGCCGCCCAATCCGACCAGCGTGGCCTATCTGACCTGGGAATCCACGGCGCGACGTTACGCGGTGGACATGGGGACGTGGCTGCGTATGCGCGAAGTACTCGACCCCAGCTGCTGGTTGGAAGTCCGCTACGAAGATGTCGTGGACGATCTCCCGACCGCTGCGCGCCGCGCACTCGACTTCCTCAAGCTGCCTTGGGAGGAATCCGTGCTTGGGTATCGCGAACGTCTGGCGACGAAGACCGTCCATAGCCCGACCTACCTTGCGGTTGCCCAACCCGTCGATCGCCGTGCGGTTGGCCGCTGGAAAAACTACGCGCGTTGGATGAAGCCAGCCTTGGGGACGCTGGATCGGTTTGTAAAGGAATTCGGGTACGAGTAAGCGGGAACGACCAGCCAGAGCCCGGTTGCAGAAAATCCATGGCCACGAAAAGGCACAAAAAGCACAAAAGCTGATTTTTCACTTGTCCCTTTTGTGCCTCTTGGTGGCTACAATTTAAGTTCGCTCGCCACAGGCTAACTCAATCATCATCATCATCGTCCTCGGCGACCTTCGCGAGCACGAGGCCGAGTTGCTTTAAACCTTGCCATGGCCGCCGACATATTTCGCCGGATAAGGCGCATGCCCCTTGTTGGATGGAGCCGGCCTTGGAAACGCGCTGGACCGGTTTGTAAAGGAATTCGGGTTCGAGTAGCGGAACAAACGTAAGTCGTCGACCAGCCAGAGCCCGGTTGCAGAAAATCCATGGCCACGAAAAGGCACAAAAGCACAAAAGCTGATTTTTAATTTGTGCCTTTTGTGCGTCTTGGGGGCTACAATTTAAGTTCACTCGCCAAAGGGCTACTCAATCGTCGTCATCGTCCTCGGCGTTCTTTGCGAGCACGAGGCCGAGTTTCTTCAAACCTTTGCCATGGCCGCCGACATATTTCGCCGGATACGGCGCATCGCCCTTGATGGTCCACCAGATGTAACGGTTGAACAGGTCGTCGTTGATGCGATCCGGTTTGCTGAAGTCCATTTTTGCCTTTTGCCGGGCCCAGTATTGCGCCTTGCGTGACGGCGGTGTGGCCGCGAAGGCGACACCTTCTTCGAGCGGCACGTTGTTGGGAAGCGCGGTGTAGGGCGCGAAGTTGGGGGCATTGGTGAAACAATCAAACATCAGCGGGGACATGGCGTCCTGTTGGTTCATGGGCGGCAGGCCGAGGATTCGTTCCATCGTGTGCAGCACGCCCGCCTGATTGTAGAAAGTGCTGATCACCTGGCCGCGCTTGCTATAGGGGCTGATGACCAGGCAAATCGAGCGATGCGCGTCCACGTGGTCGTAACCGCTTTGGGGATCGTCCTCGATGACGAAGATGACGGTGTTGCTGCCGAAGACGCTTTTGGTGACGGCCTCAACGACGCGGCCAAGCGACAGATCATTGTCGGCAACCTGGGCGCGCGGCGAGGGCGGGCCACCGGTGTGGTCGTTTGGCAAATATAGAAAATGAAATGACGCCCAGACGCCATTCGACTGCGCCGCGTTCAGTTCCCTGATGAAGCCGTCGGCGCGAACCACATCTGGTATATCCAAATTCCAACCGGGAACGTTGGTCGAGCTGTATGGCCGCAACGACGCAACACCGATGTTCTGCACGTAGCGGATCGCTCCGGTGCCATTCGTGAAGTCCTGGTAAATCTGCGCCCATGTTTTGCTCGGCGAGGTTGAGGCATAGTCAAACTCGCCGTAGTTGCGAAACGTCAGGCCGTGCTGGAGAACGTTGTTCCAAATGAAACCGGTGGAGGAATACGTGAGCGGATCATCGCCGAAGGTGTAACTGCGGCTGAATCCGCCGAAGGATTTTTCGAGATGATCGGTGACATTGGCCTCCGTGCTCCACGAATGTCCGTCGGCGGAGTTGACGCCATTGCAATAAAAGTTATCCAGCAGGACATACTGTTCCGCCAGCGCATGGTGGTTGGGGGAAACGAAGCGCGGATAAATGCACAGGTTGGGATCTCCGTTGCCTTGTGGCAGATCACCGAACATCTGGTCGTAGGTTTTGTTTTCCTTGAGGATATAGAGCACGTGCTGGAACACGGATGGTTCGCCGACGCGCGCCGGCACGGGCACGGGCGGTTGATTGGCGCGGAGGAGCATTTGCGTCGCCTTGATTTGCGGTATGCGACCGTCTTCAAACACTTGAGCGGTATACTTGGCAAGCGCTTCGGAGTCGGGAGTCGGAATCTTGTTGGCCGTGCCGAGGAACGCGCCGATTTGCCATGAAGTGGTGGCCGGTTGACCGAGCCGGGTGCCGAGTCCCTTGACGTTCACGACGTAGGCGAAATTGCTGTCAGTCACCACGGCTCCCGGATAGAAGTCCGTCGGCAGGAAGCCGCGCAACAGGCCGTTGGTATGTTGGGCGTTGGGCAGCTCCACCAGCGCGAGCGCGTTGTTGCCGGCGCTGGTCACGAACAACATTTTGCCATCCTTGCTCAAAGCCAGGCCGGTGCTCGCGCTGCCGTAGGGGAAGCTTGGGTCGGGCCGCACGAGCACAGTCTCGCGCACCGTTTGCGTCGGCGTGTCGATGATGGTCACTGTGTCGGAATTGGCGTTGGCGACGTAAAGAGTGCTTCCGTCCGAACTTAATTCCATATCGCAGGGATGCAGGCCCGTTGTAATCTTTGTCGTCTCCAACCCGGTCAAAAGGTTAACGACCGAAACCGCGCCACTCGCAGCGACACCACGACTATCAATCACGACCTGCGTTCCCGCGGAAGACGCCGTCAAATCGCCACCCGTTGGAAAGCGCCCACCCCAATCCGACACGTAGGCAGTGTTACCATCCGGTGACAGCACTACATCCCATGGCGCGATGCCGACGTTGATTTGTTGCGCCACCGTTCCGCTCGCCAGATTGACCACGGCAAGTTTGTTCGCGATGGAAAGGCACACGAAGGCCTTCGTGCCATCCGCCGAGATTGCCAGCCCGCACGGATCAGAGCCACCCGGCATAGCGATGGTTCGCGCGAAGGAAACAATCCCGTTGGTTGCAACGGTCCATTCGTAGAGTTGGTTGCCGGCTCCAGTCGCGTACACCCGCGAGCCATCCGGACTGACCGCTATGCCGTGCATGGAAGCGCCGTCTCCCGGGAATGCCAGCGTCTGAAGCAACTGCCACGTGGTCGCGTTTACCACGAGGAGGTTGTTTATGTTCTTGATGTAAGCCGTCGTGCCGTTGGGAGAGAGAACCAGGTCCACCGGTCGTCCGGCGAACTGAATCTGCCGGCCCGCCGCGCGGAGAATCTGTTTCGACGGCAGCGATTGCTGGCCATCCGGCAACTGGCCCACCACGATGTCGGGCACGGCTTGCGTGACGCGAAAAAAGCCCGGATCAGCGGTCGCAGGAAAACTCACCGTGCGATTCGTCGCCGGATTGGTGACATTCTGCCACGCCGGGCTGGTGAGATTCGTGGCCTGCTGAACTCGACCCGGTCGATCCGGTCCGTCCCAGGTCAAGTTCACGTTAGTAGAATTCTTGCTGATGCTTTGCACCGTGAGCGCCGCGTTGCCGGATGGAAGTCCCGCGGTCGTGGGAGCACCCAGAGCGGCGATGGCGGCGGGCGACATCCAGCCGTTGACGAACTGAATGCTGTTGACGAAACCGGGATGCGAGAAGCCGGGGTTGCCGGAAGTGAACAGCATTGCCGTGGGGCCGAGCGCAAACCGGCCATCCACACCGCCGCTCAAGGATTGGTTGCCGACGTTCACGCCGTTCACGTATTTCGTGAGCTGCTGACCGGGAGGCGCCGTGAGGTCTACGGCGAACGCGATGCGATACCAGGTGTCCGCCACCAAAGCGCCGTGGAACTGGCTTTCTGCGCCGATTCCATTTGCCGATGGCAGCGACGCGCTGTTGCCCACGAGGAACTCGGCGTCGTTTCCTTCGTGATTGAAGGGATCGCTTTGAAACAAAGCGCGCCACTGCCCCGTGCTGGCCGCCGGAAACATCACGTCCATGAGCAGCGTGTATTGATTGACGAAATGCCCGCCACCGTTGGGCCGGCCGCCGTGACGCACGTAGAAACCCTGGCCGACTGAATTGCTGCCAAAGGCCATCACCTGCGCCGTCCGTCCGGCGATATTGAAAAGCGGAAAGGAAGTTTGGTCCGCCGTGTTGCCGACGTATTCGAGGTCGGCGCCGACCGTTGCCCGCAGATCGCCGCGTTCAAAGTCCCACTGTCCCGTGACCGCGAGATTGTAAACCGTCAACACCGCGCCACTGCTTACCGCCGCACCCGTGCCGTTGCTGATCAAGACCGTGTAAACGCCCTGATTGGCCGCGGTAACTGAGGAGACCACCAACGTGGCATTGGTAGCGCCCGCGATGTTGGTGCCGTTGAAACGCCATTGATAAGTGAAAGGACCATTGCCACTGGCGGTCACGGTGAACGTTGCGTTCAGGCCCGGCGTTACGGATACGTTGCCCGGTTGTGTGGTGATCTCAGGCGGGACGCCGGGTAACGCGGTGGTCAGCGGCTGGTGATTTAAACCGGCGGCGTAAATGCCGGACACTTCCTCCGCCGTCAGCACGCGCGTCCACATCCCGAGATCATCCACGTCCGCGTTGCCGGAGTAAGTGCCATTGCCGCTACTGCCGACGAGCGTGTTGAAGCCGGCATTGAACGAGGCGCTGCCCGACGGGCTGATATCACTCACGCTGACGGCGACGCCGTCCACGTAACTGATCACCTGATTGGCCGCGCGATTAAATGTCACCGTCAGCAAATGCCAGTTGCCATCGGAGAAAGGCGGATTCAATCCGATGTCGCGCCTCGTGCCACCGACGGCGTTCCAGTTTACGTTCTTGGCTTGCAGGCTGGAAACGACCCAGCCCACGTTCGCGCCCGAGGTCCAGTTCTTGTTGCCGAGGATCGCGCCATCCGTGCTGGTCGTGGTGCGTTCCCACAAGGAGAAGCTGAAACTGCCGGCGTAAATCCATTCCAGGTTGCCGAGCGTAACCGCCCAATCGTTCGGCTGGCCTGCTGTCGAAGCGTTGGTAAAAGTGGCCGCCGCCCCGATCACGCCTGGCTTGTAGCGGGGGCCGAGGGTTGCGCCGCCGGTGTAGAGCGAACCGTTGTTGGTCGTGCCGGCCTGCGCGTTGAGGTTGTTGTCGAAGTTGAGATAAACCACGAGGCCATTCGTCACCGTCGTCGGGCCGCCAGGTGGCAAGACGGTGAGGGTGGCCACGGTGCTCGTCATGCTGCCGTAGCTGTTGGCCACAACCACCGTGAAGCTTCCCGAGTCGTTCGTGCTCGCGCTGGGAATCGTGTAGCGATTCGTCGTGGCGCCCGGAATGTTCGCGCCGTCTTTCAGCCACTGATAAGAGATGGGCCGACTGCCCGCGGCAATGACATCAAAGCTCGCCGGACTTCCCTGGTTCACGGTGAGGCTCTGTGGTTGGCGAACGACCACTGGCGCGCTCGTCGCGTTGACGACCGAGATGGAGCCGTTCACCACGAGGTTCGAGGTGTCCCAAGTGAGTGGATTGCCGAGCGGCGGCAATGTCAAAGCCGTGAAAAAGTTGGTGTAGCGTGCGGCCGAGAATAGCGTGAACGTGTCGCCCGCCTCCAACGGCCAGGCGCCGACATTCGTGACCACGAGCGAGCCGCCGTAAGTGAGATTGGTCATCCCATTGACTTGATCGCTGGACAAAGACATTCCCGCCTTCGCCACTTCCATAACGATGTTGCCTGCCAGATTAAGCGAAGCCAGCATCGTCACCGTGCCAACACCGTTGCTGCCGGGCGCAAGGGTGCTGCCGCCCTGGAGGGAGACTGGGCCATTGATTGTGCCGAGGCCGGCGAGCGTGCTGCCGTTTTGAACAGTTAGACTCGCGCCGGACAGCGCGCCGTCCACGCCCAGCGTGCCACCGGTGACGGTGGTTGTGCCGGAGTAAGTGTTGGCGCCGGAAAGCCGCAACGTCGCGGGGCCGCGCTTGAGCAGGTTGAGCGGTCCGGTGGTGCCGCTGCCGGAGCCGGGGTATTCGAGAAAGGTATCGGCAATCGTCCCGCCGAACGTGGTGTCATTGTTCTGCTGAACGGTGAGCGTGACGGCACCGAGTGTGACTGTGGCGCCGCTCTGGAGGTTACCATTGGCGATCACCGCCGCGCCCGCGCCCGGCGACGAAAGATCCGAAACGGTGGCGTTGTTTCCGTAAAGAAACAGGCGAGCGTTTTGGCCGGCGACGGGGTTAAACGTCAGCACGTTGGTTTTGGTAAGGGCATTGGCGTTGCCGAGATAGACCGAACCGCGCCGAATTTCGAGCGGACCAGTGAAAGAATTGGCGGCATTCAGGGCAAAGGAGGCTTCCATCGGACCGGAGCTAGTCCAATTATTCTGCGCGATGATCGTCAATCCGCCGCTGCCGGAAATGGCCCCAGCGAATTGGCAATCCGCGCCCGTCGTGCCGTACGGCCCAACGCCGTTGTGCCCGGTCTTGCCAAAGATGAAGCGCTGCTGGCTGCCCAGATCCAGGCTGGAAGCGAGGCGCGCGCCCCAAAAATTATTGGCATTGTGATTCGGGCCAAAATACAAATCCGGGGAATCCGGGCCGTTGGTGGTTGAAGTTAATCGCAGTGTCCCCGGACCAGAAACTTCGATGGCCGTGCTCGTGGAGTTGACCACGAAGTTCAGCGTTCCCGCGGACTCGACGACCGCATTGGCGGCGGCAATGTTGAGCGGGCTGCTTGCCGACAACGAGGTTGTGGGCAATCCGAGAATTCCGGCGTTCACCGTGGTTGTGCCGGAATAAGTATTCGCTCCGCTGAGGACCAGTTTTCCCGCACCAGCTTTGGTGAGTCCGGCCGTGCCGCCAAGCGCAACACTCACCGAGGTTGTCGCGGACAGGACGGTGAAGGTGGGCGTGGTACCGGCGAGAGTGAGCGCGCCCCCGCTGCCAGCATTGAGAAACCAATTGTGTTTCGTCGAGTTCTGATCGTCGAAGTTCAGATTGCCGATCGTCCGCGGCCCATCGAGGGTCACCGTCACATCGGACGGGAGATTGAGCGTGGAGAAGTTAGCGGTGCTGCCCGAGCCATCGGCGATGATGCCGGCGTTCCAGTTGGCCGCGCTGGTCCAGCTGCCGCCGTTGCGATTGGTCCAGGTGCCGCTGGCGGCGTGGGACGAAATCGCGGAAGCCCAGGCCATCAGGGCGAGCAACAGCAAGAGCGAACGAACGGGTTTCATCTCGCGGAAGATAATCAGGAAGCTTCGTAACCGAAAGCCTTGACGCACGGTTGCAGGATTTCCAGGTGCGGTTCGAGAAATTTGCGGTAATTCTTCCATCGGCCCATGGCCGAAGTGTAAAGCGGCTTGCTGACGGCTTCGTAGGTGGGGGACGCCACCGCCTTGGTTTTCAACCGGTCGCGATACGCGAGGACCGCCGGATCCCACGGCAGACCCAGAAAGTCCGACGCGCGCCGCGCCTCGCGCTCCAGATTGCCGACGCAGTCTTCGTAGCGAACCTCGAGCCACGGACTGCCAATCTTCTCGCGCAGGGTCAGCCAGAGTTTCATGTCATGGGCATAACGCTGCGCCGTGCGTTCCAGAGTGAGAAAGCAAACGCTGTTGGTGTTGAGCGGCAGGTATTGCGTGAAACAGGAAATGACAACGTCGCGTGGATCGCGAAGGGCGATGAGCAGTTTCGACTCCGGAAACAACCGCAACATTCCGGGCAGCAGCGGGGTGAGCGAGGGATTTTTGTCCAGATGCACGCGGTCGCCGATGGATTCATTCAAAGCGGCGGCCATGTAATCGAAATAGCGTTCGCGCTGGGCGGCCAATCGTTCGATGGGCGCGGCATCCAAGGACGCCGGGGTGGGTAACGGCGTGGTTGGCGTGCGCCAGATGGCGGGAAAGATGTCACGGCCAAAAGCTTCGCGCTCATCCGAACTGACGAGGCCGGGATGGCTGTCGAGCACTTGCTCGATGAGCGTTGTGCCCGAGCGTGGGAAACTGGCGAGCACGGCCTGCTTGCGTTGCGGAAAGTTTTTCGCATCGGCGGCCCAGCGCTGAAAATGATCTGGGGTGAGCGACTCTGCGAGGTTGCGCACGTGTCCCTGCAGAGCTTCCGATTCTTCGAGCAGCGCCTTGGCGAGAGGTTGCAGGAGTTCCTTGGCCTTGAGCAATGACGCCATGGCGCCGTCATAGTCTCCTTCCTGGTCCTGCTTCTGGGCAATCTCAGTCCAGGCCTGGGCGCGGACCTGCGGATGCGCCGGTTCGTTGACCGCCAGTTTGCGAAAGAGAGCATCGGCACCTGCGGCGTCCTTCAGCCGGCGTAGCAGGCGTGCTTTGAACAACTCGGCCTCCAGATAGTCCGGCGCGGTACGGAGGCAGTCCTCGATCAACGTCAACGCTTCCGCCACGCGATGGCGTCGTTCGTAGAGGACAGCCAGTTCGAGTTGCGCGTCAGGTATTCTCTTCGATTGTGCGAGCACCCGCTCGAAACATTGAATGGCCTTGTCCGGTCGGAAGATCATGCGGTAACTCTGACCGGCGAGATGCAGGAGTTCGGGATTGCGCGCGGCGACTTTGGCCAACCGGTCCACAATGGCTTCGGCGCGGGTGATTTCGAATCGAGCGCCCAACGCGCGGCTGGCGTCCACCAGGGCGACCAGATTCTGCGGGTATTTTCGCACCGCGCGCTCGAACAGCTCCAACGCTTCGTCAAAGCGGTTGGCTTGCCAGAGCGCCCGGGCCTGCTGGCACTCCGGGACGTCCACGCCCAGACCGGGAATGATGGTGGGCTTTTTAGGGCGGAGTGCACTCAAACGGGCCTGATCGAATTGCTTGTGGGCATGTTTGGACACGGGTCTTTGCTAATCGCGGATTTTTGGGCTTAGCTGACCACACGGTGCGTAGCACTGAAAGCAAAAACGCCGGTGGCTTTGTTCTTCCTGGATGTGGTTACCCCGCGGGACATCAGGAAACGGAGTACGCTGTGCCACTGGAAATTCTGTTGACGGAACCCCCGGTGTTGTGGGAATAGTCCGGTACTGAACCACGAATCGCCGTTGTGATTGCAACAAGTCTTAGAACCCCCCACGTGTTCCGATCTTCGCTGAAACGCAAATCGGCCTTCACGTTGATTGAATTGCTTGTGGTTATTGCGATTATCGCCATTTTGGCGGCGATGCTGTTGCCGGCTTTGGCCAAGGCCAAGGAGCGGGCCAAGCGGATCGGCTGTATCAATAATGAGAAGCAGCTGATGTTGGGCAGTATCATGTATTCGGACGACGACTCCAAAGGCCTGTTTGCCGAAAGCGTGGCGGACTACGACGACGACGCGAGTTGGCTTTATCCGAGCTACGTGCGCAACACGGGCAGTTTCATCTGTCCCAGTACTCAGAATTTCATCCGGACCAATTTGACTCGTCTGCCAAAGGAAAAATCAGAAAGGATTACCCTGGACGATTTGACGCATCAGGCCATTAGCAGCAAAGCGCACAACGGGATCAGTTACGAAGTGTTTTCCTGGTGGGGCTACACGGGCGGGGCCTACCCGAATGCGCGGAAAACCCGATCCAACGTTCAATCGTGGGTTTATCGGTATCCTTCTTTCTTCGCCTACAATCGGTCCTATATTGGCACGGTCGCTGGGCCTTCCCGGGCTTGCATGTTCCTGGATAGCGACACCGCATTTGCGGGCACGCGGAGCAATATCCCGGATGCTATCGATAATCATGGTGCGGCCGGAGGCAACATTTCCTTTTGTGACGGGCATGCCGAATGGGTTTCCGCCAAACCGGACGCGAAGTACATTACCGCAATCTATCTAGCCACCGATGCAGATCCTTGATTCAAGTCGGACGCTCGCTACCGCTGTTAACTGCTTGTTTGCGGCCAGGCGGCGGAGGTGGGGCTTTTTGTCTCTCATATTTGTGCTCATGGCGCTGGTCGGCTCGGGCTGCAAAAAGGATGTCGCCAGCGAGGCAAGTGATTCGGATGCGAATGGTTACTTGTGTCAGAATCCGAAATGTGGCGTCAAGCTTTACACGGACCGTTCGGTGTTCATCGGACCGAGATGTCCCAAGTGCGGCGAAGACAAGCTCTTTGAGTTGGTCGCGTATCGCTGCGACAAGGATCAGAATGTGATCTTCCGCTCAGCGCGGGGCGATTCGCGGGGCGTCACGTGCGACAAGTGCCAGGCGTCGCTCGCCAATTCCATGTTTCTGCCGCGCGCAAAAGACCTGCAAGCCTGGGGCGCCACGAAGACCTCACAATGACCAGCTTTCCCGTTTCAACCCCTCAAACCAAACCAACCGCATGAAAATCACAAGAACCAGGATGGGCCTTTCCATCCTCACCGGCGCGCTGTCGTTCGTCGGTTCCGCCCACGCGATTGACCTGATCGTGAACGGCAGTTTTGAAACCGGTACCAATGGCTGGAAGTACTTCAACACGTATAACTATTCCCAGGCCTATTTCACCGGGCCGGCCGTCCCCGCGTCGGAAAACCCGGGAAATACCTGGGCGTGGCAGCACGGCAGCGCCTTTAGCGACTGGGATAAGTTCGTAACCCCCACCAACGAGGTGGACCATCTGCAATACAATCTTCAATGGGCCAACTCGCAAACCGTAAACCTGACCAACGGTGTTACCGTCGCCGCGATCGATGGCGGATTGGGCCGGTATTCTTTCAGTTGCTGGCTGGCCTCTTATGGTCAACCCAGCCAGAACCCCGACCAGCCCTATGTCGTGCTTCGATTTTTTGACGACGCGGGCACGACGCAAATCGGTGGGAATATCATCTTTGACCGTACGGTGAACACCCACGCTGTCAGCTACGCGAATGGTTTTCCCAACAACCCGCCGCCGGCGGACCTGAGTGCCGACCATGACTGGGTGAAGTACCTTGATGCCAGCACCATCCCCGTGGGGGCGCGCAAAGCAACCGTCTACCTCACCCGCAGTCCCAATGCAGCCAAGAGCAATTCGCCGGACACTTACACGGATCTGGTCAAACTGGATGTTTTCAACGTCAACGAAACGACTTCTTTTGATTCCTCCTCACCCGTGAACGGGCAGACCGGCGTCTCGCCCGCGGCGGCGGTGACGGTGGTGTTGAAAGACGTCGCCACCCAGGTCAACACGGGCAGCATCCAATACTCGTTTGACGGTGTCCTCGTGACGCCGACGATTCAAAAGTCCGGCGACCTCACGACGATTCAGTACGATCCACCCGGGTTGATGGCATCGCTGTCCACCCACACGAACCGGGTGGTCTGGAGCGACAACGGCGGGACGGTCACAACCAAGACAAATGAATTTGTCTTCACGGTCGCACCCTACGCGAACATCACGCTGGGCGCGCCGCTGCATCTGGAGACCTTCGATGGCGTGGCTGAGGGAGCGCTGCCATCCGGTTGGTCCGTGCAAAACTTCACCGATTTCGACAGCGTTCCGGGGAACGATCTGAACAACTTCCATTCTGATACCTTCGTGGACTGGACGGTAATCAGTCGCAGCACGCTTTCCAACTGGTTCACGGTGACGCCGGGCGGGACTGACTTCCTCAACGTTTTCAACGTCGCGCCGAACCAGGTCATCAACAGCGCGGTGGTCACTAATCTGATTTCCACCAACTTCATCATCGCCGTGTCGGATCGCTCCGAGGGCCAGAAACAGATTCAATACCTGTTCACCGGCGATTACAACTTGAGCGGTCAGAACAATGTGTACCTGGCGTTTGACAGCATCTGGGTGCAAAACCAGGACAGCATGGCGGCGGTTGAATACTCGATCAATGGCGGCACGACGTGGCTGCCTGCGCAGTATATGCTGCATGGACCGGACATCCTGCCGAACGCTTCGAACACGTTCGCGACGGTTTATGGTGACGTGCCGACCACTTCGGCCCCGTCGGGTGGCAATTACGGACAGTTCATCGGCGTGGCGGAGAGCGAATGGGCGGGGTTGTCGCCCTATCTCAGCGCGCGAACGGACGATAACCAAACCACCTCAAAGAAGGTTGAAATCATCCGATTGGCTCAGGCTGACAATCAGCCTGCCGTGCGATTCCGGTTTGCCAACATTGGTACCTATTCGTGGTACTGGGGCCTGGACAACTTCGGTCTTTATAGCGTTCCAACCGTCCCGGCACCGGTGCTGGCCGCCACCCCAACGCCTGCCGCCCAAACCGTCGCCGCGGGCAATGCGGTTTCCCTGACGATCGGGGAGGCCGTTGGCGCTGGCCCGATGACCTATCAATGGCGGCATTACGGGACGAACCTGCCCGGCAAAATCGGCCAGACCCTGGTGTTGACGGCCGCGCAGCCTTCCGACGCTGGCCCCTACGATGTCGTGGTCACCAATCCCGGGGGTTCCGTCACCAGTCCGCCGCCCGCCGCCGTGCTCACCGTCAACAATCCTTCGGTCCTGGTGAGTGGCCAATGGAACTTCGACACCGGCCTGACCGCGTTTGTCGGCCGCGATCTCGAGTACAACGACGTCACGGTGGAAGCCGACACCACGTTCGGAACGACCACCTCGTTCGGCATTCCGGACATCAACGGCCAGCCAGCGATGGTCATGCATTTCAATCCGAGTGCCGTAGGCTCCAGTTGGGGCGGTTACAAAATGTACCATCAGGCTCCGCCCAACGGCGGCGGCGCTTATGTGAATCAATACACGCTGATCTTTGACCTTTATCTTCCCTTTGCTGCCTGGCGGTCGCTGCTTCAAACGGGCACGGGCAACACCAGCGACGGCGACCTGTTCATCAATCCCACCGGTAACGGCGTTGGAATCAGCAGCGTGTACAACGGCAACATCACTCCCGGCGAGTGGCATCGCCTGGCAGTCGCCATCGACCTCACCGGACCGGGTTCGCCCGTGCTGACCAAATTCGTCGATGGCGTCAAGGTGGGCAACCAGACCACCGGCTTGAGCGGCGTGGACGGCCGATTCTCATTGGATACCTTCGCGCTGCTCTTTGCCGACCAGGACGGTGACTTCGCTGAAACCTTTGTCAGCAGTATCCAATTCAGCAATGGTCGGCGCCCGGACGCCTTCATCTCGGCCTTGGGCGGACCCTCCGCCGCCAAAATCCCCGGGGCGATCAAGGCCAGCGTGGAAGGCGGCAACACGGTCATCCGGTGGACTGGAGGTGTGCCGCTCCAAAGTGCCAGTTCGCTGGCTGGTCCCTGGACTACACTGGCAGTCACCAGTCCATACACTCCGCCGCCGGCGGGCACGGCTCAGTTTTATCGTCCGAAAATTCCGTGAGAAGAACTCTCGGGTTGGTCCGGCGAGGTTAGTACTCGTCGGACCAGCCGTCTGAGCGGTTGCAGCGTAAAGCTGAGCGAGGCGTGGCGGTCGGGAGTGAATCACAAAAAAGCGGCCGACGCGTCCGGCTGACCTCCACGTTCAAGTGGCCGATTGTAAGTTGAACGACAGACTCAGCGCCTAGAAATCCAGCAGGTGGCGGAGTTGCAGCAGAAGCACCCACCACCAGACCAGCCCGGCGCCACCGCGCAAATAGAAATAAACCGAGCACGTGCCCAGGACCAATCGCAGCGCCAGCAGTTGCAGGAACACCCCGGGCGGTAGCGGCGTTGGCGCGGATTGAATCTTCATCGTCATCACGAAGACGCCGAACAACACCGTGAACACCGCCGCAATCCAGACCCGGTGAGAAAGGCGCGCCGCCCACGCAAACGGCGCAAATGTCAGGAATAGTGGATAAAAAGCCACTGCAAACGCAGTCTTGGCGAGCCACTCCTCAACGGAAGTCGGATAGTCGGCGGGGGTTCGCAGCTTGAAGGTGGGATCCAGAAAGACGTGCAGGACCGTGGCCACCAGCACTCCGGCCGCAGTCGCAGCCACCCAAAGTCGCCAATCGACACAGTGATTGAAAACCGGACGACCGCTGTGCTCGGTGTGCCAGGCAAACACGAAAGCCCACAGCACCAGGCTTCCCAAAAACATGACTGCTTCCGCATACCAGATGGCATAATCGTTCTGCCACTGGGCAAACCTCGGATAGCAAATGATTGACGTGAGCAGTGCCGCCACGCCGGCAGATTTCAAGACGCTGGGTTGGGCAAGCCGGCGCATGCGCCCCTAAATATTCATTCCCGCCGCCGTTCACAAGCCTGCTCGTAGTTAAGGTACGACTGGAAGTGAGATCAGTAGCGCGGATCTGCAATCTGCTCCCGCGCCTGCGGGACGAATTTGCAATCCGCTACGCTCAAAGACTACTGCGCGCTGGGAGAATTGACACCCTGCCGAATGGAATTCGGCGATACAGCAGATTTGGCAATCTGCGCTACTACGGAATGTTGAGCCTCGCCTGCCGTCGCACCCGTAATTAGAAGCGCTCTGCTTCAGTGCTGAACCTTTCCTGTTTGTAATGTGCCGGAAAGGTCGCGTCCACGTTCCCCCTCTAGAGTGTCGCCCAGAAAGTAAAGCGTCAGGGTGACGCCGAACAACACAACAACGACAAACACTGCGACACTATGAAAAACCGTTTCTGGAAAAAACTGGATCAGCCTCCGACGAATCCGCTCATGCCACCGGTGGCGGCAGCGCCGACCGAAGCGCAATTCGATGCGGCCAAATACAAACCTGCTTCCGCCGCTTCGTTCCCGGCGGCTTCGGCCCATCGATTCCGCATTCCCGTCGGCATCGGCTGCGGGCCGGACTTTGTGCCCGGGCCGAATGCCGACGTCCGCGCCGTTCAGGACTCCGTGCAACAGGCATCGCGTTGGGTCATGCCGTTGCGTCAACAAATGGCACGAGTCATCGTGGGCCAGCAACATCTCGTTGACCGATTGCTCGTCGGTTTGCTCGGCAACGGCCACGTCCTTTTAGAAGGTGTGCCGGGTTTAGCGAAAACGCTGTCGCTGAAGACTCTTTCCTCCGCCATCAACGCCAGTTTCCGCCGCATTCAATTCACGCCGGACATGTTGCCCGCCGACATCGTGGGCACGATGGTTTACAACCCGCGCGACGGTAGCTTTCACACCAAACGCGGCCCGGTCTTCGCCAATCTGATTCTTGCCGACGAAATCAATCGTGCGCCGGCCAAGGTGCAAAGCGCGTTGCTCGAAGCCATGCAGGAACGCCAGGTCACGCTTGGCGATGAGACGCATGAGCTGCCCAATCCCTTCCTTGTCATGGCCACGCAGAATCCGGTCGAGCAGGAAGGCACATATCCATTACCGGAAGCGCAAGTGGACCGCTTTATGTTGAAAGTCGTCGTGAGCTATCCGAATCGCAACGAGGAGCGCGCGATTCTCGACACCATGGCCACCAGCGAGCCCAGTCTTGCAGTCGAGCCGGTCGTAACACCTGAGCACATCGCCGCGGCCCGTCGCGTGGTCAATAGCATCTACATTGATGACAAGGTGCGCGACTACATCGTGGACATCGTGCTCGCCACGCGTGATCCGAAACCCTACAGCATCGACCTCAATGGCTACGTGCAATGCGGTGCGTCTCCGCGCGCGACGATCTTTCTCACCCTGGCGGCTCGTGCCTGGGC
Organism: Verrucomicrobiia bacterium; assembly: GCA_036274115.1. Lineage (GTDB taxonomy): Bacteria > Verrucomicrobiota > Verrucomicrobiia > Limisphaerales > JADLHS01 > JADLHS01. The sequence goes on from DASUGI010000385.1 coordinate 21,416, forward strand.
GTTTTTGCAAGGTCGCGGCTATGTGACTCCGCAGGATGTGAAGGATGTCGCACTCGACGTGTTGCGCCATCGCGTGACGGTCAGTTACGAGGCCGAAGCCGAGAACATCACCTCAGAGCACATCGTGCAGAAGATCCTCGAAGGTCTGCCCGTGCCCTGAATCGAACGGTAGCCCCGGTCACCAACTCAACCTGAACTC
>DASUGI010000386.1:0-9714 GCA_036274115.1 Verrucomicrobiia bacterium
GAAATGTTGGGCTGGGTTTTGATCACGCCGCGCTCATCCGGCTGGCCATAGCCCACCTTGGGATCCAGGATGTAATTGATGCCGGCCTGACGCGCGAGATTGTCAATCGCAGTGGTCAGCGGCACATCCTGGAATTGGATGAGCGGAATGACAGCCTCTGCCGCCGCGGGCGTAGCCGCATCGGTCTCTGCCGCCGCAGGCGCGGGCGCAGCCGCATCGGTCGGGGCTGGAGTATCTGCCGGGGTGGCGGGTGTGGTTTCAACAGCCGGTGTCGCTGCAGGTTCTGCTGTTGCTGGTGGAGTTGCCACAGGGTCATTCTGGGCAAGAGCCAACGTGCAGACCGTCAGGCCGGCAAGGGTCACGAGGGCGAGTTTCGCTTTCATTTTATTTTTGTTTGTTCCGTGGTTGAGCTGTTCATTTCTGCGTTTCGCAGCGACTCAACGTTTCGAAGGAGTTTTAGCAGCCACAATGCCACCAAGAGTTTTTACAGCAGGAGAAGCGGCAAACAGCGGATTTGAGAGAGACTTACGTGGGAGCTTGTCCATCAAGTGGACAAGATTGTTTGTGCGCATTGGGCGCAGACTCCGCCGCGAGAACCGGTTTACTTCGCGAGCCGCAGTTCGCGACTCTGACCACCGACCTGAACCAGGACGGTTCCTTCTGACATCCTGATCTCGACACATCGAATGCGGATTTTCCCGGCGCGAGTCAGCACGTCACCTTCTTCACCTGCGGTGAAGGTGGTCGTGTTAATGATTGCCAACGGTTGTTCGGGAGTGCCTGAAATTCCTTTGAGCGACAGTTCCGCAATGGGTGTCACTACCGGAACATTTTTGGGCTTGGCTTCTTCACCGTACGGGCGGATGGATTTTGGGAAAAAGGGATCCCGTCCCTCCTCTCTCCGTTTGGGTTGGGTAAAAGTTGATTGAGGAACTGCCGGTTCAATGAACGGAGGTTGCGTCGCGAACGTGGCCGCGCTGTTGGTGGAAGCAGCGTTCGTCGCACATTGCCCCACCAGCAGCGTGAGAATCGCGACATTGGCAAAAGTTGCTCGGAGATTCAGTTGCGGTGTTCTCATAAAACAGTGTCAGGGTTTAACGAGCGTAACCAGGTCCATTTTGAACGCCAGCTTCTCTTTCTCACTCGGGACGGTACTGGGAGTAAACTCAATCGTCAGATTCACGACCCGCATCAGCGGAAAGGTGTTCTCGAAGTCGGTGATGAACTGACCCAGGTCATGATAGTGGGCGGTGCCACCGATCTGCATTGTGGCTTGCTTGTACGGTACATCGGGCAGCAGGTTGACCGCAACGGGAGTGCTGATCGGACTGAGTTGCGGGATGTCAATTTTGTAGCCCTTCTGAAAGCGTCGCACCGCGTTGTACATCCACGAATAAAGATCATCGGCGGCCATGGCCGATTCTTTTTCACTAAGCATTTGCGCGACCTGGGTGTGGACCGATTCGACCAGGTCGGCGCGCTTGACCGCTTCCTGCATTTCCTTGAGCTTGGCGCGGGCGGCCTCTTGTCTTGCTTCGGCCTGCACCAACGACTCACGTTGGGCTTTAATCAAACCAAAACCAAGCCCGCTCAGGACGGCGAGCGTGCCAATGACCACCAGGATCAAGTGATTTCGCTTTTCCTTTGAGAGTTTGCTGAATTTCATCGCGTTTTTGGAGGCACACGAGCTTCAAGACTGAACAACACCATGGCTCGACCAGTTTCGGGGGAAATCTGCGGCGCCGAAAGCGACTTAAGACTCACCTGGTTGGTGCGACCCAACATAGTTTGAAAATAGGAGTGGTGCCCCAACAGATCTTTGAATCGCGTGACCTGATCTCCCGGGCTGGCGGAGGTGTCGACGCCTTCCAATGTCAGGACGATTCGTTCCGTGCTGGTTGCCGGCTTGGCGGGGACGGTGACCCCGGAGTTCGTTTTCGCTTTGGTCGCCTCAACAAAAACGTAGGTCTGCTCCACTCGGATTTGCGAGAGGTTAATGTCATCCATCACGGCCTGCTGTAGCGCATTGAGGAGATTGCCATTGAGAAACCGATTGGTGGACAACGAATGCAGCGAGATCAGTTTTCGGTTGATACTGGCAATGCTCTTTTGGCCTTCAATCACTTTCTTGTAATCGTTCGTGCAAGCATCCATTTGGGCGGTGACCTTGCTTAACTCCTGTTTCTTGATGAGCGCTTTGAGCTGCAGTGAACTGGCCCAGCCAAGCATCAAGGCGATCAACAAAGCGGCGATCCAGATCGCGCGCTTGACTGGATCACGTCGGCGCTGTTCTTCAGCCGCCTGGGCTTCAGCGAGCAGATTGAGGCGAATGGGCATAGGCGAGTTTTTCGTTCATAAGGCGGTGACGGCCACGCCAACCGCCACAGCCAACTGCGACGAAGCGTGTTCTATTTCGGCCGCCTGCTGAGGCGATAATTCCAGTTTTAAAAACGACGTGGGATTCCAGGTTCGAGTTTCAATCATCAATTCCTGCTGCAGCGCCTGTACAACAAACTCCGAGCGCGATGAACCCCCGGTCATGTACACGGCAGCGACCGGTCGATCCTGTTGATGTTCGAAAAAGTCTATGGAAGCGCGCAACTCTCGTCCCAGCGGCATCAGAACGCTTTCGAGTATGGACTGGACCTCACCGGCCATGCCCACTTTGATGCCCTCCGCCTCCGCGTAACTGATGCTCATCGTCTCAGCGATGGCACTGGTCAGCCGATCGCCGCCAATGGCCACCACGCGGCTGAGAATCAGCTCGCCTTGCTGTAAAATGCAAATGGACGAGGAACGAAAACCGATATCCACCAAGGCGACCACTTCATTGGCAAAAACGTCTGGCATGGCCATTTCGAACGCGTTTACCGGGCCGATTAAACCCGGCACGATATGATCGGCAATCAGGTTCGCATTGCGGGATCCCGTCACATAATCGTCCACCAATTGCTTGCGCCCGCCAGCCACAAGAACTTTTTGCTTTTGCCCCGCGCCGGCCGCGGTTGAAGGCAGGACATGGCAATCGAAAATGTAATTGGTAAGATCCTGCTGGAGATAATTGCGGGAATTATGCTTAAGGATCAGACGCATGTCTTCGATGGGCATTCGCGGCATGTCGACATGTCGCACCAACGCCTCGTTGACGTTGGTCGTCAAAGCCACCAGCCGCGTTTTTGCCTCCAAAGCCTGCGCCACCGCGCGTAAGTGTTCGCTCAGTAACTCCGGCGAAAGAGACTTCTCAAAAATGGGCGCATCCAGCACCGCAAAACGATTGAGAACGAGGGCATCGCCCTGACGCTGGAGGTAAACCGCCTTCGTATTACGACTCCCCAGGTCAACCGCCAACATCTGGTCTCGCTTTTTCAATCCTGCGCCAGCAATTAATGGCAAGGCCATGTGTGTTTTTTTGTTAACTAGTTCACTAATTGATTGCAAGAAACAACTTCTTGCATACCTGAAAGCTCCATCCAATGGAACGTCAGGATGCTGTCACCCGAGCAGCAAACAGGCCATCTCCTTGAGACCAAAGAAACTCAGTTCAAAACCCAGACCGTCCCCACGCGTTTACCGGGTGACGAGTATAATCCTTGAACAGGCCTGACTCATAACTAATCAGTCAGAGAAAATCATCATTCGCCGGCAACCAATTCATCACCTCAGCCGAGGCGCCGATCCTGCTTTCGCAAATACTCTCAAAACTTTTTTAAATGTCTAGCTGGCGAATGGGCTGCATTGAGTTCTGGATGGAATCAAGAATCCTTACGATTGCACCAAAGCCAGCGCCGTGCGTTCCACGATCCTGAACATATTATCGAGGACACTCGTGCGACGTCCCTGCCAAAGCATCCCGAAGGTCAGGTCTTCGAATCCCGTCAGCGGTATCGCTCGTACTTTGGGATGCAGTTTCAGTTTGGACACGTGTACGGTCACCCCGATCCCGTAGCCGCTCGCGACGTAGGTTTGCACCATTTCCACGCTGCTGACCTCGATGCCACCAATCCAGTCCACATTCCGTTTGCTCAACCCGTCCTGAAACGCGCGCCGGATCGGCTCATTGCTTGGCACCGTAATCAACGACTCTTCAATGCGGTCTCGCCGCCATAATTCCTCAGCGGATTCCAGCTTGCTGGTTTTTGGCACTAATAATACAAGGGGCAGTTTCAGCAAAGTGATCGTATTCACGCCACCCGGCGGCTTGCCCCCCATCAATCCAATGGACAGGTCGATCTCATTTTGCTGCAACCAGGTGACCACCTGCGGATAGTATCCCTCGCGCAAGGTCACTTTGAGTTTCGGGAACTTGCCACGCAGTTCTTGCAGCATCTCCGGCAAAAAATCCCGCAGCACCGTTTCCGAGGCGGCAATTCTCAAGTGTTGCGACACCCCCCCGCGAATTTTCTCCGCCACCGGCATCAGATTGTCGAAGAACGGCTTGATGAATTCGTACAGCTCCTTCCCGGGCGGCGTCAACGCAAAGGGCCTCCGATGAAACAGCGTCACGCCCAGTGATTCTTCCAGTTGAATGATCTGCCCACTCACGGCCGGCTGTTGAATGCCGTAAGGCATATTGCGAACCGCCTCGCTGATGCCGCCGTGCCTGGCCACGTAGTAGAAAAGTTCCAAGTGATGAATGTTCATGAGTGCCTGCCCGCGTACTAACAAACCCCTCCGTCCTGAGCAAAGAAACAATTGACCACCTGCGGCGCGCTTCTTAACGTCACACTGCCCGCGCACGGGCGAGTTAATGTCGTTTTTGCCCGCAGTTAAAATCTGGATTGGGATGTCCGTCTTCGCGAGCCTCGCGGGCTGGACGCTTTCCGCTTTTGGGTTTCTCAATCGCATTGGGTACGTCGTCCTGGGAGTGGTGGGCCTCGTTGTGTTTATCGAAATGCGCGCCCGAGGTGCCTTCGACAGTCGCGCCACCCCCTGGCGCTGGCGCAAATTCCGTCACCGCCTCTGCCGCCCCTTCCCGCTGATGTTCGCCGTGCTGACACTCCTGGTGTTTATCGGCGGCGTCATTTATCCACCCACCAACCATACCGGGTTAAGCTACCGAGTTCCTCGCGTTCTCCATTGGCTGCAAGCCGAAGGCTGGCACTGGATCTACACGCCCAATCCGCGCTTGAATACCCGTGCCTGCGGCATCGAATGGTTAACCGCCCCGCTGCTATTATTCACCAAATCCGATCGCGGAATTTTCCTGCTGAATTTCTTTTCCTTTCTCCTGTTACCGGGATTGCTTTTCAGTTTGCTGAAACGGCTGGGAGTCCAGGGCCGGGTCGCCTGGCAATGGATGTGGATCTTGCCAACCGGCTACGTCTTCCTCCTTCAGGCGGGGAGCGGCGGTAACGACGCTTTTCCCGCTGTTTACTCGCTTGCCGCGATGGATTTCGCCTGCCGCGCCTGGAAATCCCGACGGGCCAGTGACCTTTGGTATTCCCTTCTGGCGATAGCACTGCTGGGCGGTGCCAAAGCCAGCAACCTTCCGCTGATGTTGCCCTGGTTGGTGCTGGTGGCGCCATTATGGCGACTGTTGCGCGATCAACCGCTGGGGACCAGTCGGATCGTGCTGATCGCACTGGTGGTCTCGTTTTTGCCGACCGTCATTCTCAATCTGTATTATCTGGGCAATTGGTCGGGCTTGAACATCGAGCGCGCGGGCATGGACATGAAAAATCCCTTCGTTGGGATCTGGGGCAACGCTCTTCTTTTGTTGTCGAACAATCTCTGTCCACCAGTCTTTCCGTTTTCAGGTTGGTGGAATCAAAACATCCTTAAGATCCTGCCGGGTTTCCTAGTCGCTCCCATGAACCGGAACTTTGAGGAGGGCTACCAGAACCTCTGGGAACTTCCGACTGAAGATTGGGCGGGAATTGGAGCTGGTGTCGGCTGGTTAATGGTCATCGCAACCGTGTGGGCAATTTTCAAATCCCGCAGAGACAAGACCTCTTCGCAACCGACGGGCATTGCACCGTTAGTTCGAAAGTTGGCGCTCCTTTTGCCTTGGCTGGCACTGATCGCCTACGGCGCCAAATCGGGCATGGTTACGCCCGGACGATTGATCGCGCCGTATTACCCCTTGCTGCTGCCATTACTAATCGTAGGCACCGAGCAGGCGGTCCTGGTGCAGCAGCGCTGGTGGCGGGCGCTGGTCTGGCTCGTCTTTCTCACCGCGTTCTTCGTCCTGATTGTTACGCCCGCCCGTCCCTTGTGGCCGGCTCAAACCATTTTGACCCGCGCGGTTCAGGCAAAACCCGACAGCCGATGGCTAAGACGCGCCCTCGCCACTTACTCAGTTTACTCAATCCGCTCGGACCCTTTGCCGGAACTGCGCGCCCAGTTACCCGCCAACCTGAAGCTTGTCGGTTTCCTCGGAACGCCCGACGATCTGGACATTTCCTTTTGGCGGCCGTACCTCACGCGCCAGGTGGCCCAAATTTCGGCATTCGAAACGGCGGAACAGCTTCGAGAACGCAAACTGACCCACGCGATCGTGAGCGGTGCCGGCCTGGAATGGTTCGCCTTGTCCAACACCAACCTCACGCTTGAAAACTGGCTCACCCAAACGCGGGCCGAAGTATTGACCAACCTGTCGACTACAATCACAGTTTCGGCGGGCACACAAGACTGGTATGTCGTTCGGTTCAAAGAGTAGAATCAGCTTGCCCTATTGACCGCCGCAATAGTCTTGAGCTTTTTATCGATTACCACGAATTCGCTGCCCGGTGTTAAAGGGAAGCATGAAAGGACCGTTGGAACTGAATCTGGTGGTCGCCTGGTGTTGGATTTTTCTGGGCTTCCTCTCGGGAATGCTGCTCGGACTGTTTTATCACCGGGACAACTGGTTGGGTGGTTATGGCAGCCTCAAACGCCGCATGTATCGTCTTGGCCACATCTCATTCTTTGGGCTCGGCACGGTCAACCTGCTCTTCTGGCTAACCATGAAGGATCACGCCGCAATCGGCTCCCCGGTGGTTGTCGCCTCATGGGCTTTTATACTGGGAGCGCTTACGATGCCGCTGTGCTGTGTGATCATGGCGCATTTCCCAAAGCTCCACGCCGTTTTCACGGTACCGGTCCTCAGCCTGCTCCTGGCCGGCGGACTCACGTTGGCCGCCGTCATACGCAGTGAACCGTCGCAAGCGGACAACAAGCCCACGTTGCATCAACAACTCTCAATTGCCAATCACCCATGAAACGCATTGGATTCATCGCTATGAGCGGCGTGCGCGCTCACAACGAAGAACTTACCAGGCTGGGCCTCACGCTGCCCGGGTTCGTGGATCGTAATCGCATTATCGCCTCGCTCCCCAGCCTCGGCCTGCTGACGCTCGCAGGCATGACACCGCGCAATCGTTTTGACGTCGCGTATCACGAAATCGCGGACGTGCGAAAGCTGCCGGAACTGCCAACGGATTTCGATCTGGTCGCCATCAGCACGTTCACCGCCCAATTCTACGAAGCCTGCGACGTGGCGGATTATTATCGCAGCCGTGGCGTACCGGTGGTGATGGGAGGTATTACGGTTTCAGCCCTGGTCGACCAGGCCAGGGAGTTTTGCACCAGCGTGGTCGTTGGTGAAGGCGAACCACTCTGGCTGGAGGTGCTCAACGATCTCGAGCGCGACCAACTGAAGCCCGTTTACTGCTCGTCCTCGCCCGGTCAGTTTGATCTGCGCGAGGCGCCTATGCCGCGCTTTGATCTTCTCGATCCTTCCCGGTATAACCGCCTCACCGTTCAGACCAGCCGGGGTTGCCCCCACCAATGCGAGTTCTGCGCCAGCTCCATCCTGCTCACCTCGCGTTACAAACTGAAGCCGGTCGAAAAGGCCATCGCCGAGATCCGTGAAATCAAAAAGATCTGGCCGCGCCCGTTCATCGAGTTCGCCGACGACAACAGTTTCGTCCACCGCGAACATTACAAGCAGCTCCTCCGCGCACTTGCCAGGGAACGCGTGCGCTGGTTCACCGAAGCCGACCTGCGCGTGGCCGAAGATGACGAGTTGCTCGGTCTCATCCGGGATTCCGGCTGCCAGCAAATTCTCATCGGCCTCGAAAGCCCCCGCCACGCGAGCCTTGATGGCATTGAACTCAATAACAACTGGAAGGCCCGCCAGCAGGACCACTACAAACAAGCCATCGAGAAGATTCAATCCTATGGCATTACCGTGAATGGCTGTTTCGTTCTCGGACTCGACGCGGATACCCCTGAGATTTTTGACGATGTCCTCACGTTCGTCCGTGAATCCGGCCTCTACGAAGTGCAAGTCACCTTCATGACCGCGTTTCCGGGCACACCTCTGTATCATCGGCTCAAGGCGGAAGGCCGCATCATCCGCGACAAGGCCTGGGAACTCTGCACGCTCTTCGACATCAACATCACACCCAAAAACATGAGTGTCGGCCAACTTCAAGCCGGCTTTCTGAAGCTCGCCAAAGAACTCTACTCAACCGAAGAAACGCAAGTTCGCCGCCGTCGGTTCAGGCGAATGCTGAAAACCTCTCCCCACTTTGGTCCCCGCCCCCTCAAACACGAACAACTGCTCGCCGCATGATAGTAGCGAACGAACATATGGATCGGACCGGAACTCCAACATGCTACCACGGCGGCGCATTCTTCAGTGCCATCGGAGCGGAGTTCAATCACCTCGAGCGACGACATGATATCATCGCCGCTGACGTGCTCGATGCCTGGTTTCCACCATCGCCTCGGGTCGTTGCCGCCCTCCTCGAGGACTTGCCATGGTTACTGCGCACGTCACCACCGACGCATTGTGAAGGACTCGTGAACGTCATCGCCCGCCAGCGTGGCGTTGCCCCCGTGAATGTCCTGCCCGGCGCGGGATCGTCTGACCTGATCTTTCGCGCATTCCGTCAGTGGCTGCGGCCGTCCTCTCGCGTGCTGATTCTCGATCCGACTTATGGCGAGTACGCGCACGTGTTGGAACACGTCGTCGGCTGCACGGTTGAACGCCTTTTTCTCTCACGGGAAAATGGTTACCGCATTGATCTGAAGCTTCTGCGTGCCCGGCTGCGAAATAATTACCAACTCGTCGTCCTCGTGAACCCAAACAGTCCAACCGGTCAACATGTGCCTCGAACGGACCTTCTGGCAGTGCTCCGGAATGTCCCGGAAAGCACGCTTGTGTGGATTGATGAAACCTACGTCGAGTTCGCCGACGGTGACCAATCACTCGAAACTTCCGCTGCACGCAGCAGGAACGTTGTCGTCTGCAAATCCATGTCCAAAGTCTACGGCCTGAGCGGCGCGCGCGTTGCCTATCTCTGTGGTCCCGGCAACGTGGTCGCCGGGTTGCGCGCCATCACTCCGCCCTGGGTGGTGAGTTTGCCCGCCCAGGTCGCCGCTGTCGCCGCTCTGCAGGACCGCGATTATTACACGGCGTGTTATCAGCAAACGCATTCCTTCCGCGCTCAACTGGTTCCCAAGCTCAGCCAGCTGGGTGGGTGGGAAATCCTGGCCGGTATCGCCAACTTCGTACTGTGCCATTTACCCGCAGACGGTCCAAATGCGGCCGAACTCGTCGCCGCTTGTCGCGAGCACAACCTGTTCATTCGCGATGCCGATGCCATGGGCAGCGGGTTTGGCGGACGCGCGGTAAGAATTGCCGTCAAAGATAAGGAAACCAACCAGCGCATGACGGAACTCCTCGGTCGTGCTTTGGGGCGCTTCTGCTTTGATTCGGTTGGGCCC
>DASUGI010000387.1:0-2153 GCA_036274115.1 Verrucomicrobiia bacterium
CTGACGCTGATGTTGGAAATGGTCAGCATAGGCGTTGGTTAAATGGGTTAAATGGTTGAATCGTTAAATGGAGCGGGGGCGCGACGACATTCGCACCCGCGTTGTCGAACGCGCAACAAATCACTGCTTTAACCCATTTAACCATTCAACTTCCTTTTCACGCTTTCTTCTTCCGCCCGAGATAAACTTCAATCACGCGCTCATTGTTCTGCACCTCATCCACACTGCCTTCGCAAAGGACATGACCTTGATGGAGCACGGTGACTTTGCGCGCGAGCTGACGTACGAAGGTCATGTCGTGCTCGATGACGACGATCGTGTGTTTGCCTTCGAGCGTGTGAAGCAGTTCGCCCGTTTTGTGCGTTTCCTCGTCGGTCATGCCGGCGGCTGGTTCATCCACAAGGAGCACTTTGGGGTTTTGCGCCAGCAACATTCCAATTTCCAACCACTGTTTCTGCCCATGCGAAAGGAGGCCCGCTTTCCACTCCGCCTTATCGGTGAGTCCAACCGTTTTCAAAACTTCATGGATGCGCTCTTTATGGGCCGGCGTAATTCTTGAGAACAGCGTGCTCCAAACGGTTCGACTCCCTTCGAGCGAAAGCCAGATGTTTTCGAATACAGTGTGATCAATGTAAACCGACGGAGTCTGAAATTTGCGGCCGATGCCGAGGCGATTAATCTGGTATTCGTTCAGGCGCGTCAGGTCCGTGTCGCGCCCGAACTCAACCCGCCCCGTATCCGGGCGCGTGCGGCCGGTGATGATGTCCAGCATCGTGCTCTTCCCGGCTCCGTTGGGACCGATGATCACGCGCAGTTCACCCTCATCGAGCGCGAAGTTCAGATCGTTGATGGCCTTAAAACCGTCGAAGGTCTTGTTCACGCCTTCAAGCAGGAGAATGAAATCCTTTGCGTGCGCCAAAGTCAGATTAGGGCCTGACGGTGCTGCGGCTATCATTTGCTGCTCCCTCCTGTCGTTGCCGCGGGCGTTGTCTCAGCAGCAACTGCCGGCATTGACTGCTCTTTACGCGAGGTCAAACGCTGTTTGATTTCGCGAAACTGCGCGGGAAGACCAATGATCCCTTTGGGCATGAAAAGCGTCACAAAGATGAACAGGAAGCCGATGATGTAAGGCCATTGTTCGGCGAATGCGTGTGTGGCGTAGCTCTTCAGGGCATTGATTCCGATCGCACCGATGATCGGCCCCAGCATGTTGCCGCGTCCACCGACGGCACACCAAACCACGGCTTCGAGGGATTTGGCTGGGCTCATTTCGCTAGGGTTGATCGCACTGACCTGCGGGACGAACAAAGCCCCGCCCAAACCGGCAATGATCGCGGCGACGACAAAGACGAATAGTTTGAAATTCGCCGTGGTGTAACCGGAGAAGAGCACGCGGTTCTCAGAATCACGGATGGCGCGTTGAATCAGGCCAAACTTGGTGGACGTCAACCAGCGACAGAACAGATACGCGGCAAGCAGTAGAACGCCGGAGCAGATGTAGAGCGTGCGCTTGGTTCCCGGAGCGTTGACGTCATGGCCCAGGATGGTTTTAAAGTCCGTCAGGCCGTTGTTGCCACCGAAGGTAAAGTCATTTCGGAAAAACATGAGGCACGCCGCATAGGTCAGGGCCTGACTGAGGATGGAGAAGTAAACGCCTTTGATACGCGAGCGAAATGCCAGCCAACCGAAGACGTACGCCACGGCGGCCGGCACGAGCACGACCATGAGTGCGGCGAACCAGAAGTGCTTGAAGGGAATCCAATGCGGCGGCAGACCTCCGGTGTCGGGATACTTGGCCGGGAACTCGAGGAACACCATGAAGTCGGGAATGTCAGCCTTGTATTGGCCGAGTTTTCCGATCATGAGCATGAGGTTCATTCCCAGCGCGTAGCCACCGAGGGAAAAGAACAGACACTGACCGAGGCTGAGAATTCCCGTGTAGCCCCAGAGCAAATTCACACCCAGAGCCAGCACCGCATACGTCAGATACTTGCCGTAAAGACTGAGCGAAAAAGTGCTGACGTGAAAGGCGCTGGCGGGCGGAGTGAACGCATTCAAGCACGGCAACACCACCAGCACGAAGGCGGCGATGAGACCGACGATCAGGAGTTCGCGTTTGGGAAAGGGTTGGGACACGGAATTATGATTTACGA
>DASUGI010000388.1:0-11186 GCA_036274115.1 Verrucomicrobiia bacterium
GGTGGCCATAACAGCTTCGTGGTGGATGCCTATACAAAGCGCATTTTCTCCCGGCATGGGTGGTGTTCGGACGATGCTGATTACGATACGCTCAAGAATCTTTGTGAATCGGCTCTGAGCGGTAGGGACGCGTTCCACCCGCGTCCCAAACTTCTGACCGGAAAGATGGAGACGCGGTGGAACGCGTCCCTACCAGATTCAGGGGGCCAATGTTCGGATACCTCGGTGAACTCTCTCCCTGAACCGGAGCACCTCTCCCGGCCTGCGGCCACCCTCTCCTCCATTCGGAATGGAGGAGAGGGACGGGGAGAGGAGGTGCTCCGCAGTTCTCGGGTTCAACGCGCGAGTCGGGATTCAGGGAATTTCTCCAAGCAGTTGGATTACTGGCAGGATTACCACGCGCAATTGGTCATGGTGGGAAAGCACTATTGCCGAAAGCGCGAACCGCGCTGTCAGGATTGCCCCCTGCATCCTTTGATGCCGCGGCCAAAGTAGCCGCCGACGTGAGGAGGCGGATTCAACTCAAGGCGACGCAAGTATGTTAGGCCGGAACGGTTTCGTTGAGTAAACGCACTTTCAACCGATGGCTGTGAACGCGAAACGGAGCGCGACATTTATGTCGCTTCAGCGTGCCAATCAAAAGGTGCGTTCGAATCAGTACAAAGCGCTCTTGATTACCCACGGTGAAGCGGGCTGAAGCCCTCCGATCGCGATGCAACTGCTCGTTCCCGCTAAGGCCCAGTCCGCCTCGTCACCTCAGCGGCTGCGCCAAGTCGCCGAGAAGTCACTTCGCCGTAACATTCCTGTAACCTGGGCGTGGTTCACTCTGCTTGTTATGACCTGCCGTCATTTCAGATACGAAGTGCCAAGGGAATACGCGGATGAATTGCGCGACGCCGATCCCGAGCCCTGCCCGGTCTGCGATGTCCTGCCACATCGTCAAGCGGTGGTTGCAAGGGCCAAGGTTCCAGCGGTTGAAACGCGAGTCAGTTCGCCGCCAGTCGTTCAGCCCCTCCGGTTCGCCCAGGTTGTTGGGTAAAGAGGAGGAATCATCCCTGCACTGCCTGACGCCTCACTGAGCATTGCCCAGAGGGTGTAACTCAATTTCGCCGGCATCCACGGTCCCGTTGCGTGGGTCCGCGGGAATAGTAACGCGCGTCTCACCGGTCAATCCCAACGAATTGGTTTTGCCTTCGTCGGGCTGCAGAATCATAAAAATCGAGACAACAAACTCGCCGGCGGGCACTTCCTCCGCCGTGACAACGCCATCTACGAAAGTCATTTCAAACCGCTTCGCGTTTTTTTCGTAAGCTTGCATTTGAGCCAAATAAGTTTGGAATTGAGGATCGTTCGTGCGGATCGTTCCAGGAATTCCGTTCTTCACCCATTCCTGCATCGAGGCCGGCAGCGGCTCGCGAACGACCCCGCCGACATGTTGCAGTCGCGAGCGATCAAGACTCACCGGCCAGCGCACGCGCGCTTTGACCGTATAACCTTCACTGTCCAGCGCCACCTGAAGCGTTTCGCCCGGCTGCACTTCCAGTTCTTGTTCCGGTTTGTCCGACCATCCGCCCATCCGTTCGGAGATTTGCACCGGAACAACCCGTACTAATTTCAATTTTCCGGGCGGAACTTGTGCGAAGACAAATCTCCCTTCCGCATCGGTTTTCGCGCGATAAGCTGTATAGCCAAACCACAGGTCGGCGGAATTGATCTGCGCGAACTCCAGACTGAACTCCCGCCCCACGACAGGTTCGTCACCGCGCGTGACGGCGCCTTCGATGCGGCCCCACGGCTGTAGTTGGAGATATGTCTGACCGCGCAGTGCCGCCCGGCTCAAAGACAAAAACCCCTGGGGATGCACCAGCATCACCGTATGCACGGAATCATCGAGGGAGAGTTGCACTCGTCCTTCTTTATCCGCGGTCAAAATGGTGCCGCCCGGTGGCGTCCCCTGCCTGTTAAAGCGCCCGGGCGCGAGTTCCAGTCGCACTCCCGGAGAAACCAACCCCACCTCGGCATTCGCAGCGGGTTGGCCATCTGTCAGCAGCAGCGTGTATTTCTCGATGGCGGCGGGTCGGAGCATCACATCCAATTGCACTGCTCCTTCGTCCGGTTGAATCACTCGCGAGATAGCCGGCGCATAACCATCCGCCTCAAACTTCAACGCGTACCCCGGATTAGCCATTCCGTGAACCAGGGAGTCCTCAAAAGCCTGACGATACTTGCCACCGCTGAAATTGAGCCAGTCACGTTCGAAACTACTCCAATTAACACTCATCCTTTGATCCGGATTCATCCGCGGCCAACCGGTCACAATCCGAAAATGCGGAATCGCTTTGCCGGTTTCCGCGTCGGTGACCTGGCCGGAAACCACCAACGCAGGACTGAGAACAGCGACATGCTCTTCTCCATCCGGACGCACTTTGAATTCGTTCAAACGCATGTAGCCGCTTGCCGCGATGTCAAACTGCAGTTCCGTATCCGGAGCGTTGCTCCAAACCACCAATCCATTTTGGTCGCTGCGTGGACTGAAATCCGCCTGCACGGGAATCGGGCGCGGTTGGTTGATCGGCCCATTGCGCATCGTATCCAGCCAAACCGAGGCTTTAGGCACGGGCTGCCCTTGTTGATTCACGATCCGCAACCGCAATAGTTTTCCCCGCTGCAGAACGAGCCGGAGCGATTCCTGGCCCAATTCTGCGACTTCAATCGTGGTGGTGGCAAATCCTTCCGCCTCGGCGGAGACCAACTCTCTGCCCGGACGGCAACCCGCCACTGTAAACGACCCATCGTAACGCGATTTCGCCGTCCGCTTATGCGACATCTTGCGCCCGCCCACGAACACCGTGGCTCCCTCAACTGGCGCGCCGTCCCCGTCCAGCACCACGCCCACGACAGAAATCGGGCGGCCGAGTTGAAATACGAATTTTTCCGCCCTCAATTTTTTCTCTGCGTCCGGATCACGAGAAAGCGAAAGATACGCTGAGTCCACATAATCCGGGTGTTTTGCCCCGCCCCGAATCCGGCGGATCAACTCATCAGCCATCCGATTGATCCGCCATTGACCGTTGTTATCGGTCGCAACTTCAATCCATCCAAACTCGTGACTTTCCGGCTCCTTGATTAAAGCGGGATCGTCATCGTGATTGAAACCCACTTTTGCGCCCGCCACCGCATTGCCGTCCGCGTCCACGACCGTGCCGCCAATTGGCGTGGCCCGGTCCAATCGCAACGTGTATTCGACGGGGACCTCATCACCGCGATCTTTGCGCCAGCGCAGCCGCGTGTCGGCGAAGCCCTCCACCCGCGTCGTCAACTCAAGTTCGGTCGTGGTTTCGCGCGGGAAGGAAACCTCGCAGTCCCCGAACCGCGTGGATTGCAGCTTGCGCCCGGTGAACTTGTCAGCGTCCCACCTTCGGTAATCAATCGGAACACTGGGAATCGGCTGGCCGGAATCTGCCGTCACGATTTTCAAACGCAGCAAACCGGACTCCGTCGGCTTCGGCTTCCCGGCGGCGTTGACGAGCAGATTCGTCGCGTCTTCCTTCGCGTTGACGGTGGTGGCGGTTTCGGCAGCAACGCTGTCGGCCGTTGTGATCGCAACATTCTTCAGTTCGTTCGCCGCGGACTTCTTCAAAACCAACGGCACCGCCACTGCCGCCACAATCACCACTGCGGTCACAACCAGTTTGAGTTTCGCTGCCGCGATCAACCCGAGAATGCCGCCCGCCACTCCCGCCCCCGCGCCAACGTCCGCCAAAGCCCTGCCAGTGATTTTCCCGGCCAATCCTGCCGGAGCCGCCAACACCGAGCTCGACGCCAGCGCGCCCGTCAAAATCGTTGCCGACAGTGTCGCTCCGCGTTGCCCAATTAGATCACGGAGCTTGTCCACAGCACGACTCACGCGCTTCTGGGCCGCATCCTCGCCAATCCCGAAAGCCGCGCCCACGGCCCGCAAATCGCGTCGCTCAAAGTAACGCAACACAATGGCCTCACGATCGGGAGCTTCAAGCTGATCAATCGCTTCGTCCAGAACCGGGCCAAGTTGCAACCAGGCATCGTCCTTAGCAGTAGCAATAAGCGAATTCATTTCGGCAGCCTGCCTTTCCCGGCTCTGCCGCCGATGTTCCGCGCGCACGGTGGTTGAAGCCACAAAACAGGTGTGCCGGTGCAACCAACCTCCAAGCATGACGTTCGGAGGTAGTCTGCCGGCTTTGCGCGCAAGGTCAGTGAAGACCCTTTGGGCAATGTCCTCCGCCAGGTGCGCGTTTCCATCCGTACGCCGGAAAGCCACCGAATACACGAGGTCAAGATAGCGCGAGACGAGTTCCCGAAAGGCGGAGTCCGAGCCGTTTTTGGCATAATCGAGCAGCAGTTTATTGGTGTCCGTCATAATCGTTCACCGGATATGAAGCCGCCGGACTCGGAATCCGACAGAAATACTGATCTGCCCGAAGGATACCAACCCGTACCAACCAGCCAACTCAGATCGCGAAGTCCGTGTATTCCGGCTTCACCGCTTCGGTGGGCGGAAACAGCATGCCGGCCGCCACCGTCGCGTTCGTACCCTGCTCGATGAGGATGAACGACCCCGTTAAGCGATTGGTCGTGTAACCGTCAAAGACAATCGGCTTCGCCGTCTTCAATCGAACCGTGCCCATGTCGTTCATTCTTAATTCAGGCGGCGAAGGCTCGGGCTCGAAGGTGTTCATGTTGAACCGGCCCTCAACCTGTGAAACGACACATTGCACCGTCTGCGTGCCGTGCTTGAGGAAATATTTTTTGCCCGCCTGCAAGGGCCGAACGTGCATCCAACAAATCCGCGCGTGAAGCTCCGAACCCATGCCGGGCAATTGTTCCAAGCCGACAATCATATCGCCGCGGCTGATATCCACATCGTGTTCGAGGCAAACCGTGACCGATTGCGGACAGAACGCTTCATCCTTCGAGCCATCGTAAGTCCAGATGTCCTTCACGCTGGTCTTAATGCCCCCCGGAAGCACCACAACCTGCTGACCTTTCCGAACGATGCCGCTGGCAATTTGTCCGCTGAGTCCGCGAAAGTCGTGCAACTTGGCGTCGGTCGGATTGTTCGGACGATTCACCCACTGCACGGGAAATCGGAATGCGTTGAGATTCCAGTCGCTCGCGATGTGGACGGTTTCCAAATGCGCCAGCAAGGTCGGCCCTGGATACCAGGGCGAGTTTTTCGAGCTCTCAACCACGTTGTCCCCGTTGAGCGCGCTGATGGGAATGAACTTCACATCGCGGAAGATATCGAGCTTGGGCAAAAAGTCCTCGATCTCATCCCGGATTTCCTGAAAGCGTTCTTCCTTCCAATCAACCAGGTCCATTTTGTTGACCGCAATGACCAGGTGCGGGATGCCGAGCATCGCGGCGATAAACGTGTGCCGGCGCGTTTGCTCAATCACGCCCTGGCGCGCGTCCACGAGCACAATGGAGAGATTTGCCGTGCTCGCGCCGGTGACCATGTTGCGTGTGTATTGCACGTGGCCCGGTGTGTCAGCGACGATGAACTTCCGCTTTGGCGTGGCAAAGTAGCGATATGCGACATCAATGGTGATGCCCTGCTCGCGTTCGGCGCGCAGTCCGTCGGTGAGGTTGGCGAGGTTGATCTGACCACCACCGGTGATATCAGCCGAGCGTTCCAGCGCTTCCACCTGGTCTTCCATCAGCGACTTCGAATCGTAGAGCAAACGGCCAATGAGCGTGGACTTGCCGTCGTCCACCGAGCCGCAGGTGTTGAAACGCAAAATCTCAATTGAATGTTGGGAATGGGGCATGGGAAATTATTTTTGCTTTGGCGGAATCCTGGCGATTGCTTGTTGAAGCTTGTCTTTGGTCTTATGCAACGCAACCCACCTTTCGATGTATTTCCAATCCAGCGCCTCGCTCTGCATGGCAATTACGTCGCGCACATCGTCCAAATCCTTTGCACGCGGCCAACGCAGCTTGGTCACAACATAATCTTCCGCGGTGAGAACACTCGTACGCTGCCCATTGAAGGTCGTGGGGCGACGGCGCTGGAATCGTTCCTGGTCATGCGCATCGTCGCTCAAGTAAAACAACTCGACGGTAAAGCCGGATTCTCTGTGGGCGAGAACATTTCTCAGGGTTCCCGTATTGGTTTCGAACGACATCTGCTCATCGAGAAAAATATCTGGCCCCAGCGCGGCCATGAAGGCCTTCAATCCGCCGGGCGCAATTGAAACGACTATGTCAGCGTCCTTGGTGGACCGTGGCTCGGCGTAATAATTGCGTGCGAATGCTCCCACCAACACGTGAGGAATGTTTGCCGCGTTCAAAGCCGCAATTACGCGCCCGCCAATTTCCAAGGCGGGCGTCATCCGGCGAAGTCCTCCAATTGGCGTTTGATCGCGAGCCGCTGGCGAACGGCGTCCAACAACTGCGGTTCCGTGGCACCAGGCATCTGCTCGCGTAGAGCGTTCAAAGTGATCGAGCAGGCGTAATCGAACAACTCCGCCCCGGATTCCATGCGCGCTTCCGGAGTCAGTTTCCGCGCACGCTCGATTTTCTCCCAAAAAAGCGCATCTGCCAGAGCTTGGAATTCGTTGCTCATGTCCGATGTTCAAAAATAACCGGCTTTCTTGCGATCCTCCATCGCGGCTTCGCTGGCCTTGTCGTCGGCACGCGTGCCGCGTTCGGTCACGCGAGCCGCACTCACTTCCGCGATGATGTCGTCCACGCTGTCAGCCGGCGACTCGATCATGCCGGTGCTGATCATGTCGGCAATGGTGCGCACGCGGACCACCATCTTCTTCAACGGCTCGTTTGGCTTGGGACGCGCGCCATCGTAAGGATCAGGTTTCCCGTTTTGCGAATGCGGCGGCGGAACGGGCAGCCATTGGCCGCTGCGGCGGAAACACTCGCGCTCGTGACTGAAATAAATGCTCGGGACTTCGAGCTTCTCACGCTTGATGTATTGCCACACGTCCATCTCCGTCCAGTTCGACAGCGGGAAGACCCGCATGTTTTCGCCGGGATTCACGCGGGCGTTGTAGATGTTCCAAATCTCGGGACGCTGAGCCTTCGGATCCCATTGACCGAAGCTATCGCGAAAACTAAAGAAGCGTTCCTTCGCCCGGGCCTTCTCTTCGTCACGCCGCGCTCCACCGATAGCGCAGTCGAATTGAAACTCCTCAATCGCACCGAGCAGTACCGGAATTTGCAATTTGTTGCGGCTGATTTCGCCAGGGGCCGGATGCGCCTGGCCACTGGCAATGGCTTGATCCACCGTGCGGACAATCAGCTTGGCTCCCAACTGCTTCGCCCGACGATCGCGAAACTCAATCAACTCAGGAAACTCGTGACCGGTCTCGACGTTCAGAAATGGCATTGGAATGTCCGCTGGCCGAAACGCCTTTTCCGCCAGCCGCAGCAAGCAAATGGAATCTTTGCCGCCTGAGAACAGCAGTGCGGGCCGCTCGAACTCCCCCGCCACTTCACGCATGATGTGAATGGCTTCGGTTTCGAGGTATTGCAAGTGGTCGAGGTGGTATGAACTCATGGATAGGAACTCGGGTCTGGCATCTGGGCTCTGGGGTTATTCGCGCTGGCCAAGAGAGCGGATCAGACCGCTGATTAGTTTACCCGATTGGACACAAAGTTGAAGCAAGTCGTTTTGCTCGGCTGCGGAAATATGCTTGTTGTCTAACATTACATAGGTCATCGAACGAACCTCGCCGCATGAACGCCTCGCAATGTTGTACGCTTGACGTTTCTCGCCAACATGGAGGCTTTCCCAACCTTCGGCGACGTTGTTCATCACCGAAAGAGCCGCGCGTTGAACCTGGTCGCGCAACGCAAAATCCCGGAAGAGCGATTCGCGGCGGCAGAATGCATAGACCTGATTGGTCAACACACGCGCCGACTTCCACGCATCCGAATTTTCAAAAGGCTCGTTCATGTTCATCCCTAGAACCAAGGTCCTGGAGCCTGGACCCTAAATCCCCGACCCCATCTTCTCGCCGCCCCAGGCCACGTGCAGGCCACACTCGCGCTTCTCGTCAGCCTTGGCCGGGTCAAAATAATCCCACTCGTTCGGAAGGTTATGCTTCTCGAGATAGGCTTCCATCTCGGCGTCGCTCCAATAGAAAACGGGGCTGACTTTGATGGTCTTGAAATTCCTGTCCTCGACGACAATGTCCAGGCCGGCGCGATTGGGATTCTGCACTTTGCGCAGAGCAGTGAGCCAGATGGTCGGGGCGAGTTCAGTCATGCCGCGCTTGAAAGGTTCAAGCTTCATCACGGCGCTGAAATCCTTGAGCAAGTGCTCGTTCGCCTCGGTTGGTTCGGGCGGGCCACCGTGGATGGCGTCATAATGCGCCGCGGTCATCTTCGGCACGTAGGCTTTGATATTGAGCTTGAGTTGCTGCTTCAATTGCTCGGCGTGCGCGTAAGTGGCGGGGCGATTGTAACCGTGGTCCGCCCAAAGCACCGGAATGTCCGGCTGCACTTGCGTGGCCAGATGCAGAATCACCGCTTCGTAAGGACGATAGTTCGTGGAGACAATCGCGCGACCGTTGGCCTGTGCGATCGCCCATTTCACAATGTCGAGCGCGGACTTGTTCCGCAACTCGGCGTTGGCTTTGTTAACCTGGTCTGATGTCATTATGGCTTTGTCAGTTGTTCGACGTCGGCGAGGTCCTTCAATCGGCCACTCGCCTTCTTATTCGCAATTAAATCTTCCAGACTGATCACTTTCACTGGTTGCCCATCAATCGTGGCTGCAACGCTCCGCGCAGATGCTGCCGCGAAATCGCCACCCGATATGCTCGGGAGAATCTCGACCTGATTCGGCACCGCGCCGAAGCGCGTGACACTTTCCCGGTCCAAGAACCATTCCGGCGCAAGCCCTTCAAGCGGCCCGCCAAAAAATTTCCGGACCGCAGCCACCAACCGTTCTGCGTTCTGCGGCGACACTGCCACCCAGACATCCATATCTCGCGTCGGTCGCACATATCCGTGGTACGCGACCGCATGACCGCCAACGAGTAGATAGTCAACGCAGGCTTCGTTTAGACAGATTAGGAAGTCGCGGAAGTCGTCGCTGAGATGACTCGGGTCCATAGGCATATTGCCGCGCCAATTCCAGTTGGCGCAGGCGCTCCATCGGTGATAACGATCGCCACCAGGCACGATCCGCAGCTTCTGCTTCGGCATGAGAAGCGAATCGCGTGACTACGGGGGTGATATATCGCGCTCGGCTTTCGTTCATGGTTTCAATTTTATACGTAGCGATTCAATTGGTTACCGCCGTTTCCTTCAACAGCACCCGATCACACCAGTCACCAAAGCGTTCGTTGACGTTGCGCTCCTTGGCAAATCGCGTCAGCACCGGGCGCAGCTCATTCTCGATGTCCGGGTCTTTGAGCGTTTCCTTCCAGACGCGATTCAGTCGCGTGCCGGAGGCGTTGGCGCCCAGCCAGACCTGGTAGCGACCCGGTCCTTTGCCGACAAAACCAATCTCTGCCATGTAAGGTCGCGCGCAGCCATTGGGGCAGCCCGTGGAGCGAATAATAATTTCTTCGTTGCTCAGCCCAAGGTCACCGCAAAGCTTTTCGATGCGATCCACCAGGCCAGGCAACATGCGCTCGCTCTCCGCCAGCGCAAGACCGCACGTGGGGAGCGCCGGGCACGCCATTGCGGCGGCATGCAGCACGCTGGCCTGATTCTCGGTCTTCACGCCGTGTTGGGAGAGCACCGCGTTAATGCCGACCTTGTCGGCCTCAGTCACTTTCGCCAGAATCACATTCTGGTTCGCCGTCAGGCGGAATTCGATGTCGGGAAACGTTTCCGCAATCTGGCGCAACGCGACTTTCTGAGCGCCTTTCAAACGTCCGGTTTCGACGAACAATCCCAGGAACCAGGAACCATCCACGGCCTGATGCCAGCCGAGAACATCCGAAGTAGTCGTGAACTGGTATGGCTTAATGGGCGAAAGCTTGATGCCCGCGCGCTTCTCGACCTCGGCTCGGGTCCAATCCACGCCACGTTCCTCAACCACATACTTGAGTCGCGCGTGCTTGCGATCGGTGCGGTCACCGAAATCGCGATGAATCGTCAGCACCGCCTTGGCGACTGCAACCAGATGTTCGGGCGTGAAGAATCCAAGTTCGCTCGCGAGCCGTGGATAGGTTTGTTGATTGCCGTGGGTGCGTCCCATGCCGCCGCCGACGACCAGGTTGTAGCCAACGAGTTGGTCGTTCTCGACAACCGCGATGAAGCCAAGGTCGTTGGTGAAAATGTCGAGGTCATTCACCGGCGGAATGACAAAAGCCGTTTTGAATTTGCGCGGCAAATACGTCTTACCGTAGAGCGGGTCCGCGTAAGCCTGATTAAATGGGTCATCGATCTTGAGTTGGAAACCGTCAATCCAGATGGCGTGGTAAGCGCGCGTCTGCGGACGCAACGCATCGGCAACGCGCACGCAATCCTGATAAACCTGTTCGCGCGCCTTCGTGTAAGCGGGAATTGGTGGCGCGAGAACGTTGCGATTGACGTCGCCGCACGCGGCCAGCGTGGACAGCAACGACTCATTTATCTTTTTCACGAGCAAACGGAGGTTCGCCTTGACGACGCCGTGGAATTGGATGCTCTGACGCGTGGTGATGCGCAGCGTGTTGTTTCCGTAGAGCCACGCGAGTTCATCAAATACCTGCCACTGCTTCGCCGTCATCACGCCACCAGGGATGCGTCCGCGAATCATCATGATGAACTTTTTCCCGCCGGCCCGCTGGTCGCGGTCGTCCTGTTGATAGATGCCGTGGAACTTCAGGAATTGATTGTCGTCACCGTTGAATTGGTCGACGCTTCCGTTCGCGAGGGTGGCTGCAATAGTACCGGCCAAAGTCGGGATTGCCTCTTTGATAACCTCGTTGTGGGTTACTTCTCTTGGAGCGCCGTTGTTTGCCATAATCAATAAATAAACATTCTACGAAAGAATTCCCCTCCGTCGAGAACTCATTTTTCAATACTCTACTTGAATGATGCAGATTTAGCGACGAATACGGATTCTCACTCGGAGCGCCTAGGGATTCTCAATCTGTGACTTTGCGGATTGTTTGCGTTCAAACGTTTGATCCTCCCAGGACGCGGGATCGTCGAGCGATTCGAGATGGGTAAACACCGCCGCATCCGTC
>DASUGI010000389.1:0-2094 GCA_036274115.1 Verrucomicrobiia bacterium
AATTCCGGTGGTCTGTCAAAAACCCATGGCGGCGTCGCTCACCGACGCGGAAAGCATGGTCAACACGTGCCGCCGGGCCGGCGTACCCCTGTTGGTAAACGAGAACTGGCGCTGGCAAACACCCTTGCGCGAACTGAAACGAATCCTCGCTTCGGGAAAAATCGGCAGCGTGTTCCGCGCGCGAATTGACTACTGCAACAGTTATCCGGTTTTTGACAATCAGCCATTTTTGAAAAACGCGGAGCGTTTCATCCTGGCCGACATCGGCAGCCACATTTTCGACGCCATGCGATTTTTGTTCGGCGAGGCGGCCTGGCTCTGTTGCCAGACCCATCGCGTGCATCGTGAAATCAAAGGCGAGGATGTCGCGACGACCATGCTGCAGATGCGCAGTGGCGCAACGGTGGTTTGCAATATGAGCTACGCCAGCCGCACCGAACACGAAAGGTTTCCCCAAACCTACGTCTTTGTGGAAGGAACGCTGGGCTCGGTGGAGTTAGGACCGGACTATTGGGTCCGAGTCACGACGCGCGAAGGGACCACAGCCAAACAATGTTCCCCACCCGCCTATCCGTGGGCCGACCCGCGCTACGCCGTGGTGCATTCCAGCATCGTGGACTGTCAGCGCGATTTGTTGCAAGCTCTCCGCAATGGCGGCAAAGCAGAAACGACAGGCGAAGATAATTTGAAAAGTCTCAAGCTGGTTTATGCCGCCTACCAGAGCGTCGCCTCAGGAACCGTTGTCCGCCTCAACTCATGACGCCGCCCATTATTGCGAAGTATTTGATCGAGACACCGCACCCCGTGCCATTCGCCGCCGAGATGATTGCCGGCGAACAATCATCCGGAACGTTCATCGCCATACCCGGTGAGACCGAAGAACTAAAGGCCCGTTCCCGCGCCAGGGTAACAAAAATCACCGAGCTTGAAGCCGTGGACGCGCCGAGTCTGCCGGGCTCGCGACGGCCAAAAGGTTCGACAGGCCCGGTCAAATATCAACGCGCTGAAATCACGGTTGAATTTCCGTTTGATAACATCGGAGCCAATCTCCCGACCTTGCTCGCCACGGTTTGCGGGAATCTCTACGAACTCGCCGAACTCTCCGGAATCAAGTTGCTGGACCTCGAACTGCCGGCCGCCTTCGCCCAACGTTATCCCGGACCACAGTTCGGCATCGCCGGCACACGTCGTCTGGCCGGCGTGCAAAATCGCCCGCTCATCGGCACGATTGTCAAACCCAGCGTCGGCTTGACGCCCCAACAAACCGCCGAACTGGTCCGCACGCTGGGCGAAGCTGGAATTGATTTTGTCAAAGATGACGAACTTCAAGGCGACGCGCCGGGTTGTCCGTTCAAGGAACGGGTGACTGCGGTCATGCGCGTGATCAACGAACTCGCTGATCGCACCGGCAAAAAAATCATGTTCGCCTTCAACGTCACGGACGATCTGGAGGCGATGCTGCGGCATCACGACGAAGTCGTCGCCGCGGGTGGCACGTGCGTCATGGTGAGTTTGCACAGCGTGGGTCTGGCGACCCTGGCGGAATTTCGCCGGCGCTGTCAGTTGCCGATCCACGGACATCGCAATGGCTGGGGAATGTATGGTCGCCATGCGCTGCTCGGCGTCGCCTATCCCGCCTGGCAAAAGCTCTGGCGACTCGCGGGCGCGGATCATCTCCACGTCAACGGCCTGCAAAACAAATTCTGGGAGCCGGATGATTCGGTGGTCCGAAGCATTCAGGCATGTTTGACCCCAATGTTTCGCCCCGATGATGTTGCCATGCCCGTGATCAGTTCCGGCCAATGGGGCGGCCAGGCACCGGAAACCTACCAGCGCGCGGGAACATCAGACGTAATCTATGTCGCCGGCGGCGGTATCATGGCCCATCCACTCGGGCCGGCCGCGGGGCTGCGCGCATTGCAACAAGCATGGGAAGCGGCATTGCTGGGAGTGCCGCTGACGGACTACGCGACCAGGCATGTTGAGTTGAAGGAAACCATAGCGAAGTTCGGTAAAGTAAGATGAAGAAACGCCAATCCAAATCTCTGTTGCTCGCCTACTACGGCGACGACTTCACGGGCTCAACCGATGTGA
>DASUGI010000390.1:0-12581 GCA_036274115.1 Verrucomicrobiia bacterium
TAGGAGCGCGGACAGCCATGTCCGCGTTTACTTGGGATTTTTAACGTTTCCTTCACTTTCGAATTACGCGGACAAGGCTGTCCGCGCTCCTATGTGGCTGCGCTACTGAACGTCATGAATCGGCTTGCGTTGACAACCGGAAAACGACAAGAGATTCAGGTGTTCACCAATTTTAGGTTTGTTCCGCGCCTGCGCGTGTTTCTGCTGGCGCTGTCGCTCTCGAATTTGAACGGCTTCGGCGCCACCGAGTTTTATGTTTCCCCCACCGGGAGCGATTCCAATCCGGGCACGAAGCGCCAGCCGTTTGCTTCGCTGGAGCGCGCCCGCGATGCCGCGCGGGAATTGAATCGAGGCAAGCCCGAACGCGACTTCACGGTGTGGATCCGCGGCGGTGTTTACAAATTGAAGGAAACTGTCGTCTTCTCCGTGCGGGATTCCGCCGCGGAAGGACATCAGATTACCTACGCGGCGTATCGCGACGAGAAGCCCGTGTTCAGTTCCGGAGTGCCCATCACCAACTGGCGACAGGAAGGAAAGCTCTGGGTTGCGGATTTGCCTCCCTCGGTGAAACCCTTTCGCACCCTCTACGATGCGACGGGCGATTTGCCGCGCGCCCGCGGACCCGGATTCTCGCCCACGCGCGACTATCGCACCGTGGACGAGCGTGACCGGTTTACGCTGGCGTTTCCACCGGGGACTTTGCAGAACTGGCCAAACGTTGCCGATGTGGACATCGTTATTCGCCCCAGTTACGGCTGGATTCTGAACATCCTTCCATTGGAATCCGTGGATGAAGCCACCGGGATGGCGCGCGCGGCGATTCCCGCGAGTTATCCCATGATCAAAGTTCGCTGGGGACTGCGAAACGTGAACAGCAACGGAACGGTGTGGGTGGAAAATGTATTACCTGCGCTCGATGAACCGGGCGAGTGGGTGCTCAATACCCAGGAGCGAAAGCTTTATCTCTGGCCGCGCGGCGAAAAGCCCGAAGGCACTGAAGCGCCGCAACTGACGGAGTTGATTCGCATCGAAGGCGAGATTGACTACGCCGGGCCGCAGGATAAACCGGTCCGCGGCCTGACCTTTCGCGGCCTCTCCTTCACGCGGGGTGACCGCTGGCCCTGGGAGAAGGATCGCGCCGGCTTAACGTTGCAGCACGACTGGGAAATGTTTGACCGACCTACGGCCATGGTGCGTTTACGCGGCGCGGAGGGGATTGCTTTCGAAAAGTGTCGCTGGTTCGAAAGCGGCGGCGCGGGCATTCGCATGGATTTGCACGCGCAATCCAATCGGGTCACCGACTCGGTTCTCGAACACCTGGGTGGCGCCGGGATTTTGCTGGCCGGCTACGGACCGGGCACCAAGGACGTGAACCGGTTCAATGAACTTTCCCGAAATCACCTTCATCACATCGGTCAAATTCTCTGGCACGCGGCGGCCATCAGCGTCTGGCAAAGCGGCGGAAATCGCATCGCCAATAATCTGATTCACGACGTCAACTACACCGCCATCACCGTGAGTGGCCGCATTGCCTGGCGCAGGGATGGGGATCGCGGGGACGGCTGGCGCACGATTCGCTGGAAGGAGATTGAAGCCGCCGGAGGCGACGCGTTACTGCCGAAACCGGGTTATCGGCCCGATTGGAAACAACGCTCCCGGTTTCTGCATGGCCGGAATAATCTGGTGGAACGCAATGAAATCCACGACGTGATGCAACAGTTGTGGGATGGCGATGCGATCTATGTTTCCGGCACGGGCGGTGGAAATCGCGTGCGGGAAAATTTCATCCGGGATTGCCTCTCGGAAAACATGTGCGAAGGCATCCGTTGCGACGATGACCAGCACGAAACCATCATCGAGCGCAATGTCATTCTGCGCAACGGCGGCATGGGCGTGGGCATCGCCATCAAGGGCATCAATCACGTCCTCAATAATTTCATCGTGGACCCCACGCCGTTCTTCCATCACCGGGGAATGATCTCGCTGGAAGGCGTGCCGGTGGATGGAGCGATGATTCAGCGAAATATCCTGATCGCGAACAAACCGGGCTTGCAGCCGTTTGCGATGAAGAATGTTTCCACCACACCAGACCCACAGTTCCGTGAAACCCAGACGGACTTCAACCTGTTCTGGAATGCCAACGACCCGAAATGGGCCGATGCTCATCTGGCCACCGCCTGCGCCGAGGGAGTGGAAACCCATAGTCTGATTGGCGATCCGCGATTTCGAAATCCGGCCCAGGGCGACTTCCGGTTCAAGTCGGGCTCCGTCGCGCCTCAACTGGGCATTCAGCCGATTGATTTACGAAAGGTTGGCTTACGGAAATAGGGCGATGGTCAGGCCGGCAATTTCCAGGGCGCGCGATAGGGCCGGCTGACCCATTTCGCCAATTCGGCGTCGCCCACGATTTCCTGTTTGGCCGGATCCCAAACTACCTTCTTCCCGGTGCGCACGGCGATGGTACCCAGATGACACACCGTCGCGGAACGATGCCCCACATCCACGTTGCAGACGGGATCTTTTCGACTCTTGATGCAGTCCAACCAGTTTTGGTGGTGATTCTGGCTGACGTAGAGTCGCTCCGCTTTGGCATCCAACGGTTCTTCGAGGATCGACTCGGGGGTGGATTCCAAATTGCCGCGGGCGACAAAGATGCTGCCTTTCTCGCCTTCGAACAGAGTGCCGCCTTTGTATTTTCCCGTCCCGCTACTGCACAAGAGCGTCGTGCCATTGGCGTATTTGTAGGTGACATCAAATTTCTGCGGTGTCTCGAAGAGCATTTGCGGATGGTAAACCACGTTGCTGGCTTCAATCTCCACCGGCCCGCTGTCGTCCATGCCCAGTCCCCATTGCGCAATATCAAGATGATGCGCGCCCCAGTTGGTCATCTGGCCGCCGGAATAATCCCAGAAAAACCGGAACAAATAATGCACCCGGTTCTTGTTGTAAGGCCGCGCCGGGGCCGGGCCCAGCCACATATCATAATTGAGTTCCGGCGGCGGCGCGCTGTCCGGCACTCCTGCGCCACCCCGTTTTTCCCAGTTCACTCCGGGCAATCCGACTTTGATCGTATGAATTTTTCCGAGCCGACCGTTGCGAACATACTCGCAACCCGTGCGGAACTTCGCCTCGGACCGTTGCTGGCTGCCGGTCTGCAAAACGCGTTTATAGCGGCGCACGGCTTTGGCGAGCGCCTGCCCTTCGGCAATGGTCAGCGTGAGCGGCTTCTCGCAATACACATCCTTGCCCGCTTCACAGGCGTTGATGGCAATCAACGTATGCCAGTGGTCCGGCGTGCTGATCAGCACCGCATCAATGGATTTATCTTCAAGCATCCGGCGATAGTCGCTGAACGTGGCGCACGGCCGGCCATTGGCTTTTTCAACGCGCGCCTGGGCCGTCTTCAAGTGCGTCTGGTCCACATCGCACACCGCCACCGCGTTTTTCATCAAGCCGCCGAGATTGACGTTGCCTTGATTGGCGACGCCAATGAAACCGACGCGAATGAATTCACTGGGATTCTGGCCGGTAGCTGCCTTGGTACGATTGAGAAAAATGTTCGGCCCCACGACACCCAACCCCAACGCGAGGTTTCCGGTCCCGCGCAGAAAGGTTCGTCGCGAAACCGCCGGAAGTTTGGTCGCGTTGCTGGTCTCGGTCGGCGAATGAATTTTTTTGCTCATACAAATGTCTGTGCTTGGACGCATATGATGCCCATTGTTTCAACCAAACAAACTCAAAAACCAGGCCTCGCTCTCAAAACCATCTTTTAAATTGCGGAATGAGAAACCCCCTGCCCTCCCTGACGCGCCTTGGCTTGCTTGCGCTGGCATTGCTGCTGTCATTGCGCCCGGCCCGCGCCGCAGCGGAGAAACCCTTTTACCGCACGGAATTTATCTTCCCGCTGGAACACTGGCACAATCACGGCTCCTGCCTCGTGGAAACCCCCAAAGGCGATTTGATCGTCAGTTGGTTTCACGGCTCAGGCGAACGCACGGCGGATGACGTGAAGATTGAAGGCGCGCGCAAACGAAAAGGTGCGACGCGCTGGAGCGCTCGCTTCACCATGGCGGACACGCCCGATTACCCGGACACCAACTGCGTCATGTTCATTGATCCCGAGGGCCGGCTGTGGCTGCTTTGGCCGACGATCCTCGCCAACCTGTGGGAATCCGCCTTGATGAAGTATCGTATCGCAACAGATTATCATCGTGACGGCCCGCCCAAGTGGACAACCAGTGAAGTGTTGCACATCACTCCGGGCGCTGACTTCGAACGCGCCGTGACCAATTATGTTCAGGAAACCATCGCCCGATTGACCAACTCGCAATCTGCCTACCCTTCAACCGAGCGGACGCTTCGCCACCTGAACTCCCTGCAAACTCAAGCAACAAACAAGCTCCAACGACGGCTCGGCTGGATGACCCGAGCGCATCCGTTTGTATTCGAAGGACGGCGATTGATCGTGCCGCTTTATTCGGATGGATTTTCTTTCTCGTTGATGGCGCTTTCGGATGATTGGGGGCAGACCTGGCGCACGAGCAATCCGTTGATCGGCGCGGGCAACATTCAACCGAGCATTGTGCAACGCCGGGATGGCTCGCTTTACACCGTGATGCGCGACAACGGCCCCGCGCCGAAGCGACTGCAACAAAGCGAATCGCGTGATGGCGGCGAAACATGGTCGCCCGTCACGGATACCGAAATCCTCAATCCTGGCACTGGCTCGGAGATTATTTCGTTGCGCAATGGCAACTGGGTTTTGATCGGCAACGACACCGAGAAAGGCCGTCACAGTCTGTTGGTGCAAATTACCCCCGACGAAGGCCGCACCTGGCCCTGGCGCCGGCACCTCGAATCCGATCCCGGCGACACGAACAAACCCCATGCCTACAGTTATCCCAGCCTGATCCAGGCTCGCGATGGAACGTTACACGCCACCTACAGCTACCATCTCGGCACGACGAAGGAAAAAGATGCCGAGGGACAACCCGCCCGCAAATCCATCAAATACGTTCACTTCAACGAAGCGTGGATAAAGGAAGGCGATGGGAATTGATCCACGCGCCCTGATTCTTATTGGCGTTCTGCGAGTTCAATAGATCGCCCGAACCAGCGAGTTCAAATACTTCTCGAGATTGGTGTATCCGTCGCCACTGGAATCCAGCGCTCCGTCTTTGGGATTGTTGGGATCGAGGTTGTGGGATTTTTCCCAATCATCCGGCATGCCGTCGTGGTCAGTGTCCACCGGCGCCGGTTTGGAACGCAGCTCTGGCCAACCGCCCACCTCTTTTTGAGAATCGATGATGCCTTTGCCGCCACCGCCGTAACTGGCGCCATACCGCGCCGTGCCGGTGCGGATTTCGTTCACGATTCGCTGGTCCACCGCGTCGCGGGAGATCGAGCAACCGGCATGCGCGAGCACCAATTCCATCGCCTCCTCGGCGGATTGCGTCATCACAGGCGCCACGACGAATGCTTGGGACACGCGTAGCGTTGCCTGGCTCGCCAGGCCCTCCTTGTCGAACTCAATGCCACCGTTCCAGTTGTCGGCTGAAATCGCGGGGAAGCCCCAGACATAGTTGCCGGTCGCATACATCTTCCCGCGCGGATCTTTTTGAATGAAAATGCGCGACCGCACTTTTTCCGAGGTGGCCGGCCCATACTTGTAATAGTTGTTGACCCAATTGCGCGGCCACAACTCGCCGCCATACGCGCTGTTAAAGCCCCAGTTGTAGATGACGTTGTTGCGATAATCCATCAAGCCGGATTCTTCATTGCCGGAGGCGCGGGGATTACGACTGCTATGATGCGCGAGAATGTTGTGATGCCACGAGCCTCCGGGCCCGCCCCAAAGGCCGCCATAGCCATGCGACCCTTTTTTGTGGAGCGACTTCGTCAGGCTTTCGCTCACGAGACACCATTGGACCGTGGAGTTAGCGCCCTTGTTGATCGAGAACGTCTCATCCACGCCCCAACTCGCGCTGCAATGATCAATGATGAGTTGATCGCCTTTGCCTCCGAAACCATCCTGCTCCTTGCCCTTCTCATCACCGGGTCGAAACCGCAGGTAACGGATAATCAGGTTCGTCGTGTCAAAGTTGATCTGGTAATTCTTGATGCAAATGCCGTCGCCAGGGGCGGTCTGGCCCGCGATGGTGAGGTTGGGATTCTTGATTTTGATTTCCGATTCCAGCGGGATCGTTCCCGAAACCCGGAACACGACTGTCCGCGCCCCGCTCACTTCCACGGCCGCGCGAAAACTCCCCGGACCGCGGTCGTTCAGATTCGTCACTTCGATGACTTTCCCGCCACGTCCGCCGGTGGTGTACTTTCCGAAACCTTCGGCGCCCGGAAAGGCCGGCGCATGATCGGGCCTCAGATTTGACAACGTCACCGTTTTGGCGCTTTCGTCATACTTCAACTCATACCGCCATCCGGCGGGCAGCACGACCCGGTCAAACCGTCCTTCCAAATCGGACAGCGCGGGACCAAACAGATGGAGTTGCGAGTTCTCATGCGGTTTGATGCGCCCGACAAATTGCACTTTGAGCGTCCCGGATAATCGCCAGCGTCCCGAGGTCACGGGATTCAGCACTTCGCTGTCGGTGACCTCAAAAGTGGTTTCGTTGCCAGTGGATTGCCAGTGATCGGGAGTGGAGTTGGTTTCGACACCGAAGAGCGGCATTGCCGAGGCGAGAAGTCCGATCAGACTGCAGCACACCTTGAGTTTTCTGAAACGGGTTTGCCGCGACCGCCGGATTTGTTTTGAGAGTGATACCATGGTTTCGCTCTTGGTATCAGCTTTCCGCGCTGGTGCAATCCCGGTTTACGATGCTGCCCGAAATGCCAGACTCCATCGCCCAAAATACAAAGACACCCGACATGCGGCAGCCTAACTTGGGCCGCAATTACCCGAGTTAAACAAGGCAGGCAACGCGACGTTTCAGCGTCGCGAATTGAAGACGGATTAATAACCTATGATGGCCCGTGATGTATTGAAAATATTTAACCGCTCCGCGACGACGGTAGAAGTCTTCCGGTTGCAAAATGAAATTGTCCAATTCTTTAATCAGTTCATACTATTCGAGCCAAGGATTGTTGTTAGCGTTTCAACCAATAACACCACTATGACCGCTCGTTTACGCCAGTCGGGCCGGCTTTGTCCCGGCCGCGCTTTGTCCCGTTGACTTTCTCATGCATATCTCCTCATCCCCTTGCTCCATCGGTTCGGGTGCATTGGCCCGGCACGGGAACCATCGCGCTTTCACCCTGATTGAACTGCTGGTGGTGATCGCCATCATTGCCATTCTGGCCGCCATGCTTTTGCCCGCGCTGGCCAAGGCCAAGGCCAAGGCGCAAGGCGTTTATTGCCTGAGCAACACCAAGCAATTGACGCTGGCGTGGATTATGTACGCGGATGAGAACAACGGTCACCTGGTGGCCAACCGTCCGCGCGCCGAGATTCAATTCGGGTTGAACCCGGACAGTTGGATTCTGGGCGACATCAGTTATGGCCGGGCCGACGGCACCAACACGTCATTTCTGACCAATGCCAAACTGGGCCCTTACACCAAATCCATCGAGGTTTACAAATGTCCCTCAGACCGCACCATGACCATCATAGGCGGGGAGTCCTATCCGCGCGTGCGCAGCCTTTCGATGAACAAGAATCTGGGCCACAACAATGACATCAAAAAAATCAGCCAGATCAACAACCCCAACCCGGTGATGATGTGGGTGTTTATTGATGAGCATCCGGACACGCTTAATGACGGCCAATGGTACATGAATAACAAACTGGAGTGGACGGATTACCCGGCCAGTTACCATGGCGGCGCGGGGGGACTCTCATTTGCGGACGGGCATTCAGAAATCCGCAAATGGCTGGAGAACTCCACCAAACCACCGGTCACGGGCAACAGCCGTCCGCCGCAGGTGGAAGTGGCCTCCACACCACGGGACGCCCGCTGGGTGTTGCAACGCATGTACCCGGGCTGGTAACGCGATTTCAAATTACAACCAACAAAACCCACAGGAACCAACACAAGCATGAAACTTACCCTCATACTTCCGCCCTCGGGGCGACTCTCCCGATTCCGCGCCGCGCTTTGGCGATCCGGAAAGATTCTGCTGGCCACCATGGCGGTCGGCTCGCTGACGCTTCCAGGCTCGGCGCAGATCACCAACAATTTCAGCGATGGCGAAGGTGCCGAGACCGCAAACCAGTTTCCCGGCGCCGCCGCGGATGGCTGGGTGGAAGGCTGGACCTCCGTTCTGGGTGTGAACGGCGCCGCAGAGGGCTTTTTCGGCGTTCATCCCCAGGTGATCACCAATGGCACGGGCACGCCATTGTTTGATGGCGGCAACTACTTCAATTTCGGGATCGCCAACAGCGAATCCACCATGCGCCGGCGCTACACGGGAGTCCCGGGACTCGACATTACCGAAGCTCACATCATTGAGTTCGACATTCGCCTGGAGTGGATCGGCGGCGCGTTCAACAATGGGAACGACTTCCTCACGATCTGCACGCGACCCAATACCAGCAGCAGCGCCTCCCAAAATCAGTCCACGTTTTGGATCAAAGCCCTGGGCGCCAGCAATACGGGCGCGCCGTTCGCTCAGGCGGGCCGCTGGAATTTTTACGAAGGCAGCACCGCGAGCAACAGTGAAAACCAGGGCACCACGGTTAACTCCACCAATGTGCCCTTCGTTTTGGGACGAAACTATCATTTCAAGATTCTGACCGATCCGTCCACGAAAACCTACTCGGCCAGCGTGACGGACGGAACCAACACCTTTACCACCGGCACGCTGCGGTGGCGCAACTTTTCCACCACCAGTGAAGGCGACCGAACCAACTCCACTTATTTCACCATCGGCACCCGCACCAGCACCCGCAACGACCTCAGCGTCAACCCGGTCACGGAAACCAACGTCGTTTCCCTCGACAACCTGGTCATCTATCAAGCCCCGCTGGACAATGTTGCGCCGAAGCTCGCGAAGGTTTATCCGGCCGACGGTCATGTGTTCCTGCCGATTGATACGAACCTGGTGTTCAATGCCTTCACCATCGGACCCACAAATTGCCTGCCCGCCAGCAACATGGTCCTGATCTTGAACGGCGTGGATGTTTCCGCCGCATTGACCTTTGATGGCACGGACAGCAGCAGCAACCGCACGGCCACTTATTCCGGTGGGCTCACGCCCAACACGGTTTACCACGGCACGTTCTCGGTCGCTGACCAGGCCGGACGAGGCACCACCAACACGTTTTGGTTCGATACCTTCGTAGAATCGGACGTCTTCATCATCGAAGCGGAGGATTATAACTTCAGCACCGACCTCTGTCCGAGCATCACCACGCAAACCAACATCAACCCGGACCGCTATCTGCAGAATCCTTTGTTCTCAGGAATCGGTGACCTGGGCCCGGTGAACATGGACGAAGGGTATTTCGGACGGACCGGCACACCCGACGTGGATTATTTCGATAGCAATCCGGACACTGGTTTTGATTACCGTTCCCTGCCGACGGGCTGCGATGCCGTGGGCATCCGCAAAAAAACCTCCGTGGACTACGAGCGCCCGGCGATCACTGCGTTGACCCTGGATGAGTACATCACCGAACGCTGGATCACCAATGACTGGCTCAACTACACGCGCATGTGGCCGGGGACGAACTATGCCGTCTATTTGCGCGTGGGTTCAGGAGCGAACCAACAATTTCAACTGGATCGCGTGACCAGCGACTACAAATTGCCGGGCCAGACCACCGTCCCGCTGGGCGTGTTTAACTGTCCGACATTCCAGAGACGCGAGGCGCTGGCCTATCAACCGTTGGTGGATGCTGTGGGCAATCCCATTTTGCTATCGCTAAGCGGCCTTCAAACGTTGCGGCTGACCTCGCTCAATTCGCCGTCCACGGATCAGGCTTACATCAACTTCATGTTGTTCCTGCCGCAGGCCGGCCCGGCGGCTCCGTATGTCATGGATCTCGCACCAGCCCCGAATGCGGTCAACGTCTCGCCCGATGCCAGCGTCAGCGTGACCCTCGCCAACGGCGGCTTGCCCATCAACGCCGGTACGATTGTCCTGAAAGTGAACGACGTCAACGTGACCGGCGATGCGACAATCACTCCTACGGCGACCGGCGCCACCGTCAGCTACCTGCCGCCAGTGTTCTTTGCCCAGGGCATGACGAACACCGTGCACATTGTTTACGGTGATGGCACGAACCCGGCGCGCACCAACGAGTGGACTTTCCGCACTGGAGCGTATTTGCCGGGCTTCGACCGGGTCATCCACAACCCTGCAGTCAGCGGCGGCAATATCACCTTCAATGTGGTCACCGTCGAACGGGCGCTGCACATCATCGAATTCAAGGACGTCATCAACGCGGGCAGTTGGTCCGTGCTGACCAACGTGGTGGGCACCGGAGGAGCAGTGACCATCACTGACAGCACTGGTGGAGATCAGCGGTACTATCGCATGCGAATTCCGTAATTCCGGCGGCATCGTGCTGGGGCTGCCGGGTGATAGTTTCATCACTTGGCAGCCCCTTGCTTTTTAGCCGGACGCCACGCACGCATCAACATGACTGCAAAAATGATTGTGGCTCAACTTGGGCCAACCATCCGTCGATGGGCGGCAATTTTCATTCTCCTCTTGATTGCCGGCGCGGCGAGCGGTGCGGACAGCGCCCCGCTGAGAATCTGCCTGTTGTCGGCATCCGCGGAGTACGAGTCCGATAAATCGTTGCGCGATTTTCAGGCGTGGTTCGAATCCCGGTATCGGGCCGTCTGCCATCAAGCGTTCGGGAAAGACAAGGGCGACAGTCTTCCGGGCATTGCCGCATTGGAATCTGCCGACCTGATGATTGTCTTCACGCGACGAGTTACGTTGCCTCCTGCGGAACTGGCCCAACTCCAAAAATATCTCGCCGCGGGACGTCCGGTCATTGGCCTCCGCACCGCGAGCCATGGGTTTCAGAATTATCCGGAGTTTGATGGGGAAATCCTCGGCGGCGGCTACAAGGGACATTACACCAACGCTCCCGCGGCCATCGAATTGTCGCTGGGTCGCTCCAACCACCCGGTTCTCGCCGGCGTCACCCCTTTCACCTCTCGCAAGCTCTACAAGAATCCCACACTGGCGGATGATGTGGTGGTGTTGCTGAACGGGGTGAGCCTGGGCAATCAGGAACCGGTCGCCTGGGTGCGCGAGCGACCCCGACGGGTCTTCGCCACCTCCCTGGGCACGCAGGAGGATTTTTCCGAGGACAATTTCCGGCGTTTGTTGGTGAACGCCATCTTCTGGACGACGCAACGGGACGAAACCGAATACCGGCGCGCGAACTAGCAAGTGTGACAGCGCATTCAGCCATCATCTCCTAATCATGTTCTTAATCTCCGATGAAGAGGATTGCCACTACCCAAGAAACCATTGTGGCCTGCCCTGAACGCAAAGAATCTCGTGCCCCGGAAGTTATTATTTGAGCATGACGGTTCTGGAACCGCTGCAATCTCAAAATCAACTTGTGATTAACCGTGGGTAAACCAACTGACGTTCGAATCATTGGCGCAACGGTTTACTTTTTGCCGGTGCACACCCGCATGCCGCTCAAGTTCGGGGCGGAAACCCTGATCTCGGTGACCTGTGCGCGCGCCTGCATCCGCGTCGCCGATTCATCGGGACGCACCGCGGAAGGCTGGGGTGAAACGCCCTTGAGCGTTCAATGGGCCTGGCCCAGCAAGACTTCGCTGGAAGCGCGGCGGGAACGGATGGAAAAATTCTGCGTTCGTCTAACGGGCGCATGGGCGGGTTACCATGCTACGGGACATCCCCTCGAACTCGGTGTTGATTTTTGCGATTACGTGCTGCCGGGCCTGTTGCAACAGGCCAATCAGCAATGGAGCGCCGCAGCAACGGAACCCATGCCCTGGCTGGCGGCGCTCATCTGCGCCTCGATCTTCGACCTCGCCTTGCATGATGCCTACGGCAATCTGCATCAGCGTCCGGTATATGAAACGTATAATGCCGAGTTCATGAACCGCGATCTCGGAGACTTCATGACGCCGGCCGACGGCCGGAAGAGTACGTTCCAGAATCTCTATCCCCAGGACATTCTCCTGCGCCCGGGCCCGCAGGAATTGCTGGCCTGGCATTTGGTGGGCGGCCTCGACTTGCTGGAGGCTTCGGATTTAACCGGCGACGAACCGAATGACGGTTATCCCGTGATGCTCACCGACTGGATTCGCGAGGATCAGTTGAAATGTTTGAAGGTTAAACTCCGGGGTGACGACGTCAGTTGGGATCTGCAACGCATGAAACGGATCGGCCAGATCGCGGTGGCGACCGGCGTGGACTGGCTCTCGGCAGATTTCAATTGCACGGTCACCGAACCGGAATATGTGAATGAGATTCTCGATCACCTCCGCAGGGACTGCCCGCGCGTTTACGGAATGATTCTCTATGTCGAGCAGCCCTTTCCCTACGATCTCACCGCCAATCAGATCGATGTGCATAGCGTCTCTTCGCGCAAACCGCTTTTCCTCGATGAAAGCGCGCATGACTGG
>DASUGI010000391.1:0-2326 GCA_036274115.1 Verrucomicrobiia bacterium
GGGGCGGTGCCCTTCCCCAGTTCCACGCTGGTCCTCGGAGAAGACGTGGACCTCCGAGGCGAGAAAATTACCATCCGCCTGTTTGGTCGCCGTAGTGCCGAGATACATACCGGGGACGATTTCGGAAAACTTGATCGGTTGTTCGGCGCGCACCACGGTCTGATCCGTTAGCGTGGCCTTCACTTCCCCGTTAGGAATAGCCACGATCAGATCCTGGTCTTTTAAGGCAGATACCTTGCCACGAATGGTCACGGTTTGGGCACACACTGTGGCACTCCATGCCAAAAGCAACACCGCGCATCCTCCGCTCACGA
The DNA here is from genome assembly GCA_036274115.1 of Verrucomicrobiia bacterium. Lineage (GTDB taxonomy): Bacteria > Verrucomicrobiota > Verrucomicrobiia > Limisphaerales > JADLHS01 > JADLHS01. Next base: position 315 of record DASUGI010000391.1, read on the forward strand.
ACCCTAGCATCGATCCCTTGCTTGTATGTTTCATCGTGTTGGCTTCCACCGCTTCCTCTTGGGAATTCCTTCGGTCGAACCCGGACTTGTGGCAAGGTAATGACGATTTCTGACCTAGACCGACGGATTTTGTTCAAAAACTTTTAGCCGGTTAAAGAATAGTATCGCAAAATTACGTTCTTAGAAATGGTATGGCACTTGCTTTGGATTTGCTGAGAAGGACGTTATGAAACAGCTGACCAACTATTCGAGCCACGACCAAAACTGGCATTGGCCGGAGAAGACCTGGTTCCGGGAACGTCTCAACGCTCTCAAAGCCCGCGAGAACGAACAACGCCGCAAACCTCTCGCAGGCTCTACCAAGCCCGAACCAGTCACCGAGCCGGCCGGCACCGCTGAAGACGGATTGAAAGTCGACTAAACGCGGTCCACTGCCCGCCGTATTGATGTTGGGACTTTCATCGTCTTTCAGAGCATTCGCGCCAACCTACGTTGCCCCGTTCGTGTCGTCGACTGAATCCACGTCACAAAAGTTGCCACTCTGAGCGCATTCTCCGGAAGGTCACGTTTTCGCCGGCCCGCCTGCGAGCTGTTCAGATTGCTTTGATTCGTTCGCAGGCTTCTCGTGCCGAGATCTTGCCAGAATTGCCTGAAACCGAGCTGCTATGCTAAAAGCACCGAAGCCAGCAAGCACAATTCGAGATTTTGCTTTTGTCGCCTTGAGTTGACTTGTATTTTTCAGTGCGCGGTTATAAGCGATTCTACATTTGGCAATTTCATCAGCGGAGGAAATGACGGATGGCAAACGCAGCAACCAATGGTTTGAGTTGGGACTTGGAAGCCGATGTGGTGGTGATTGGGTCCGGCGCGGCCGGTCTTCCGGCGGCGATTAAGGCGGCCGAAGGGGGCGCTTCCGTGCTCGTGGTGGAAGCCAATTACGACATCGGCGGGCACGCGATTATCAGCGGCGGCAACGTGCCGCTCGGCGGCGGTACCAGCGCGCAGAAAAAATACGGCATCAACGACTCGCCGGACACGGTGTTCTCGGATCTCACCGACTGGACCATCGTGCAGAACAACGGCTGGCCGGATTACCGCTATAACGACCGGGCAGTGATGCGAGCATTTGCCGACCACTGTGCCCCGACGTTCGAGTTCCTGCTGGAGAACGGAGTCAAGTTCAAGGAGGTCGCCCCTGATAACCAGGGCGGGCACAATTTGGGGAATTCAGCGCCGCGCGAAAATCACGCATTTTGGACCAAAGGCGCCGGCTATGAAAGTCCTAATAACAGAGCGGGAACAGGGGTCATCAGACCGTTGGAAAATAGCGCTCGCGCCAAGGGCGTCAAGTTCTTGCTGAACTACAAAATGACCGGCATAGTCCGTGAAAAACCGGCTGCCGGCCGCGTCGTCGGTCTCACAGCCCAGTACACGCCGCGAATCATGCCGGGTCAGTCGACGCCTTTGAAAAGCTTTCGGTCGGATGGAAACATCGACAGTACGAAACCTGCGATGAACATTCGCGCCAAGAAAGCCGTGATCGTTGCCACCGGCGGCATGACCAGCCATCTCAATTTCCGCCGCATGTTCGACCCGCGGCTAACCGATGTGTTGACCGTGGCCGGCGAACCTTACAGCTATCAAGACGCGAGCGGCGAGCTTGCCGCGATGGCCATCGGCGCGTCGCTTTGGGGCTTGGTCAACCAGACGCTGGAAAATGGCGATAACATTCGCACCCAGCGCGTCCTGGCGACCAAATGGAACTATATGACCTGGGAGCTGGAAAGCCCTATTTTTCCGCTGGTTCGTTCCACCGGACTAAGCGTCAAAGACTGGCACGATCTGATACTGGTTAACCAGGTCGGCAAGAGATTCTACGACGAAACCAAGGGCGACTACCCGCACGGCAACGTTTACAACGACATTAACCCGTACACGCCCAATGATTACCGCAACAACGAGAGAATCGACTTCCATCCGAATAAATATAATTTCTTCAACGCCGCCGTGGC
>DASUGI010000392.1:0-14290 GCA_036274115.1 Verrucomicrobiia bacterium
TGACTTACGTCAAGGAATCGCGGCTCGAGTCAGCGCAATCTCAGCGCAATGACATCCCCGCGCTTTCGCGTTCATGCGAGTGCCTTGATTGCAATGGTGCTGATCAATCACCTGGCCGTTCTTGCCGCAGAATCACCGGGCACTTTTGGCAAAAATGTTTACGACCAGCACTGCGCCGCCTGCCATGGCTTGAATGGCGATGGCAACGGCCCGGCCTCGGTTTGGTTGTATCCCAAGCCGCGTAACTTCAGCGCCGGCCAATTCAAAATTAAATCCACACCCGGCCAATCGTTGCCGGTGGACAAAGACCTGTTCGACTCGATCACCCGCGGCTTGCCCGGCAGTTCGATGCCGAGCTTTTCGTATCTCACCGAGCAGGAACGAAACGACGTGGTCCGCTATGTCAAGCAACTCACCGCGCGGACTGATGCGAGCGGCAAGCACGTGAATCTGTTTGCTGAAGCCACTGCCAATGGAATGATCGCCAAGCCAGTCGAAGTTCCCCCTGAGCCCGCGGCGACGGTTCAGGAACTCACCCTGGGCCAGGAGATGTTCAAGAAAATGCAGTGCAATCTTTGTCACGGCGAGACGGGCGCAGGAGACGGACCGCAAGTGCCCACGCTCAAGGACTCGTCCGGTTTGCCAGTGCGGCCCCGCGATTTCAACACGGGCCTCTTTCGCGGTGGTCACACGGGGCACGATCTGTATTTGCGGATCAACAATGGTCTGCCCGGCACGCCGATGATTCCCTACGGCGACGATCAGTTGAAGCCGGAAGAGCGCTGGGCGCTGGTGCATTTCGTACAATCCCTGCGCCGCTCGGATGTCTCCGTGAACGACCTGCTTGCCCCCGAGCACAACAATATTCACGTGCAGCGCGTGAGCAAGCTCCCCACCGATCCAATGGACGCATTCTGGGATATGCGCGATCCCGTGCGGGTGCCCCTGAATCCGCTTTGGCCTGAGCCCAATCAAATTTATGCCGTGGCCGTTTCGGCGGTGACGGACGGGAAAAAACTCGCCGTGCTGTTGCAATGGCGCGATGAGTTGCCGCAGAACACCGCCATCCGCGTGCAGGATTTTCAGGATGCGGCCGCGCTCCAATTTTCGCTCTCCGGCAAATACGGTTTCCTCGGCATGGGCGACAAGGATAACCCCGTGAATCTCTGGCAATGGAAAGCGGGTTGGCAGACGGAAGCGAACGGTGACCTCCTCGAGATGCGCGACGTCTACCAGACGATGCACGTGGATGCCTGGACATTCACGAACTACAGCACCGCCACCAGCGCGGGTAACGTGCTTTCGCAGCCGCACAAATCGCCCATCGAAGATGCCAACGCGCGCGGCTTCGGCTCCTTCACTTCCCAACCGCTCAAGCAGCAGAATGTCACCGGCAAGGGTCTCTGGCACGCCGGGTTCTGGAATGTCCTCTTCATCCGCGACCTGAAGTCCAAAGACGCAGACGATGTGAAGTTTGTCTCCGGAAAACCTGTGCCCGTGGCCTTCGCCATCTGGAACGGCGAGCAGGGCGACCGCAACGGCCGCAAGATGGTGAGCAACTGGTATCAGCTCATTTTGGACGACAACAAAGGCAAGCAGGTGAAACGATAAATGAGAGCATATGAACCAAATCACATTTCAGGCGGAGCGCGGCTGTGTCTGAAAGACCAGCCGCAGCAGCAACGCACGACACAGCGCGACAGAGTGATTCCGACCACTCTTGATTCCTTTGGACGTGCTGCGGCTGGTGCTTCGCACACAGCCGCGCTCCGGCGAAGCTCCGACTAACCAAATCAACGATTTTAACCATGAACGATTCACTCTCCCGCCGCTCCTTTCTGCAACGTAGTGGCCTCGTGGGCGCCGGCATCGCTGCCGCGCAATTTCTGCCTCTACGCTTCCTCCAGGCGCAGCCGCAGATCGAAGATGTGCTCAATCCGCTCGCGGCTTATCCGAATCGCGATTGGGAAAAGCTCTACCGCAATCAATACGCCTACGACCGCGAGTTCTCCTGGGTCTGCGCGCCGAACGACACGCACAATTGCCGCATCACGGCGCACGTGCGCAACGGCGTCATCGTCCGGCTCGGCGAACAATACGACGTTCACACCTACACGGACCTCTACGGCAAGCACGCGTCCGCCGCGTGGGGTAACCGTCATTGCGCGAAAGGCTACACGTTTCACCGTATCCTCTATGGACCCTATCGATTGAAGCATCCCATCGTGCGACGTGGTTGGAAACGCTGGGCCGACGACGGTTTCCCCCAACTCACGACCGAATTGAAGGCGAAGTACAAATTCGACTCGCGTGGGACAGACAAGTTTGACCGCATCTCATGGGACGAAGCGTTCACCTATATCGCGCGCGCGACCAAGGCGATTGCCACGCGTTATTCGGGGGAAGCCGGCGCGAAGCTGCTCGAAGCGCAGGGCTATCCGAAAGAGATGATCGAGGACATGGGCGGCGCTGGCACGCGCACCATCAAGATGCGCGGCGGCATGGGCTTGCTCGGCGTGCTCGGCAAATACGGCATGTATCGTCTGTGCAATTCGCTCGCGTTGCTCGATGTGCATGTGCGCGGGGTGAAGCCGGAGGAAGCGAAGGCGGGCCGCGTCTGGTCCAATTACACGTGGCACGGCGACCAAGCGCCCGGTCATCCGTGGGTGCATGGCTTGCAGAATTCGGAGACGGACTTCAACGACCTCCGCAATTCCAAGCTGATCATCATGAACGGCAAAAACCTCGTCGAAAACAAAATGGCGGATGCCCATTGGTTCGTCGAGGCGATGGAGCGCGGCTGCAAGATTGTCGTTATCGCACCGGAGTATGGCGCGCCCTCGACCAAAGCCGATTACTGGATTCCCGTGCGGCCCTCCAGCGACGCAGCGCTGTGGCTCGGCGTCACCCGGCTGATGATTGACAACAAGTGGTATGACGAAAAGTTCGTGAAGCAGTTCACGGATTTCCCACTGCTGATTCGCACCGACAATGGCAACCGACTGCGCGCGGCTGAGGTGTTCCCCAACTACACCAGCACGCTGGCTGCGGATGCGCCGAGTAAAAAGGTTCAAGGCATCACCGACGAACAGCACCAACAGATTGGTGACTTTATCGTGTGGGACGCAAAAACGAATTCACCGAAGGCGCTCACGCGCGACATGGTGGGGCAGACCCTGGCGAAGAGCGGGATTGATCCGCAGTTGGATTTTCATGGTCGCGTCAAGCTGGCTGACGGATCGGACGTGGAAGTTGCGACCTCGTGGAATCTCTATCTAGTCCACCTCAAGGATTACGACCTCGACAGCGTTTCCGAAATCACCAGCGCGCCGAAGGAGTTGATCGAGCGCCTGGCGAAAGACATCGCGACAATCACGCCTTGCTCGATTCACCAAGGCGAAGGCATCAATCACTGGTTTCACGCGACCGAGGCCAATCGCGCCGCGTATCTGCCGTTGATGCTCACCGGCAACATCGGCAAGCCGGGCGCGGGTTGTCACGGTTGGGCGGGAAATTACAAAGCGGCTCTGTTCCAGGGCAGCAAGCTGACGGGTCCGGGCTTCAAGGGCTGGATCATGGAAGACCCGTTCGAACTGAATCTCGATCCCAAGGCGCACGGCAAGGACGTTCACGCGCACGCCTACACCAAGGACGAAGAGCCGGCGTATTGGAATCACGGTGACCGCCCGCTCATCGTCAACACGCCCCGGGAAGGCCGAAAAGTTTTCACCGGCAAGACGCACATGCCGTCGCCGACCAAGGCCATCTTTACGACGAACGTCAATCTGATCAACAACGCCAAATGGGCTTACGGCATGATCAAGAACGTCAACCCGAACGTGGAGTTGATCGTGACGATGGACACGCAGATGACAGCGAGCGTGGAGTATTCCGACTTCGGACTCCCGGCGAATTCGTGGGTGGAATTTCAGGATCTCGAGGTCACCGCGAGTTGCTCGAATCCATTTCTCCAAATCTGGAAGGGCGGCATCAAACCGCTCTACGACTCGAAGGACGACCTGACCATTCTCGCCGGGATTGCCGCCGCGCTCGGCAAGGTCACCGGCGACAAACGCTTTTACAATCACTTCAAGTTCGAGCACGAGGGCAAGCGCAGCATTTATCTCCAGCGCCTGCTCGACACCTGCACCACGACGGCGGGCTACAAGGTCGAAGACATCATGGCCGGCAAATACGGTCCGCCCGGCGGCGCGCTCATGTTGTTCCGCAGCTACCCGCGCATTCCGTTCTACGAGCAGGTGCATGACAACTATCCGTTCTACACGGATACGGGACGCCTGAATTCCTACTCGGACGACCCAACAGCGCTGGCGTGCGGCGAGAATTTCATCGTCCATCGAGAAGGCCCGGAGGCCACACCGTATCTGCCCAACGTCATCGTCAGCTCGAATCCGCTCGTGCGCCCGAACGATTACGGCATCCCGCTCGACGCCGAGCACTGGGACGAACGCACCGTGCGCAACGTGAAGATGAGTTGGGCCGACACCAAGAAGTCGAAGAATTTTTTGTGGGAGAAAGGTTTTCAGTTCTATTGCCTCACCCCAAAATCGCGCCATAGCGTCCATTCGTCCTGGGCGAACGTGGATTGGCATCTCATCTGGAACTCGAACTTCGGTGACCCGTATCGCGTGGATAAACGTCTGCCCAATGTCGGCGAGCATCAATTACACATGAACCCGCAGGCCGCGCGCGACCTGGGCATCAACGACGGTGATTACGTGTATGTGGATGCGAATCCAGCGGACCGTCCCTATCTCGGGGCGACCCCGAGCGACCCATTCTATAAGGTCAGCCGCCTCATGTTGCGTCTCACTTACAACGCCGCCTATCCCTACAACGTCGTGATGATGAAGCACGGCTCGTTCATCGCGACGGAGAAAACCGTCAAGGCGCAGCAGACGCGCCCTGACGGTTTGTCGCTCACCGAGGAAGGTTACATCTCGAACTTCCGTTTCGGCTCGCAGCAATCGATCACGCGCAACTGGCACATGCCGATGCACCAGACCGACACGCTGTTCCACAAATCCAAGGCGATGATGAGCTTTCTGTTCGGCGGCGAGGCCGACAATCACGCCGTCAACACTGTGCCGAAGGAATGTTTGATCCGCGTAACCAAGGCGGAGGACGGCGGCCTGGGCGGTCGCGGTCCATGGAAGCCCGGCCTGAATGGTATGTCGCCCGACGCCGAGAACGACAAGATGAAGAGATACCTCGCCGGAACTTTCACCGGCAAAGGCGAAGGCGGCGGTGCAACGTTTGAGTAAACCGCAAATCCGAATGACGACAGAAACCCGAAATTCTAATGCCGAAAGAGCTACGCGAGTTGCTGGCGCGCGCAGGAGCGCGGCGTTTACGCCGCATCAGCGTCCGCATTTCAGAACGCTTCTGAGTATTTCACACGCATCCGCATTTCGAACGCTGAAGCGGGCTAAAGCCCGCGCTCCCCTGACTCCGTGTTTCGGACTTTTTTCGGATTTCGGCGTCCGGATTTCGGATTTTTAACTTTATGCCAAAAGACGAATTCGATTTTGAAGATCCGTTTGAACTGAACGGCATGGCGTTCATGACGCATGAAGACACCACGAACGACATGGCCGAAACGTTTACCGAGGAATTCATGCGGATGGGTTACGGTCACCAGCAAATCCTCGCGTTGTTCCGCAACCCGCATTACCTCGGTCCGAACATGGCGTTGGAGAAGCGCGGCGAACTGTTCATCCGTGATCTCATCACAGAAGTTTTTGCGCGTTGGGGAAAGAAAGTGGAGTGGCCAGTAATCGCGACCAGTCCCCTCACCCCGGCCCTCTCCCCTTCGGAAGGGGCGAGGGAGAATTGCTCGCAGTCTCCACCCGAACTTGTGGCGGCGGGTTGCACAACCACGTCCGAGTGTTCGGAAGCACGTCTAGCGCTGTCCCCTCGCCCCCTTGGAGGGGGAGAGGGTCAGGGTGAGGGGGCACTTTGCGAGCCTGAGGTTGACTTGCCCGCCCAAATCATCGCGCCAGACAGTTCGTTGACCGACCCAATGGGCGCTCCGATTCCAAAGCTAAACTTGTGACTGAGCCGATTTAACCATTTTACGATTTAACCATTCACCAACATGAGCAACGTCTTCAACTGGCAACTCGGTCGCGAGATGGAATACCCGTACGAAGCCGCGTATCCCGACCAGCAATTCGCTTTCGTGTTCAACACCAATCGCTGCATCGGCTGCCAAACCTGCACCATGGCGTGCAAGTCCACCTGGACGTTCTCCAAAGGCCAGGAATACATGTGGTGGAACAACGTCGAGACCAAACCCTACGGGGGTTACCCTCATCATTGGGACGTCAAGACGCTCGATCTGCTCGAACAGGCGAATCCCGGCGGACAGAACTGGGGCGGTAAGCCTGAGGACGTCAAAGGCCCGTACGGCAAATTCAACGGCAAGACGATTTTCGAAGCGGCGAAAACCTTCATCGGTCCGGAAGGCGCCAATCGCGCGCTCGGTTATCTGCCCACGGACGAAGAATGGTCCGCGCCGAATCGCTATGAAGATCATCCGGTTGGCAACGAGAAAGGCGTGAAAGGCCAATACTTCAAGGGCGGCGAACTGTTACCCGAGCACAAGACGTGGTTCTTCTACCTCGCGCGCATTTGCAATCATTGCAGCTATCCGGCGTGTCTCGCCGCGTGCCCGCGCAACGCCATCTACAAGCGCCCGGAAGACGGCATTGTGCTGATTGACCAGGAACGCTGCCGCGGTTACCGCAAATGCATGGAGGCCTGCCCTTACAAGAAGACCTATTACCGCGGCACGACGCGCACGAGCGAGAAGTGCATCGCCTGTTTCCCGCGCATTGAAGGCAAGGACCAGGCCGGTGGCGGCCTGCCGATGCAAACCCGTTGCATGGCCTCGTGCATCGGTCATATCCGCCTGCAAGGTTTGATCGAGATGAACAAGGACGGCACCTGGAAAGAGATGCGCAACAATCCGCTCTATTACCTCATCCACGTCGCGAAAGTCGCGCTGCCGCTCTATCCGCAATTCGGCACCGAGCCGAACGGATATTACATTCCACCGCGCTGGGTCTCGCGTCCATATTTGCGCCAGATGTTCGGTCCGGGTGTGGACGAGGCCATCGAGAAATACTCGGCCCCCGACCGCGAACTGCTCGCCGTGCTACAACTCTTCGGCAAGGACCAGCGCATCTGTCATCGCTACGAAATCAAGGAAGGTCCGAAAGTGTTCGAGACTGAAGTCCGCGGCAAAAAGTTCGCCCTCTATAACGACACCATCATCGGTTACGCGAAGGATGGCACGAAGATCATTGAAACCACCGTGGAAGAACCCCTGCACGTGCGGGACGCCAAACATGCCAACTCAATCTGAACAACCTTGTAGCGCAGACTTGCAGTCTGCTGTATCGCGGATTTCCAATCCGCAGACGCCGCAAAGTTCGACCGCAAAAGGAACGTCGCCAGCCAGCCGACGGGAAGTCGGCGACACAGCAGATTGCAAATCTGCGCTACCACATGGCGAATGGAGCGCGCAGACCGACACACCGCGGCGCTCGGTGTTCGGGAATTATCGCGGCGCGAAACCCGATCCCCTCACCCCAACCCTCTCCCCTTCGGAAGGGGAGAGGAAGAAGTTACTGCCGCCCCCTCGCGAGTTCGAGAGTGAGGATCGCAGCGGCAACCTGGGAAACTGCAAGATGCGTTTATCGTTGTCCGCTCGGCCCCTCGGGGGAGAGGGCCAGGGTGAGGGGGAACGCCACGCAAACAATCGGTCACTTCAATCCTCCATAGACCTCGCAATGGCGCGTTCATTCGTTTACCGCTTTCTCGCGAAGGCCTACGAAGACCCGATGCCCGCAAGCTGGGGCTGGCTCACAAATTCACAGACAATCAATTTGCTCCGCATGGCCAACACCTTTGTGGGCATTCCAGTGCTGACCAGTGCGGAAAGGTTAATTCGAGCGCTGCATCCGGGCGATTATCAATCGTACTGCAATGCCTATTTATCCACCTTCGGCCATGCCGCGCGTGGTTCATGCCCATTGAATGAAATCGAATACGGCGACATCAAAGCCGATCCATTGTTCCAACCACATCGTCTGGCGGACCTTGCCGCGTTTTATCGCGCGTTTGGGCTGGAGGTGGCGGAGGATGCGGGCGAGCGCCACGATCATCTTTGCCTGGAACTGGAATTCATGTGCGTACTGGCAGCGAAGGAAGCGTATGCGCACGAGCATCAACTGGACGCCGACCAACTCGCCCAGTGCCGAGACGTTCAAAAGGCATTTCTCCGCGAACATCTCGGACGCTGGACGCCGGCATTTACCCGTCGGCTGGCCGCAGCAACCACCCAACCCACCCTTCACGGCCTGGCTGAGTTCACTCGTGCATTTGTTGAATCCGAGTGCGCCCGCTTCGGCGTGAACGCCGGCAGCGAGGAACTCGCGCTTCGCCCGGTGGACGAGATCGCCGATCGCATGTGCGATTCCTGCGGCATCAACAATCTACCGCCCGGCGCCCTCGCAGCGACGTAATTGGCAAACCCGCTGCCGCCGCGACAATTTAACCATTCAACCCATTTAACCATTTAACCTTCTGAAAAATGCAACTGCGCTACGACGAAGATTTCATCGAAGCCAGCGTCTTCCTCTGCGCGAGCGGACGGCGCAAGAGCGAACAACCTTTTGCTTCACCTGCAACAAAAGGTTGCAGTCCCCATCCGCTGCAAATCGCTCGCTTCCATCGCGAGCGCGAGAAGCTCTACAGCATCCTCGACCCGGACGAACGCAATACGGCGTTTTTCAAGCTGCACCTCGACTGGTTTCGTGAATGGGGCTTGGAGCAGCCGCTGACCGGCATGCTCAATGAATTCCCGCTGATGCGTGAACAGCTCGACGTGCTCGCGGTGCGCAAGACAAGCGGCAAGAACGATGCAGGCGCGGAGCTTTACGTCAATGAAGCCAACCAGCGCACCGGACTGCTGGCGTTGCGCCCGGAATGGATTGCCACCGGGAGCGCGGCCTTCAAGCCGCCTCAACGCGAAACCGCGGACGGTATCGGATTTGTTCCTGAGCCCTCCGAATCGCGGACGTTGAAGCGGGCTGAAGCCCGCGCTCCGCTCACGATCATGGATTTCCTCCGTCACGAGTTCACCCATCTGCACGACATGCTCAATCCGGCGTTCGGCTACTCGCCCGAGCTGGCATTGGCCGGTCTCAACGCCGCGCAAAAACGTCTCGCCCGGGAACGCTATCGCCTGCTTTGGGACATCACGATTGACGGTCGCCTGGCGCTGGCGGGTCACACGCCAGTGCAAACGCACGCCCAGCACGCCGAGGCGTTCGCGCGCGGCTACTCGTTCTGGCCCGAACAGCAACAAGCCGAAGCCTTTGATGCACTATGGCGTAATTCCAATCCGCGCCACACCGACTTTCTCGGACTGATTGCCGACCCGCGCGGCTTGCGCCAGGCGCATCGTCCGGCGCCCGGCGCGTCTTGTCCGCTCTGCGATTTTCCCACGTTCAATTGGGCGGATGCCAATGCATTGTCGCCGGAGGTGATTGAGCGCATTGTCATCGAATTTCCCGCCTGGTCACCCGAACAAGGCTTTTGCAATCGCTGTCGGGAAACTTACGAAGCGGTGTGCCACGCGCCGGTCTGAAAGAACCATTTGCCATGCGCGTCGAACAATTATTCATCTCGCCGGGCCACAACTTTGTCGGGCACTACGGCGGCCCTCCCGGGAACAATGCGATTTTGCGGGTGGACGCAGTCGAGTGTGTCGCGGGTCGGGGATTGCGTGGAGATCGTTACTTTGACCGGGCCGAAAATCACAAAGGTCAGATTACTTTCTTCTCGCTGGATGTTTTTGACGCCTTGCGCCTCGAACTGAACCTGCCCGAGGGACAACCCCAGGCGACCCGTCGCAACGCCTTTGTGCGCGGGATGGACCTGAATGCGCTGGTCGGGAAGCAATTTGAGATTCAAGGCGTGCAGTTTGAGGGGGTGGAAGAAAGCAAACCCTGTGACTGGATGAATCTCGCACTCGGGCCGGGGGTGCGGGAATGGCTTAAGGGCCGGGGCGGATTGCGGGCGCGCATTCTCACCGATGGTGTTTTGCGATCCGCCTGATGGTTGGGGCGCTTAGCGAACAGCACTCATGATGGTGTCGGCGCTGCCGTGGACTTTGTGAGATGCCTTTTGCATCACCAGAATCCCCATCAATCCGCCCGGACCATAGAAGCCGCTGAACTTCGAGTGAGTTGCAATCTCGATTTCCCGGCCGTCACGGCCCAGGGCGTTGACTGATTCGCGGTGCTCGAGTCCCTCCTGCAAAACCCAGCGCCGGCCGCGTGCGGTATCACTGCGAATAGTGGCGAGTAAATCCCGGCATTGCGTGTTGGAGAGCGTGCTGGCGTGGAAGACGGTTTTGCTTCCCCAGTTGATGGCGATGTCCGTGCCCGCGTACTTGAGGAAATAATTCCGTTGCAGGCGAGGGATCTCGGAGAATTCCTCGAGCGTTACGTGTTTTCCATCCGGCAACTCGAAGCCATCGCTCTGGATCACATTGGTGAAGGGGAAGATGGCGCGAATCCGGTCGTCGTAAAACTGCCTGGTCTTCTGCCAGAAAGGCCAGGCGAGGATGATTTTGCCATCGAAGAGTGCCGAGGGCGAGAGATCAAACGAAAGCGCTCCTTGCTCGCAACGCTCCAGGCGTTCGACGAAGAAGTTGTGATGCGGCAGCGTGATGAAGTCGTGGCTGCGGACGAAGTTGCAATCCTGCGGTGCGATGTCGCGGTCGTAACTGAAGTATTTAATGCCGTGCTCGCGGGTGCGCTGCATGAAATATCGCGCGCCATGCGGGCGGGAAGCGTTCTCCGCGAGATGATGGACGATGGGAGCCTTGCCCATTTGCCGCCGCAGCGTCTCCGCAAAGCTCGCCGCGAGAGACTCTCCGAAATGCCGGGGCAGACCGAACGTGCTCCGATTATCGCGGTAGAGTGTGAGAAGCTCTTCGGCGAGGCACCAACCGGAACCGGGACATTGAATCTCTGACAGCTTCCCCGTCACGGGTTCGTCGGTCCGAAAGAAAGTGGGAGTGCGGTGCTGGCGCTCCGTGAGCTGACGATGGTAGTCGGCGCCCCAGGACGCCGGCACATCGCCGAGCACGGCTTGCGCGATTTCAGGATCGGCTTCGCCCCGGAGGCTGGCATTGAAGATCGCGAGCGTGATGTCCTGGAATCGTTTGATGGTGGCGTAACGCTCGCGGAACGCTGTCACGGTTGCCTCATCCATCGGGTAGGAAGTGGGGCGAATCAAGGCCGTGAAACCGAGATCAATTCCCAGGCGGGCATTGATGTCGCCGTCCAATTGGCGGTACAGATCATGAGTGCCCTGGCCATTGCCGGAAGGAGCGCCATTGCCGGAATTCGGAGCGGGCGCTGACTGGCCCGGTGTACTGGAGAAAATGTGGCGCAAGCCGGTGCGCAAGCGTTTGGTGAAGGACGGGGGTGTGACGGGAGTTTTGCCATGTTGAACCTGGATGCAGCGGTCCAGCGCGGCGACCCACGGGGCTTTGATGCGTGAGTCTCTTGCCGCGACGAGCAATTCCTCCAGGCGCGTCAATGAAACCGGTTTGATGGGAACGGATTCAAGGGCGCCGATGGCGGATTCCAGCGATTGGATGGGGAGACTTGCCGGGACGGGCTTGCGTTCCACGGCAAAACAAATGGCGGTGCCGATGCAGCGCAAGCAGCGGCCGCAGTTGCGATCCTTGTGTTCGCCTTCCCAACACACGCGCATCCGGGTCATGGCTTCGCTCCATTTTGCGACTTCGCGGGCCTTCTCGCGACGGGTGAAATCAGCGCCGTCATACACCAGTGAAAGACTGGCACTGGAGAGCATCGGGTCGGTCACCGGATTCGAGCCCCACGGAAAACGCAGTCCGGAATACGCATGGGAGCCGGCAATCAAGCCCACGGGAAACCGGTGGCGCAGGAGGTGCAGGCAGGAGGCCAGCCCGGCGCCATGCGATTGCTGCCATTCATGTTCAAACTCCCGGATGTTGCAAGTGATGGGAATCAACTCCAATCCAATGTCCGCAGTCAACAACCTGGAGTTCTCCGCCGCGCGGTCAAACGTCTCGGTTTCATTGAGCGGGATGTCGAAGCCGTGCACCATGATCGCTGCCTGAAGTTTCCGTTTGCGCCGGCCGGGTTCACCTTTCACATGTCTCCAGGCCGTGAAGCACGAGTCCAGCCCGCCGGAGAACGTCATGGCGACTTCATCAGTCGGCGCAGGTGCATCTTCGCGCTCGGTGTCGGCCTGGATTTCGACACGATGGTAGCGGTGGGAATTCCAACCATACCAGGCCGCTTGAAATTCCTCCAGGTTGCGCAGCAACGAAGGAGAAACGACACCGTGCACCTGCAGGTCTGTTCCGCGGCACATGGCGCAAAAGAGAATTCCGATGACGAACGGGTCGAGCGATTCCGGGATGCTGGATGCCTGCACGGCGGGCAGACGGTACCAAAGTGTTTCCGCGTTTCGGCCCGCGGTTTCGATCCGGACACTGGCTTCCACCGAGCCCTCACGATACCGAAGCTCCTGAGGCCAGACGTCCATTCTCTTGCGCTTCTTCGATAAAGCCGATTTGGGAGATGCTGCGAAGTCTGTCGAAGAGCGGCCGGCGGTCGCGGTGGGTTCGTCCGGCTTCGTGAGATTTAGCATGGGGCGAATTGTAAGGCAGGGAGTTGGGGAGGCGAGAACTGTTTGCTCGTAAGGCATTTTGCACGACGTGCTGCGGGCGGATTCGCAGAGTGCATTGAGAATTTTCCGTAGATGCAGCCGGTGTTTCCACGAGGAGCGCGGACGCGGGTGGGCGAGGAAGGATGGGGATTTATTTCGACTTTTGAAACCGGGCGGTTTCGCCCATGCTGCGCCCGTGGAAGTTACGCCAGTTATTGCCGGCTTGCTGGTCCTGGTTTGTGCCGGGGCTGCCTTCTTCTTTGCGCTGGCGGAAACGGCGCTTTTCTCTTTGAGCCGGCTGCAGCTGCACCAGATCACCGCGCGGAAGGAACGCGCGGGAGAGATCGTGATGCGTTTACTCGCAGAACCCCAGGATTTGCTGGCGACCATGGTGCTGGGCAACACGTTTGCCAATGCCGGCATGCTGGCCATTGGACTTTGGATGGCACTGGCGGAGCACTGGCCGCTGGTGATCACGATTGCTGGAGTCTTTTTAATCACGTTGTTCGTCGGCGAGGTGTTGCCAAAAACCTTCGCCGTGCGCGGGCCGGAAGCGTGGTCGCTGCGCGTGGCGCGCCCCCTGGCCTGGGTGCACCGGTTCACGCGCCCGCTCCATAAACTGGCGCTCCGACTCAATCGCGCTCTCCTGGCCTTGATTGCTCCTCCTTCCGCGAAAACGCAACCAACCCTCACCGACGCGGACTACAAGGAACTGGTCGAGTTTGCGTATCAGCAAGGCAATCTGGCGCAATCGGCCCGGGACATCATTCTGCAGATTGTTAACCTCGATCGCCGGACCGTGAACGATGTCATGCGCCCGCGCGCGCAGATGACCGCCATTCCGGACACGCTGTCCATCGAGGAGATGATCGCGGTGGCGCGCAAATCGCGTCACCGGCGGCTGCCCATGTACGACGAAACGCCCGACACGATTGTGGGCATTTTGAATACGCGCGCCCTGTTGCTCGACCCCAATGTGGACTTGTCGGAAGCCATCGAGTTTCCGTCGTTTGTGCCGGAGACGATGAACCTGCTGCAACTGTTCAAGAGTCTGCAGCGGCAGCGGCGCGGGATGGCGATTGTGCTGGACGAATTCGGCGGGGTGTCGGGCCTGGTGACGATGGGAGATATTCTTGCGGAGTTGGTGGGCCGATTTCGCCGTCGCGTTGAGGCGGAGGGTTTTGTCATGGAAAAGCGCGGCGAAGGCAAGTGGCGCGTGAGTGGCGCGATGCGGTTGGACGATTTCCGTCGCGAATATCCCGAACTGGGCGAAGTGCCGGGAACTGAAACGATGAGCGGCGTGCTGCTGCGATGCCTCGATGTGGTGCCGAACGCGGGAGAATCAGCCACGTTTCGGGGATTGAAGCTTACCGCGCACGTGGTCGACGAGCGCCGAGTGAAGGAACTGTTGGTGGAACGCGTGAAATAATGAGTGGCGCCACCCTCAACTGGATTCTGATTCCGCTGTGCCTGCTGATGTCGTTCTGGCTGTCGGGCATGGAGGCGGGGGTCTTCGCGCTGAGCC
>DASUGI010000393.1:0-2270 GCA_036274115.1 Verrucomicrobiia bacterium
GGACGATGGTAGCTCCCCAACCGCCGAAGGGTTCGCTGGCCAGGTGAAATTCGGCCACATCCGGATGCTTCTCCAGAATCGAATGAACGGTCTGACGCAACTGTCCGATGCCTTTGCCGTGAATAATGCGCACTCGCAGGATTCCGCGATCCTTGCACTCGGCCAGATAATCCAGCACAAGATTCTTCACCTCGCGCGGCTGAAACGTGTGCAGGTCGAGTACACCATCAATCGGCAGCTGAACGGGCTCGTCGTCCACCTGAGGAGTAAAGCACGGTTTCACGCGCGTGAACACGGATTTCCTGCGCCGCCGCGATGTGGAAAGCGGATTACTGCGTTCATCCGCCTCCTCCGTCCGTGACGACGGCGACACTGGCGCTCGGGCGTCTTTACGCTATGCTGCGCACGGATGAAAATTCGGAAAGCCAAACCTGCTGATGCCGCCACCATCGCAATGTTTAACCGTAATCTCGCCTGGGAGACGGAAAAGCTGAAGCTCAACCGCAGCCTCGTTGGCCGTGGCGTGCGCGCGCTGCTCAAGGACCCCGGCAAAGGCATTTACTTCGTCGCTGAGCAGGACGGACAGGTCATCGGGCAACTCATGATTACTTACGAGTGGAGCGACTGGCGCAATGGCAACATCTGGTGGATTCAAAGCGTCTATGTCGCGTCAGAATTCCGGCAGAGACGCGTGTTTCGCCGGTTGTTTAAGCATGTCAAAAAACTTGGACGCTCGCGCCGCGATGTTTGTGGCCTGCGTCTCTATGTCGAAAAGAACAATCACCGCGCGCACCGGGCCTATGAGCGTTTGGGAATGAAGCACACGCATTACGAAATTTACGAGACCGCATTTCGCGGCCGCAGTATCGAATCATGAATGTCGAACTCATCAACATCGGCAGCGAGCTGATGCTGGGCCGCGTGTTGAACACGCATCAACAATGGCTTTGTCGCCGTCTGGCCGACCTCGGTAATGCAGTGACCCGTCAGGTTGCCGTGGCGGACACGGGCACAGATATCGAAACTGCCGTACGCGAATCGTTGTCGCGCGCCGCTCTCGTCATCACCACCGGCGGACTCGGGCCGACCTCCGATGACATTACGCGTGACCTTATTGCACAGTTACTCGGCAGGAAGCTTTTCGAAGACGCGCGTATCGTTCAGCACATTGAGCAGTTCTTTGCTGCGCGTAAACGGCCGATGCCACCGAGCACGCGCATCCAAGCCATGGTCCCCGAAGGTGCAATCGTCTTGCCGAATCCGCACGGCACGGCACCCGGGTTGGCTATCAAAGTTCAAGACGCTTCAGGTCTCTCAACTCTCAACCCTCAACCCTCAACCCCTCAGTGGCTGATCATGCTGCCCGGTCCGCCGCGTGAATTGCGGCCCATGTTCAACGACGCGGTCGTGCCGTTGTTGCAACAGGTGTTGCCGCACGGTGGCCAGTTCATTTGCCGCACGCTGCGCACGATTGGAATGGGAGAATCGCTGGTGGCCGACCAACTCGAAGGACCGCTTCGAAGCTTCGTGCAGCGGGGCATGGACCTTGGTTATTGCGCCCGAGTCGGCCAGGTGGATGTGCGACTCGTGGCGCGCGGTGAGCAAGCCAGCGAAATTGTGCGTGAAGCGGAGCAGGTGGTTCGCAGTCACATTGAGAAGATCATCTTCGGCGCGGACGATGATGAACTGGAAGCGGTGGTGGTCCGTTTGCTCACCGAACGCAAACAAACACTGGCCCTGGCGGAATCCTGCACGGGAGGCGGTTTGGCCAATCGCATCACCGATGTGCCCGGTGCGTCCGCCGTGTTGATCGCGAGCCTGGTGACCTACGCCAATGAAGCCAAAGAAAAGTTCCTCGGGGTCCGCCCGGAAACGCTCGCCGCACACGGTGCCGTCAGCGAGGCCGTTGCCCGCGAAATGGTCGAAGGTGCCCGAAAGGCAACCGGCGCGGACTACGCCCTGTCCGTCACAGGAATTGCCGGTCCGGGTGGTGGCAGCGAAGCGAAACCCGTGGGCACCGTCTTCATCGGCTTCGCTTCGGCAGACAAAACGGTCGTCTTGAAGCAGTTCAATCCGTTTGACCGCGAGACCTTCAAGCATGTGACTGGAACGCAGGCCTTGGAGATGTTGCGACGAAAACTGATTGACTGAGCGTTTTCGCGACGAGCACACACGCGGGTACGTTAATCTGCCACCGCTGCGAAATTCGGATCGCATCTGTGTCCCGAAGGGACAAAACGACAATAGCCCAGCGTTTCAACGCTGGGTTC
>DASUGI010000394.1:0-10390 GCA_036274115.1 Verrucomicrobiia bacterium
CCGACACCGTTGAGCGGAATCTGCACGATACCGCCGGAACTCGCGATGATGTCGCCGCGGGGCGTTTCCACCAGGATATCTCCCACCGTGTTCCGGGAGCGCGGAAACGCCGGGTCGAGCGACGGCGGGAACGTCGTCGCCAGAATGCCGCTGCCAGGAATCGTCGGCGCGTAGGTGTGAACCTTTCGGGTGACCGGGTCCACATAAATCTTCTCCACCGTCGCCGCGCCACTGCCGCCGGCGCCCGCGTCCACATCGCCTTCGAGTGATTTCACCCAGACATCACCGCCATCATAAGCGGCAATGCGCGAGCCGTTCACATTGACATCCCCGCGAGCAATTACCGTCACGTCGCTTGAACCGCTCGTGAAAATTCCGCGGGCTACCGTGTCCGGCGCGGTGAACTCGCGCGAACCAGCGTTAATCGAGCCATCCGCGTAGATCGTAATGTCGCCCCCGTTTAACGAAGCAATCCTGGTGGAAAACATGTCCAGGTTGCCGGAGAGCGCGACATTGATGTCCGCACCTTCAGTGAAATAATTCGCGAGTGCGGCGTTGCCACGCGGTCCTTGCGAGACGATGCCAACGGTCGCACCGAGGTCCATGTTGCGCGCCGTGAAGTTGAATTGTCCGCCGCCACCCAAGCGATATCCGGAATCGGGATTGGTCGGCACATCCTGGCTGGCCGCGTAAAGTTGCTGCAAAGCAGTCGCGCTCACGAACACAGCGGGCTTTGTGACCGGTTCACCATTCGCATCCAGAATTGGCGTACCACCCGCATCAAAGGTGCGAATACGCAGGTTCAGCAATGCCTGCAATTGTTCGCCCGTCATCTTCCCTTGAAACGTCAGCACCCTGGTGGCGGCGTTGTAAAAGAACTGATTTTGCACGCCCGCCGCGGAACCGGTGAGTGGCGGGTAAATCAGATTCAAGAGCGGATCGAACAGCGCAAAGTTCGGCGCGCTGTCCAGCGTCACGCTGGTGAAGATGTTGCGATTGATCACGTCACCGGCGACGTTGACGCTCGTCACATCCGAGTCGCGCAGGTTCTGCCCATCGAAACGGCTGTTGATCATGTTGCCGCCGATGTTGATTTCCGCGCGCTTGGGTGAGCCCAGCAGAATGGCCTCCATGTTGCCGGAGATATTCAGGCGCACCGGCTCAGGGTCGTTCCAGTGAATCGGCACGCTCGCATGGTCAGCGACACCAAAATCGCCGGCGGCTTTGTATTGGGTCTTGCCGCTGTCCGAAACAATGAGTTGCGTCAGACCGCTGCTCTTTGAGCCAACGAGCGAACCACCGTCAGTCGTGGTGATCTCCAGATTGCCGAGCGCTGAGGGGAATAGAATAACATCATTGCCTAGCGTCACACCTCCTGCCCCGGCATTGATCTTCAACGTGCCCGGGTAGATCGGCGGCAGGTTCTGCGAAAACGTGTCCGTGTAGCGCGGGAGTGCCGTGCCGCGCAGTTGCACGGAATTGCCGCCGTTCAGAATCGTGTACGCGTCCGGCGCGTAGTCGAAGCGATAACGGTTCGGCGAAGTGCTCGAACCGAGATTGTTGAACACGCCATTCGGATTGCGCACTTCCTGCAACAAAACATCCTGGGCCGCATTCACCGTCCAGCCACCATTCACCACACTCAACGCGAGCAAACGCGACGCCGTGCCGGCGTTCTGACCTGCGGTGATTGAGCCCACGCCATTGCGCACGACATAATGTCCCGACACATCACGCCCTGCGTTGATGGTCACGTTCCCGGACAACTCACCAAACGCACCGCTGCCTGCATCGCTTTGCACGCCGCCCGCCACCGGCAAATAACTCGTGATATCCAATCCCGCGGTCAACGTCACATCGCCGCCGTTAGCCGTGCTGATGCCGCCGAGATCGGAGTGGACGAGATAACCTGTCGGTAGAAACAGGAATCCATTCGCCTTCGTGCCGGTGTTGATGCTGCCGCCCAACGCCGTTGCGGTAATGCTGCCACCGTTGACCGTGCGCACATGACCGCTCGCCAACGTGATGTTGTTCCCGGCCAGCAAACTGATGTTGCCGTCGCGCGTTTCAAGCGAGCCAGTTCCCGAGAAGGAAATCGTGCCGACACCTGACGTCACCGCATCGGCCAACGAAAAGTTGCGTCCGGCCTGTAACGTAACCGACCAGCCGTCTCCGCCCAGAATGCTCGCGCCGTTGCCGATCGTGATGTTGTTTCCGGCTTCCAGCTTCAACAGACTGCCCGGCGCGTTGATCCCGGTGCTGGCCACCAGATCCCAGATTGTGCCCGATGAAATCGTGATGTTGTTCAGCGCTTGCAGGGTGATTTGTGAGAAACCGACAAACGCGGAATTCACATTCAAGCTGAGCGTTCCCGCGGCGGGTTCGTCGCCTGAACCTACCGTGCCCGAACCAATGCCACCGCTGCCCGAATTGCCGATGGTAATGTTCAGCGGGTCAATCAACAGTCGGCCACCAATTCCTCCAGCAACGGCGCTGCCATCAATCCGCGAATTGACCGACGACATCAGTGGCGCGGAAACTTCGACGAAGCCGCCATTACCGCCCACTCCCCCGCCCGCCACATTGATTTGCGACGAGGCCGAATCGTTGAACACGCCCTCGGACTTGATCGTGATTTCCCCGCCGCTGCTGACGGCCGTGGCATCACCATTCGCTGAGATGACCGAATCGTCACCCAGCGTGATTGAATCGGACGCAATAAGTTCGATGATGCCATTGCGTTCGCGGATGGAATTCGCCTGCACCAGGCCGCCTTGATTGACGACGCGGGCCTCCAACGCAATCGCGCCCGCATCGGCAACGAGTTGGCCGGAGTTGTCCACTGAACCAGTCGGCAATTTCACAGTGGCACTCAGCCCCCGACCATCCGGGCGCTCGCTCAACAAAACTTCCTGGCCGGCGATGAGTCCGATGCTGCCTTCCGGCGCCGAGATGCGGCCATGATTTTCAATGCGTTCAGCAATCAGAAACGCCGAGCCACCTTTGCCGACGTTGATTTGTCCGTAGTTGATGATGCTGGCGCTCGGCGGCGGACCGGCGAATTGCCAAAACAATCCCGCACTTGAATCCACCGGACCAAAGGGCGCGGTGGAAACGATCAAACCGGCGGCGCTCACAAACGAATTTGGACCGAAGTAAAATCCGTTCTGGTTCATCAACACCACAACGCCGTTCGCGGTGAGGTTGCCGTAAAGCTGTGAAGGGTTGGAGTCGTTGATTCGATTCCAGACGATCGAGGAGGCCGAAGGCTGAATGAACGTCGTGGTCTGTCCAGCGGCAATGTTGAAGGACTGCCAGTTCAGTACCGCGTTGTGCGATGCGGTGATGTTCAGTTGATTGCCGTTGGCCACAGCACTGGCCGAACCGCTTTGAACGGTCATCCCTTGCGGATTTGCAAAAGCGCTCTGGGCAAATAGGAGGTGCGAAACGGTTAATGCGATCGCAAGTAAGTTTGTGGCAACGCTCGCCCTCACCCCGGCCCTCTCCCCCAGGAGAGGGAGAAACGCTCGCAGCGGTTTGAGCAAGTGAAGCTTGCTGTTTTGATCGTATTTCGTTCTGCGAACGGGACGAACGCTGCGACTGCAATCGCGGTTACCGAACTCACCTGCATCGTTGCCTCGTTCCCCCTCTCCCCGGGGGTGAGGGCGAGCGTCCATCAAACTATTCTTCGTTGTGCGTTTCATCAGAACTGTCCTCCTAGTGAAAACATGGCACGTGGCTGATACGCTTCGGTGTTAGGCGAATGGGCCAGGGGCCAGGCCACGGCGATTTTCACATCAACGCGATTGTTGATGTTGGCCGAAAGGCCGAAACCGGTGCTCCAAAGGAACTCCCGCTGATCCAATCCCGGAACGTCATCCAGGTTGAAGGCCTGGCCCGCGTCCACAAACAATGAGCCGCGCAACCAAACCGGCGTCACGCCATCAACCACCGCCACGTCCGTCGCGAGATACGGCGCGCGTAACTCCACGCTGCCGAACCAACCGCAGTCGCCATACACATCGCCTTCGTAGTAACCGCGCACGCTGTTGATGCCGCCCAGCGCAAATTGTTCGTTGCTGATGAGTGGACCAGTGGCTGCCTGGCCATTAGCGCGCAACCAGAGCGACCAGTTATTGCGCAGCTTCCAGTCGTAGTTCAGAAAGAGTTGGGCCTTGCCAAATTCCGGCTTTGCATCAGGCGAATAGGCAGACGCAATGAAGTCCTGGTTGTTACCAACCACATTCGCACTGAAAATCAAGTTGCCGGAAAACGTGCCGCGCGGGCTGACATCGGAAAAGGTGAAGCCCAGGTTGAACGGCAGATAAGTAATCTCGGTGACGCGCGTCGGATGCGGCGAGGACACCCGGCTTTCGATGATTTGCGACCCTTGCGAGTTCGTCACCACCGTGGTGATGATAAAGTTATTGGTGTTGTAGCTTTTGACCTCGTTGTATTTCAAATCCAGGCCGGCCGAGAAGTTCAATCGTCGCGTGTCACTCAGCACTTTGGGGAGGTTCAGATTCATGCCGGCGCCTTGGTTGATGGTGAGTTCCTGCCCCGTATCCTGGGAGACAATCGTGAGCAACGGCGTTTGCGAAACAACGGTGGCCGGGCCGTAGGTCACGCCGGTGTCACTGGAAGAACCGCTCACCGAGAAGGTAAAATCCGGACGCCCACCAGCCGGCGGCGGATGGAATTGCTTGGTCGCTTCATCATAACCGAAGCTGCCGGCTTCGATGATTCGTTGCTGCACCGATTCCACGTCACCGAACGGAATGCGATAGTAAGCGCCGAAGTTGGCCACGAGCGGACGATTGAAAAAGTAGTCCGGGTCGGGGCGTGGTGATTTGAATTCCTCGGGCGTGAAGCCATAGAAAACGCCAATCGAATGTTCCCGTTGCCAAAGGTTGTTGTAGTTGGCCGAAGCATTAAGCCGCCAGTCCGGCGTGCCGGGCGTGGCTTGATTGTTCACCTCCAACCGGCCGTGCAAAGGCAAACGATCCTTGATGCGAAGCTCCAGCGCACTCGTGCCGGGCTCCGGACCGGGATTAATGATGGGATAAATGGTGCGATCCCGATTTTGATTGGCGAGATCGACCTCGCGTTGCAAGACGGTGCTGTTGATCACCTGGTCCTTCCAGATCAGCGAGTCGCGGATCGTCGGCAGTGCCCGCATGACATTGTTCGAACTGAAATAACGATTGCCAGTCACCCGCGCGTCCACCAGGACACCCTCCAGCACCTGAATTCGTATCGTCGCGTTGGTGATCTGCTGTTGCGGGAGCGATACTTTGGCGCTGATGAAACCACGTTCGCGATAGGCCAGTTGCAATTCGCCGAGCACCTTCTGCACCTGGGCAAACGTAATGTTCGTGCCGATGCCATTGGTGACCACCGCATCAACGACCGCTTGCGGCAAAAGCGTGTTTCCCACGACATCGTAGCGCTGCACTGCGAACGTGCGCGCCGGAGGCGGGGGCGGATTGTTGGTCGCGAGGCGCGCAGCGGCCAGCGCGGCTTCCGGCTCGAGGGTCAGACCTTCTTCGACTTTGATTACGACCGTGCCGTCGGTCAGAACTTGTTCCGGCAATTTGACGACCGCGCCGTAGTAACCGCGCTCGCGATACGTCGCCTGCAATCGGGTCAGCGCTTTCTCGATTTGCTCCACCGTGACGTTATTGCCCGCAACGGGACTCAACAGGCGATCAATCTCCTCGGGTTTAAGTGCTGAGTTTCCGTAGATTTCGAAATGCTCAAAGTTGTACGCAGGCGCGACCGCGGCGGGCAAAGCGGTCGGAGCCTGCGCCGGCTCGTTTTGATTTGGTCCCTCAACAACATCGAGGCGGATCACGCCATTGGTCAGCGGTTGCCGCGGCAGAGTGATCGGCGTTTGAAGGTAGCCGCGATCCCGGAACGCCTGCTGCAATCTCGTCAAAGCCGCACGAATTTGCGATGTAGTGACGTTGGTGCCGATGGCCCCCTGCATGGCGCGTTCAACCGCCTCCGCATCAAGGACGGAACTGCCGTTGATTTCGTAGCGGCTGATTTGAAACGTCGGAACGATGGGCGCATTCGTTGCCGGCGCCGCAACTGCATTGGTCCATTGAGCCAGGAGCAGCAGCACCATTGCGTTCGCGAAGGCGATTCTGACGGCTCGGGTTTGAGATTTCCGCAACGATGGCTCCATCGGTATGGTCGCTTGGGTGAAACCGGCGCGAGCCAACCACTCGCGCCGGCGGTGAGTTGCCTTCCAATTACAGCGGCGTGACCGCTCCACCTTCAGAGGATCGTTCGACGCGCACCCTGCTGATTGGCAGCGAATACGCGGAGGTTTGGAGGTCGGCATCAATGGCTGCCTTGAGCGCATTAAGGAAGCTCGTGACCTCACCGGACGCGGTAGTGCGGCTGAGCAAGTGTTCATAGCCCCACTGCGTGTATTGGCCGTTGATGACCTGGTTGTGATTGTTGCTCACGCTCGAGTACGAGCCGAAAAACGCCTTGTGGCCGCTGTGACCAAGAATGTTCGCCCCGCCATTGACGTTGACGGCATCCACGCCGGTCAGGTAGCTGATGGCAGGAAGGGTCGCCGCGTTGAGTTGATCGCGGATCTGGGTGGAATTTCGACCGACCGTATCAATCACGAACGACAGCGTGTTCGAGTTCCACTGATAGGAAATGGGATTTCCGGTGAAACCGTTTTCACGTTGAATGATCGTGCGTTGACCGGCCGTCGGGTCGCGTTGAATGAAGTAAACGGTTTGCGTGTCGTTGCTGTTGCCCGTGAAAAACCACGCAGGCAAAGCACCGTTGGCCGCGAGCGCGCGGAACTGTTGCACGGTGATGTTGGTGATCGATGCCGGCGTGCCCGCGCTCTTCACAAAGAAGACCGGCGTGACTCCAAACAACGTGTCCGCCAGTTCCGGCGAGGTATAAGGCGTCGAAGCCTGGAACACAGACGAATAAGCAATGTCTGCCTTCTTTCCCACAGAAAGCGTCGTGTCACCCGGCGTGGCCGTCGCCAGGAAATCCACGTTGCGATCCTGCGTGAGATCCTGAATACCGGCTACCGCGCCGTTGTAATACGCGCGCACCGTGACAATCTGGCTGCCGAACAGGTTCGTGATGCGGCCACTCCAGGTGACTTTGAGTTGATTCGGCGTCCCAGCGGCATCCGCCGGGTTTTGCGAGATTAGCGAGCCGTTGGCCGGATTCAGAAACAAACTCCGGATGGCGCGGTACGAAGTATCGCGAAACGCCACGGCGCCGGAGACGTTGATTTCCACCTGCGCCTGCGCGCCGGTGGCAGCGAGCCATCCGCCCGCCGCAAGGGTCAAAAGAAGTTTTGTCGTTTTCATGTTCAATCTTTCAGGGCAATAAAATGTGGTTTTAGTTGTTGATTCAGTTTCGGGGCGCCGCAGTGCTTATTGTGCATCCACGGCAAAAAAGCGGAGGTCCGCTGTGCTGGTATCAGTAAGGGAAAGCACCGAGCCGGTGCCGACGACCGACGATCCAATGGACCAGGTGGCAACCGGCGTGCTCAAACCTGCGGCATCGGTTGCCCGCAGGCGATAGTTCACACCGGTCACCGTGGTGAACGACACGGTCGTCACGTTGCCAACGCGGGTGATACCGGTAATCGTTGGACGAGCCGGCAACGTGGACGCGCTATTGAACGTCAACACGCCATTGGGCTTCAGTTCGAAATAACCCAAATAGCGGCCAGGTAAACCAAGTGTGCTGGTCGCGGGCTCGAGTTCATACAGGTCAGCACGAGAGACGTTGCCCGGATCACCGTCAAAGTCCGAAGGTGTCACCGCTTCCACTTTTCCCTGAAACGTGCCGACGTAATTGCCGTCGTCACCGATGACCGGCGCGAGCTTGTAATCCGTGCTGACCGGAATCACCACGCCGGTGACGGTGTTGTCAACATTGCTCGTCGCGCCGCTGCTGTACGTCGCTGAATTGACGCCAACGGCATCAATCTGCGCGCCAGCCGTGGCCTGGGTGAACTGACCTTTGCGCACCCACGGAGGGCTTTGCGTGTCCGCGACCGCGCGCGGCCGCGTCACCCAGAGCGTTTGCACCGGATAATTCGGGTCGTCCGGGGGACGATTCGCCGCCGCCACGGACCATTGTAAATCGTTCAGGTCCGGGAAGGCACTGCCCAGTTGCGTAGCCGACAGATTGGTGACGGTGAACGTCACGCTTCCGGGCAGGTTGTTGTAGTTGGTGGCCTTGCCGAGGTTCACTACGTAGTCAAAGGCGTTTCCGCTCTTGCGAACGGCAAGAGTCAGGTCGCCCGAACTGTAAAGGAACGGCGCCGCGGGCAACGTTCCCGTGAACAACGCAAAACCGCCAAGCACCGCAGCGAGCCTGCGAATGCGTTTTGGGTTTCGATTGAGCTTCATGTTCTGGTTCTATGGATTTGGTTGTCTGTTCAGGCAGAAGAACGACTGACCTGCCGACGGGTGTGCGTCGTCGCATCGCCAGGCGACACTTCCAGAGAACCGGGGAGAACAATGAAGCGGCGCGGCAGAAAACTAACTGCCGTCTCGCAAGTATCTCTCAGGCTCACCGGATTTCAGGTCCTTCTGAGAAAACCTCCGGCGGTCCGGTGAGCTTCCGTAATTGTTGTTTTTCATAAAGGCCTCCTCATTTGAGGTGGGCACAGAAATTTTTGTTTCGGTCCGATCAAAGATTCGGCGCGTAGGCAATCAGCTTGCGGAATTCATCCAGGATCGCCAACAAGGCAGCATTCAGCGCCTCGACCTGGAGATGCACTGATACGTGACGCGGAGTGGCCAGTGTGATTTCGAAGGGCGGATTCTCCAGACCGGGCACGGCGCGCAACGCACCGCGTTCGGCGTTGTAGATGTCCGCATAAACCATCCCGCGCCGCGCAGGGATTCCTTCAATCTCCCGCTGACGATTCCGCGGGAGATAGGTTTCCGCTGCTTTCAGCGCGGGTTCAAGCAAGGCCTGCGAGATGACTGCGCCCGAAGCGAAGCCGTAGATACCAGTGCTATCTGCGTCACTGCGCAGGTTGATGATGCCGTGAAACGCCTGCATCCAGATTTCCGATTCGAGGAAGCGGACTTCGGGCGCGTTGGACTCGGTCCAGAACAAGCGGTTCAACGCATGTCCGGCGCGGGACAAACGCGTGTTGTCCTCAAACCCGGTTGGATTGCAAAGCGGATAAATCGAAAACGCATAACCGCGCGCGAGTTCGGGCGTCTGTTCCAACCCCGAAATGAAACGCGTGAGCGCAAACGCCCCTTCCGGTTCGTCGCCATTCAGCGTGGCGAACAAACCCAGGCGGAAGGTGTCATTACCGCCCGGAGCGCCGGCCCAGATGTAGCGCGGGATGCCGTAGAGTTCGCCGTCGGACTGAAAAGTCTTCACCGCTTTGCTCAACAGGTGGCCGGACTTCTCCGCGACGGCGTCGAAGTAACGCAACAAGCGATCCGGCTGGCGCGAGCCTTTCGACTCTGGCAGCGGGGTGGAGAGCTTCGAGTTCACGAGGGTCATGATTGAAACCTTAGATGTTGGAGGCGTAAGCGATGAACTTGCGGTACTCGATCAGGATGGTCTGAAGCGCGGCAACGAAAGCCGCGTCCTTCACAATGGTTGGCGGCGTCTGCGGCGTCTCGAGAATGATTTCAAATGGCCGTGGGCTTGCACTGACCGGCGCGCTCAACACGCCTTCGTAGCATTCGGAAATGATTCCGTTGCGCGCAACAAATCCGTCGATGGTTTCCCGGACGTTCAACGGGAGAATCTTCTCCGCGGCGGCCAGTGCCGGTTGGAGCAGGTGTTGGGTCAGCGTCGCGCCGCGAGCGTAACCATAAAATCCATCGCTCGTGTCGTCCGTGTGCAGGGAAACGATTCCGTCAAACGAGCGTGACGCCAGTTCGGCTTCGAGCAGCTTCACCTCGGGTTCACTGGAGTTTTTCCAGAATTCGCGATTCAGGTCTTTGCCGCGGCGGGAGCAACGCGTGTTGTCCTCGTAGCCAGTCGGATTGCAGACGGGATAAACGGTAATGGAATAACCCCGCGCCACTTCCGGCACGCTCTCCAGCAGTCTCAAAAACAACACCGCCGCGCGCACGCCCTCGGGTTCGTCACCATGAATTCCCGCGAAGATGCCAAGGCGGATGGGCCGGTCACCACCTCGCGGGCCAAGATAGATATAGCGCGGCAATGTGTAAGCCTCTCCCCCGACCTCGAAGCGCAGTTCATGATTTGCCACCAGGTTGGGCGAACTCGCCGCAAGTGCCTCCAGTGGCGCCATCGCGTCCGTGATCGAGCGCAACCGCGCAACCGTTTGCTGTTCCTGAACCCGGGAAATCATGCTCGTGCTCATGGTCACTTGGATTTCTTGTAGAGT
>DASUGI010000395.1:0-8788 GCA_036274115.1 Verrucomicrobiia bacterium
AATGCAGTATCGAGGTGCGGCGCGATTTGATCCCAAGAGGCATCTGGAGTGGCGGAAAGCAGTTCATTCATCGTGGCGGCCTCCTGTTCCCGAACCCGGCGGCGCACATCGGTGCGGACGGTTTGCGCGGCGATGTTTTGCGCAGTGCGGTGCAACCAACCGGTTAGTATCGGACGCTTTGTGAGTTGGGCGGCATTCTTCGCCAGCGCAATGAAGACTGCCTGAGTTACATCCTGGGCTAGGTGTGCATCGCAGACCATCCGCAACGCGGCCGAATGGACGAGGTCAACGTGACGGCGCACCAATTCGGCGAAAGCGGGATCTGAGTGCGCTTCGGCAAAAGCGCGCAGTAGTTGAGAGTCGGTTTGCTCGGTCACTCATCTAATAGTAGCCGCCAGCCGGGAAATCGGACAGAAATTGTAGCGTCGGGCATCCTGCCTGACGTGGAGGGCGGCGTCTCTGCCGCCGGGATGAAAGGCGAAATAGCACGAGCAGGCTCGAGTTAATCTGACGGGTCTGGGTTTGCGAGTGGTTTTTTTCCGCCGGGCTGGAAGCCCGGCTCTACGGCAGGCAGGGATGCCCGCCGCTACGACAAAGGAACGATTCCTTGCCCTGCGTTGGGATGATCCGTAGTTTGGCTTTATGGCTGCCGAGCCCGATGAATTGCACGAGTTCCCGCCGCCCACGCCGGCACCGCCGGAGTTGTGCGAACGCGCGGCGGCCCTGGTGCGCAGTCATCCCGAGTGCTTTTGGTTCTGGCATCCCGACGCCTTGGCTCACCCGGAGACGCGGATGCGCGATCTGGAGGATGTGCGATTGGTCATTGAACGTTTGCGCGAGCACGGCGGTCACCGCGAATGGTGGGACGCCCAGGAGTTACACCGATGCCTCTCACCGCTTTACAAAAAGAAATCCTAACGGTACTCGCGGCGAATCGCAGCGAGGAAAGCCACTTTGCCGGCGGCATCGTGTTAAATGCTGCGGACGATTCCGTTCGGTTTTCGCACGACTTTGACATCTTCCACGAACTGGCCGAAGAAGTAACCCGCGCCAGCGATCGCGATGTCGAACTGTTGCGCGCGGCTGGGTTTCGAGTTGAAACACCCTCGCGCTACGGCGAATGGGAAAAGGAGGCCACGTTTCGTAAAGCGAAGATTATCCGTGGGAATGAAACGGTCGAAATTGACTGGGCTGCTGATTCGGCTTTTCGTTTTTTCCCGATCGAGCGTGATCCGCTGCTGGGCTGGCGATTGCACCTGTTCGATGTCGCAACGAACAAGGCGCTGGCGCTATCCGCACGGACCGAAACGCGCGATTACGTGGACATTGTGGAACTACACAGAACGTTTCCTTTGCCGGCAATTTGTTGGGCGGCGTGTGGCAAAGACTCCGGGTTCAGCCCGCTCTCGCTGATTGGAATGATGAAACGATTTGCCAAAGTGAGTCCGACAGAACTCGACAAAATCAAGGCTCGGGCGCTCGATCCAGTGAAGCTCAAGATGGCGTGGATTGAAATGAGCGACGCGGCGGAAGCGGAAATGACTCGCGTGGCCGACGAACGACCGGATTTGCCGATTGGCGTGGCGTTCGTGGACGCGAACGGCAAACCGGGATGGATTGGAGATGATCCGACGTTGCGTGTTCATGCACCCTCCGTGCGCGGTTGTTGGCCGACCGTTCGGGGAATGGAGCCGTAGCGTCACGGTGGTCTTGCCCCCATCATTCTGCCCTCAATAGTTCTGCTTGCTCGGGTTGCAGAATGATTGAGGGCAGAACGATGAGATCAATGTTTTGGCGCCACTGCACCGCAACAGTTGGAGTAATTCGGGAGCGCCGAGAATTGCGGGTGGTTTTTCCCGCCGGGCTGGAAGCCGGGCTCTACGGCAGGCGAGGATACACTGCTGCTACACGTCAATTCGTTGTCGAACCAAGCAGACCTGCCTGGCCAGCGCGGGCGAGATGTTGGCTTAATAAGGCACTTGTTTCAGTCGAATTGTCATAAGCCAGCAAACGCTGAGCAAGGGTTCGTGCCTGCGTGAGGTCGCCGGCTCCGGCGAGCACTTCCACGTCTTTCACGGTGGTCTTAATCAAACTGTTGCGGCGTTGTTGAAGAAGTATTTCACGATTGGGAATACTTTCGGGCAAGGGGAGGTCCATCTTACCCGTCTCAAAGTGCATTTGAATCTTGTCGTAGGAGCGGCCAAGGAGAGCGTCAGCGTAGCGTTGTGCAGTGAGGAGTTGGTCATAGGCGAGTTCCGCCACAGCCTTTCTGCGCTGGTCGTCTGGAGGCAGTTGATCATAAAAGGCGAGAAGGTTCGGGTCTTCCTTGAGAGCCCGATTGAGTGAGCTGTAATCCAACGCTGCGCCGGGATCATTTCCGCTTTCGAGAATGCGCTGAAACGCTTGGTCGCGCCGTTCCCGTAGCGCGGCCAGAGCTTCGGGATGATCTTTTCCCAGCTCGACAATTGAACTCAATAAATAGCTCCCCCGGACACCAGCATAACCCGCCACCTGCCGCATTCCGATGTCGAAACACCAGAGATACTCCCGCAGTGCTCCGGCGGCATCGCCATTGCGGGCCAACTCCTGGGCGTTCTTGTATCGCGCGGTGACTGCTGCGTGGGTGATGGGCGACTTTGATTCTTCGTTCTCGCGGCGAAGGCGACCGACTTCGCCGCGCAGTCGAAGCAGTTCGTTTGAATTCGCCGCCGGCTTGATTTGATTTTGGTTGAGGCTGCTCAGTTGGACGGTTTGTTCCGCCTGTGCCGACTCCAGGTGCTGGATTTTTTTGGTTAAAGCCGCCTGTTCCTGTTGCAATGTCTCGGCTTGCTGCCGCCAACGGGCGGCGGTGCGGTTTTCGTAAATTCCCAGGCCGGCGAGGGTGGCAATCGTGACGGCGACAACGCTTTTTTGAAGTGTAGTCATGGCAATGATCTTGGTGGTGGTGACCGTTGAGGTGGTAAAAAGACTGGTGCTGGCGACCGCTGCGGCGGACATGGAAACAGCCAACCCGGTCGGGGCAGCTTGGACCGCATTCGCGGAGATGGCTGCGATCAATCCGCCGGTGCCGGCCGTGACGCCGCGTTTGGTGAGGAATTCGCGCAAGCGGTCCACGGCGCGGCTGACACGTTTTTGCGCCGCATCGTCGCTGATGCCGAGCGCAGTGCCGACGGTGCGGAGATCGTAGTTCTTGAAATAGCGGAGCAGCACGGCGTCGCGCTCTGGTTCGTTTACCTCACCCACGGCGGCGTCCAGGTGCGGCGCAATCTCTTCCCAGTTGGCGGCAGTATCGGTGGTGAGTAGTTCCTTCATGGCAGCGACCTCTTGTTCGCGAGTGCGGCGGCGGATTTGCGACCGGATTTCCTTGGCCGCCAGATTACGTGCCGTGTTGTGTAACCAGCCGGCGAGGGTAGAGCGGTCGGTAAGTTGCCGGGCGCTTTGAAACAGCGCGACGAACACGCATTGGGTAATGTCCTTCGCACTGTGCGGGTCGCCACTCATGCGTAGAGCGGCAGAGTGAACCAAATCAATGTAGCGTTCGACGAGCGCGGCAAAGGCGGAATCGGATTTCCGCTCGATGTAGTTTCGCAGGAGTTCCTGGTCGGTTTGCTCGTTCACTCACAAGATAGTACCCGCTGACCGGGAAATCCGACAGGAATTGTAGCGAAACTTGAGTGGTGTTCAGCCTGCTATTGTTGCCCGGGTTGAGGAGTCAGGTGCGCTTTCTCCCATTCCTCAAATCCTTCGGCTGGCTCCGCCTTGATTTCCGAATGGCCGTCCGCAAACCCGTAAGCTTTGTTCCATTTACCCTTAGCGTAGACCGCCTGCTTTTCGCGGACGACGATAACGCTCGCAAGATTACTGAATCCGTTAAGAGAGCCATATATGACCTGCTCGAAGTTGTCCGAGTTGGTGAATGTTCCGTTTGCGTGTTTCCAGTAATTTGTGGTCTGGCTTAAGTCCGAGGGGAAGTGATTTTGATTGTCCTCGGCAAACATCCGTAGCGCCCACGCCAGCTGCTTGGCATCATTCATTCTGATAATTGCTTGCTGGCGCAGTTGCTCATCCTCCGGTTCGGTGTTTCGTTCGGACGTTGCTCGCTGAGCATTTTGCAAAGCGGCATGCAACTGGCGGTTTTGTTCGCGCAACTGGTTTAGCTCGGCGGATTGTTTGCGCAAGGCCGCGACCTCTGCCCGCAGGCGAAGCAAATCGTTCTGGTTCTCCCGCGATTTGGCCAGCTCGGCCTTGCTGGATTCAGCATCAGCCAGCGCATTCTCGCGATCCGCGAGCAAAGCGGCTTTCTCAGATTGCATAGCCTGAACCTCCTGTTGGAGCGCCTTCGCTTCATGGTTTTTGGCCAGGTACGTGCCCGAGCCAGCGGCCAGCGCTGCGGTCAGGATGGCAGCGGCGGATTTCAGATTGATCCAGTTCATGGTCGTTTGCGTTGCGATGGTGGTGGCGACGGTTGTTGCGGTTAGAGTGGCGGCAGTGGAGACACTGAGCGCGAGCCCGGCGGGCGCAGCTTGAACGGCGTGGGCGGAGACAATGGCTGCAAGGCCGCTGGCGCCGGCGGCGACTCCACGTTTGGCAAAAAGCTCGCGTAAGCGTTCCAAGGCGCGGCTGACGCGCTTTTGTGCGGCATCGTCGCTAATGCCGAGGGCTGCGCCAACGGTGCGAAGGTCGTGATTCTTGAAGTAGCGGAGGAGCAGGGCCTCACGCTCGACGCCGTCGAGTTCGGACATCGCGTCGTCGAGCGCCGGACGAAGTTGTTCCCAATCGGGTGGAGTTTCTGATGCAGGGTGAAATTGTTCCATGGCCAGCCTTTCGCGTTGGTTGCGGCGGATCTCTCCGCGGTTCAAGTCACGGGCCGCGAAACGGGTGCCGCGATAGAGCCAGCCCACCAGCGAGGCTTCGGACCGTAATTTTCCACTCAAATGACTGGCCTTCCGGGCGAGATCAGTGAAGACGCTCTGAGTGACGTCTCGCGCCAGATCGGGAGAATACACTTGTCGCAAGGCAGCGGAGTAAACGAGATCCGTATGGCGGCTGACGATTTCGGCGAAAGCGGATTCGAGGCCGCGTTCGGCGTAGTCGCGAAGCAATTGAACATCGGATGGTGGCTGCATCTCACCTATTAGACAGCCACGACTGGAAAAATCCGACAAACAATTTCCTCAAGCCTCAAGGCTCGACTTGCAGCTGGTAATAGCGCTGCGATGAAGTGGTGATTGGATTGGTGAACGTGTTGAGCGGTGCGGTGGCGGCGATGTTGGTGGTGAGCGGGCTGAACGGACCACTGGCGAAGTTCGCGCTGAGGAGCCGGTAAAATCGGTTCGGCGCACTAGGCCATTGCAACTGCACTGAATTACCATCGACGCCCGGAACGGCGGTGAGACGCAGGGCGGACGCGGCATTGGTCGGGTTGGTGCCGGCCAGCCATTCAGCAAGATTGTTCGCGCCGTCTTGATCGGCATCGGCAACAACATTTGGGCCGATAAGTTGTCCGAAGTACTGCTGCTCCCACCAGTCGGGCAGGTGGTTGGTGTTGGAGTCCACGGTGCGGGCCAGGTTGAGTCGGCCCCCTGTGATGACGCTCCCGGACAGGTCGGGCACGGGAGTGACGTTGGTCAGGATACGTTGGATGCGCTGAGCCGGAGTGTCGTTGGGAAAATTCAGCGCGGCGAAGGCCAGGGCTCCCGAAACGTGCGGTGCGGCCATCGAAGTGCCATCGAGATACTCGTAAATGGCGCTGGGGTCGGGAGCGTTGACGATGGTGGCGAGGACACTGTTGCTGCCCGAACTGCTAATCCGATTGAGGAGCGTCTGTCCGTCAACTTGCGAGATCGTGATGGCGGGAATCCACGCGCCCGAGGTCTGCAACGTGCCGTTGACGTTTCCGTCGACGTTGTTGTAAACCACTGCCGCCACCGCGCCCGCGGCCATGGCGTTGGTAACTTTCTCGGAGAAAAAAAGTCCGCCGCGCTCGATTAACGCGATGTTGTTGCTGACCGCGGCGGGGAAATCGGTCGGGTTGCCAATGCCACAATCGAAGATCTGTTTGGTGATACCGGCCAGCGAAGTGATTCCGGCATAACTCAGTTCGTTTCCGGAAAAAACTGAGGACGCCTGCTGCACATACGACGTCATTCCATATTGCGATACGGGAATGGTGGAAAGGATGTTTACGCCGGGTGCCGCCAGATCGACTGTGATGGCCCCGTAATTGGAAAAACTCGCCAACCCGTCGCTCTGGCCGCTGGCGGCGACGACAATCATGTTGGGCAAACGGTAGGACGCGGGATAGGTAAACGCGCTGTCGTTGTCTGAGGAATCGTTTCCGGCGGCGGCGCAGAATACGATTCCCACATCGCCCGCGGCCTGGATGGCATCTCGTTCGGTCGTGCTGAAGCCACCGCCGCCATAGGACGCATTGATGGCAACAATGTTAACGCCGCGGCTCTTCATCAACGCTGCATATTGCATGGCGCCGAGGATGGCGGAGTCGGGCAGGAATTCGCCATCCGATGACGCCTTGAGCGCCATGAGATGTGCCTGGTGCTGGACGCCAATCACACCGACTCCGTTGTTGCCGGAGGCGGCGATGGTGCCGGCCACATGCGTGCCGTGCGCCTGAGAATCCATCGGATCGCTGTCCCCATCGGCAAAATCGTAACCGCGGATATCGTCCACATAGCCATTGGCGTCGTCGTCCTGTCCGTTGCCGGGTATCTCGGTGCGATTCGACCACATGTTGGAGACGAGATCCGGGTGCGTGTGGTCCACACCGGTGTCGATGACCGCCACCACAATTTCGTTGGTTGAAGGACGGGCCATTCCCCAGGCGCGCAGAAACTGAATGTCATCATTGGCAGCGCCCGCGAGTCCGTTGACGATCTGGCCGGTGTTGCGCAATCCCCAGAGCAGTCCGAAGCCCGGATCGTTCGGTGGGCGACGGTCGCTGACATGCCGCAGGAAGCTGGGTTCAACCACGAGCACGGAAGGGTCGCCCTGCAATGCCTGGCGGATTGTTGCGGTGGTTTGACCCGAGCCGCGCAGGCAAACGACGGTTCGTCCGAGATGCGCGGACAACCACGGGTATTCCTGTGCCACGGTAAGTTGCTTGCTCGAGGCGGTCGCCAGCGCGGCGCTGCGACTGACGTTGGGAGCAAACTGGACGATGACTTCGCCTTCAACGTATTTCGGTGCAACCGGCGCGGCGGCAAGGTCTGAACGGTTGAACCAAAGCAGTCCGGAAAGGAACGAAAGAGTTGCGATTCGAGTAATCCGCCGGGAATGATAAAGTAGCGGACGATTGATACTTCGTACGAACATAATGATGTGGCGGGAATGTCAGGGCGCGGCGTTGTTCCGTCAAGTTGTTCCCTTGGAGCAGACAGTTGTCTGCGGTTTCGGCGGACTGGTTGTCGGCAAGCGGGTCTTTCTGCAGGTTGGCAACCTGCGACACAGCAGGCTACCGGCCTGCGCTACGGTATTGATCCCCCACCCGGTTGCAGCGAGTGTGCTTGGCTTAAGGTTCGGCAATTGCTATGGCTGAGCCATGAGCAAGCTCCACGAAGCGCGTCTCAAACTCAGAAGTGAACTGGAAGCACCGCCCGCGCTGCGTCGGTTTGGAAGTGGTTGGGTCAGTGGGGTGCTGGGGCTGGTGTTGGGCATTGCCGGGTTTGCTCTGGTGCTGGCGTTGCTCATGCCTGGGACATTTTCCATCCCGGAAACGCACGGGCTCTATGCGAATCCCTGGTTTCGCGTTGGCCTTCATGGGTTGCTGCTCGCGGCATTTGGGTTGTCCGCTCTGAGCCTGGCATTGCGCTCGGGGAAAATCCTCGGAACGTGTGGTGTGTCCGTGACGTTGGTGGCTTCGATGTTGGGCGGTTCGGAGGCCACGCAGTCGGTAAAGGATGTGACGCCACTCTATCTCGGACTCGATTTCTTTGTGCTGCGGATTCTGTTCACGGGTTTCCTGTTCATTCCGCTGGAACGCATCTTCGCCCATAAAGCGGAGCAACATGTCTTCCGTGAAGAGTGGCGCGAGGATTTGTTCTACTTCATGGTCAGCAGCCTGATGGTGCAGGTGCTGACGTTTCTGACGTTCATCCCGGCCAAAACGATTCTGGCGGTTGCGCCACTCGAAGCGGTGCGTGTCTGGGGAGGCGCGCTGCCGTTCATGGTGCAGTTTGTGGCCATCATGTTCCTCACGGACCTGGTGCAATACTGGGTTCATCGATTGTTTCATCGCGTGCCGTTCCTGTGGCGTTTTCACGCGGTGCATCATTCGGCACGCAGCATGGACTGGATGGCGGGAGCGCGGATGCACTTTCTTGAGATTCTGGTTCTTCGGGCTATGACGGTCATTCCGATGTTTGTGCTCGGCTTCGGCACCGATGCAATGAACACCTATATTTTCGTGGTCTATCTTTACTCGACCTTCGTTCATGCAAACTTGAACTGGCGCTTCGGTTGGCTGGAGAAGTTCCTCGTCACGCCGCGCTTTCATCACTGGCATCATGGCATTGAGAAGGAAGCGATTGATGTGAACTTCGCCATCCACTTTCCGTTGCTGGACCGAGTGTTTGGCACGTATCACCTGCCGAAGGAGAAATGGCCGGAGGGCTATGGGATTGGAGGTCACCCGGTGCCGCTGGGTTACCTCAAGCAGTTCAAGTATCCCTTTCAACGGGAGAAAGCCGCCGAGTGAATGGGGTGACTGGAAAGCGCAACTGGTTTCGCATGCTGTGGATCATCATCATTGGTTACGGGTTGGTCATCCTCC
>DASUGI010000396.1:0-17226 GCA_036274115.1 Verrucomicrobiia bacterium
GACGGTGAAAGTGAAGTATCCGGATTCGCTCACCGGCTGGAAGGCCACCGCTCGCGCGGCAACAACGGTAAATCAATTTGGCATCGCGAACGCGACCACGCGCACGAAGCAGCCGCTCATTGTGCGCCTGCAAGCGCCGCGATTCTTTGTTGTGGGCGATACGGTGACGATTTCGGCGGTGGTGAATAATAACACCGAACGACCGATAAATGTGAGCGTCAAGTTAGACGTGATTGGTGGGTTGATGGTTGATGGGGTTTCCAAGCAGCCGCCGAATTCAGAGCAGTCGAAAATCCTCGAAATCCCGGCGAATGGTGAAGCACGGACGGATTGGTCAGCGGTCGTTAAGACAGCCGGCGAGGTGAAGCTGAAGGTGGCGGCAAACATGTATCGCCTATATGGAAAGGATGTCGGAAAACTTCCCGGTGGCTCTCCGCTTAATCATCCCGCAGGCGAATTGCATTCGGATGCGATGGAGAAATCCTACGTTGCGTATGAACACGGTGTCGAAAAGTTCCTTTCGAAATCCGGTAAGATGCGTGGGAACGACATTACAGTGAAACTGGAGTTGCCGGCGCGCAAAGCGGATTCAACTTCGCTCACCGTACAATTGACGCCGAGCATGGCCGTGACAGTGCTTGATGCGCTTCCTTACTTGATTGATTACCCGTATGGCTGCACGGAACAGACGATGAGCCGTTTTCTGCCCGCTGTTATCACAGCGAAGACACTGCGCGATCTTGGTCTTCAGCCTGAAGACGTGATGAGCCGAGTGTTCGGCGGGATCGAGACCAACTCCGCCACAGCGACTCATCCCAAAGGCAAAAAAGATTTGGCTGAGTTGGATGCCATGACGAAGGCCGGACTGGAACGACTCTATGATTTCCAGCACAGCGATGGCGGTTGGGGTTGGTGGAAGGAAGGTGAGAGCGATCATTGGATGACGGCTTACGTCGTGTGGGGATTATCTTTGGCGCGTGATGCGAAAGTAACGGTCAAGGAAGACGTGCTGAGCCGCGCCAGGGACTTCCTTGCCAGGGAAATCGTCGAGGAAGAAGAAAATC
The DNA here is from genome assembly GCA_036274115.1 of Verrucomicrobiia bacterium. Lineage (GTDB taxonomy): Bacteria > Verrucomicrobiota > Verrucomicrobiia > Limisphaerales > JADLHS01 > JADLHS01. The sequence goes on from DASUGI010000396.1 coordinate 1,065, forward strand.
CCGACATGCAGGCGTTCATGCTCCACGCACTGGGAGCCTACTACGCGCCGTTTGCGGACAAGCTGACGAGCACGTCGGTGACCAAAGCGTTCGACAATCTCTGGACGAAGCGCGACTCGCTCAATGCCTACACGCGGGCGTTGCTGGCGCTGAGCGCGCATCATCTCGGTTACTCAGACAAGGCGAAGATTTTGGTGGAGAACCTGGAGAATGGCGTGAAGCGGGACGATCGGCCTGACCAATCTGTTCTCGTTGGTGGCAAAGTCGAGAACGCGGGCGTGATGGGCACGGCGCACTGGGGCGAGGACGGCATTTACTGGCGTTGGTCAGAGGGTGGCGTCGAGGCGACGGCCTTTGCGCTGCGCGCATTGCTGGCGATTGATCCGCAGAACAAGCTCATTGAGCCCGTGACCAACTGGCTGATTAAGAATCGTCGGGGCGCGCAATGGAGCAATACCCGCGATACGGCCATCGTAGTCCTGGCAATGAACGATTATCTGCGGACGAGTGGCGAACTCAAAGGTGATCTGGAATACGAGTTGACCGTGAACGGCAAGTCTATTGCGAAGCAGAAGATCAGTGGTGCCGATGTGTTCAATGCGCCGAGCAGGTTCACGATTGATCCCAGGCTCATCAAAGATAGTAACGAGGTTCGCATCAAGCGGACTCGCGGTGATGGCGCGATTTATTTTGCGGTGGAAGGCAAGTTCTTCAGTTTGGAAGAGCCAGTGACACCGGCAGGCAATGAGATTTTCGTGAAGCGCGAATACTTCAAGCTCGTGGGCCGCCCGACTCTGTTGAAGGGCTATGTCTATGACAAAGAGCCCTTGCGCGATGGCGAAACGGTGAAAAGCGGTGAACGGGTGGAGACGTTGGTGACCATTGAAGGGAAGAATAACTACGAGTATCTGGTGTTTGAAGACTTGAAGCCCGCGGGTTTTGAAGCGGTCGAGGTGCGCAGCGGCGAGTCGTTGTACGCTCGCGAACTCAAGGGTGGCGCGGTCGAGCGCAAATTCGTGGCCGGCAAGCCTGTCATTGAAGCGCCGGACTTTACCGGTCGTCAGCGCCGGGTTTACCAGGAATTACGTGATCGCAAGGTGGCATTGTTTATCGACAAGCTACCCGAGGGCGTGTGGCAGATTCGCTACGATATGCGCGCGGAAGTGCCCGGCAAATTTCATGCCCTCCCGGTCCTGGCGCATGCCATGTATGTGCCGGAGATTCGCTGCAACGGCGCGGAAGAACGCGTGAACGTTGAGGACGCAAACTAGGTCAAAGCTTTTATTGCCATGAAACCGACCGAACTGCTCGCTCAAGTTAAAGTTGCAACGCCGTGTCCGGCCCGATGGGAAGACATGAGTGGTGACGAACGCAGTCGGTTTTGTCTGCAATGCAACAAACACGTTTACAATCTCAGCGCGATGTCTGCCGACGTGGTCGCTGATCTGGTTCGCGCCAAAGAAGGGAGATTGTGCGCGCGCTTTTATCGTCGGGCGGACGGGACCATGCTCACGGCGGATTGCCCGGTGGGACTGGAGCGGTACGGTCGGCGATTGAAAGTGCTCTGTTCGACGGCCGCAGGTCTGCTGCTCTCGAGCCTCGGTGTTTCGGCCTGGAGCAACCTGGTGTTGCGCGAGGATGACCAGCCGAAAGGGCGTTTTGCCCTGCTCTGTGACGAGGCGGTGTGGAGAGTCAAAGGCTGGTTCGGCATTAATCCACCGGTATACACGGTGGGAGCGGTGTTCGTGCCCATAACGCCGACGCAGACCACATCTCAAAGTGGTGGCGCAACGGAAGCAGGACCTGCGAACGTTGATGTTGCCAGCGACCTTCGCGAGTAGCGTCGGTTTTTTCGCGATTCCAGCCAGGGCTGGTGTGAAGAACAGTTGCCCCGGCACGTCCCCTGCGGCAACCTGAGCAAGGATGGGTCGACAAAGTCCAGACACATTGACATTGCGGGTAGAACGGCCTGAACTCACGCGATTGGGCTGGGCGCTTGCGGTGTCTCTGGTGCTGCATTTTTTCTGTTGGGGCACCTACGCGGTTGGCAAAAAGTATCATTTATGGGAACGGCTCAAGATGCCGGACTGGGTGCTGAAACTGACTACGCCTCCCGTGCGGCCTGAAGTCAAACAGCCGGTCAATCGTGAGCCGCCGTTGATGTTCGTGGAAGTGGTGCAGCCCTCCGTGGAGCCGCCCAAAGATGCAAAATTTTACTCGGACCAGAACTCGGTCGCATCGAACCCGGACCTGAACGAGGCTTCGAATATTCCAAAGATCGACGGTTCACAGGAAAATGTTCCCAAGACGGAGGACGCCCCGCGAAACAAGTTTCCGCTCATGCCGGACCCGCCGAAGGTCCAGGAGCAGGCGCAGGAAGATGTCGCGCCCAAGCCGAAGATTTCGCCCGGGACCATGACTGTCGCCAAGGCTGATTTGAAGCCGCAGCCCGAGCGGACTCGGCCTCGCACTCTCAAGGAAGCGATGCTGCGAAATCAGATCCCGGGACAGAAAGTGAAACAATCCGGCGGGGCACAACAGCGTCCCGAGACGGGTCTCGACGTGAAGGCCACCGGCTTTGGAGCGTATGATCGTGCGTTCATCGATGCCGTTTCGAAACGTTGGTATGACCTGCTGGACAACATGAGCTACGACGCCTACCAGCCCGGGCGCGTGAAGCTGGAATTCCTCTTGAATTATGACGGCCGTATTACTGAAATGAAGATTCTGGATACGACCGTGTCGGAGACCCTTTCGCTGTTATGTCAGAAAGCTGTCCTGGACCCGGCGCCGTTTGAAAAATGGCCGCGGGAGATGCGGCTGATGATTGGTGAGGATTCGCGCCGGATCACGTTTACTTTTTTTTACAACTAGCGCGTATCAACATTGACCGGTTCGCGCCCGGTGCTGAATCAAAACATGGAAACGATTGTTTACATCATGCTGATTGTGACGTCGGTTGTGGGACTGACGTTTATCGTGGAACGTGGACTCGCGTTGCGATGGAAAAAGGTTTTGCCGCCGGAAGTTGAAGCGGCGGTGGAATCCTGCCAGACACGGAATGAAGTGCCGGTGCTGAAGCGAGTTTGCGAGCAACACGTGTCGCCGCTCGGGCGGCTGCTTTTGCTGGCGATTAACCGGCTGGACTGGCCCAAGGAAGAAAACGCGGATGCGCTGCAAACGCGGGCGCGTCACGAAATCGTGAAACTGGAGCGCGGCCTGGTCGTGCTGGAGATCATCGTGGGGATTGCGCCGTTGCTGGGCCTGGTCGGAACGATTCTCGGCATGATGGCAACGTTTGCCGATGTCGGAACGGCGGGCTTGAACGACGCGGCAAATCTGGCCAAGGGCATTTCGATCATTCTTCAGGCGACGTTGATTGGCTTGCTGATCGCCATCCCGGCGTTGATCGCGTGGAGTTATTACACCAAGAAGGTGGAAATGCTCGCGGTCGAGATGGAAACGTTGTGCGACGAGTTCGTGCGCCGCCAGTATCGCGACGAACTGAAATAAGCCATGCGCTTTTACGTTCGCAAACGCAAGCAAACCCCGACGATCATTGTCGTGGCCCTGATTGACGTGCTGATCGTGCTGCTGATCTTTCTGATGGTCACGACCACGTTCAAGCAGCAACCCGCGCTCAAGCTGGCGTTGCCCGAATCCACCCAGGCCCAAAAGACCGGAGCGAGTGAGGATGTCCCGCTCATCGTGAGCGTGGATAAGCAGGGCAATTTGCGGCTGGGCACTCAGGGAGAGGGTCTGCCGGTGACGGTGGATGATTTTCGCGCCAAGCTGAAAGAGGCGGTCGAAAAGAACCCAGAGCTAAAGCTCGCGATCCGCGCGGACACAGAGGCGCCTTTTGGCAAGATCGTGAAACTGATGGACGCCACCAAAGAGGCGAAGGTCAAAGTGGTGAATGCGTTTACGAAGGAACCGGGGAAGTAGATCGGAAATTCGTCAAAGGAATGTTGGTCAAGGGAATAAAGCCAGGCAGATTCCACTGAGATTTATTCCCCTGACTATTTCCATACCCTATTTCACCAACTCTTCCGCAATCTGAACGGCATTGAGCGCAGCGCCTTTGAGTAACTGATCGCCGCTGACCCAGAAACACAAGCCGTTATCCAGCGCGCAATCCAAGCGGATGCGGCCGACCTCACAGTTGTATTTCTCCGAAGTGAACAGCGGCATCGGATATTTCTTGTTCTCCGGCTCGTCCACGAGGTCGAGACCGGGAGCCTGCTTGAGTACCGTGCGCGCAGCATCCACCGTCACGGGTTTCTCGAACTCGGCGCTGACTGCCACCGAGTGCGACCGATAGACTGGCACGCGGACGCACGTCACGCTCGCGCGGAATTTCGGGTGATGCATGATCTTGCGGCCTTCGTTCTCCATCTTCATTTCTTCCTTCGTGTAGCCCGTGGGCAGGAACGAATCCACATGCGGCAACACGTTGAAGGCAATCTGGTGCGGGTAAACTTCCTTCGTCACGGGTTGCTTCGAGACGATTTGCTCAACCTGGCGTTCCAGTTCTTCAATCGCCTTGGCGCCCGTGCCGGAAACCGCCTGATAGCTCGAGGCGAAAATACGTTTCACCCCGAAGGCCTGATGCAATGGATACAACGCCATGAGCGTTACGGCCGTCGTGCAGTTCGGATTGGCGATGATGCCCTTGTGCTGCTTTACATCGGCGGCGTTGATTTCCGGAATCACCAGCGGCACTTCGGGGTCCTGCCGGAAGGCGCTGGAGTTGTCCACAACCACGCAACCTGCCCTGGCTGCGACAGGCGCAAATTCTTTCGAGATGCTGCCGCCGGCGCTGAACAGGGCGATGTCAACACCCTGGAACGAATCCTTAGTGAGTTCGGTGACGGTGATTTCCTGCCCTCTAAACTTCAGCTTTTTGCCGACGGAACGGGCGGACGCCAGGAGCGTCAATTTCCCGACCGGGAAATTGCGCTTCTCCAGCGTCTTGATCATCTCGATGCCGACGGCTCCCGTTGCACCCACGACGGCAACATGCGGATTCTTACTCATAAAGGTCGCGCAGTATATCGGGCCCGCGGACACTGTCAACGTGCCGGCCAGGCTGCGTTGATAGCGCGCTCGCGTTTTCCTTGCCGCTCAACAGTTGTCCTCGTAATTTGCGCGCCTGATAAATGAGTGAAATTCTGGTTATTGGTCACCGCAATCCCGACACCGACGCAATTTGCTCGGCGGTCGGGTATGCCGAGTTTAAACGACGCACGGGGATGCCGGAAGCGGTGGCCGCCCGTTGTGGTGACACGAATGACCGAATCGATTTTGTGTTGAAGACCTTTGGAGTTCCGGCGCCAAAGTTCGTGGCTGATGTTTCGCCCAAGGTCCGAGATGTGATGCAAACGCGCATCCTGAGTGTCACTCCTGACGCGACGGCGGCGGATGCGTTGGGGTTGATGGATGATCGAAGCATCCGGATTCTGCCGGTGTTGGATGCCGGGCAACGTTGCTGTGGACTGCTTTCCTTGTTCAAGCTGAGCAAGTTCCTTTTCCCGACGGCCAACCGAATTGTGGATTCGCGGCGGGTGCTGTCCTCGTTGACGAATCTGGCGCGCACGCTGCATGGTGAATTGCTTTTGGCTCACGAGCCGGACGTGGAGGAGGATTTGATCATGGTGATCGGGGCGATGGGCCTCGAATCCTTTGCGGAGCGTTTGGAGACGTTCCCGCGCGACCGCATCGCCGTGGTGGTGGGGGATCGCTGGGACATTCAGAACCTCGCCATTCGAGAAGGGGTTCGCGTGGTCATTGTCACCGGCGGACTGAAAATTGAAGCGAAGACCATCGAGGCCGCGCGGCGCAAAAATGTCAGCCTGATTACGTCCCCTCACGATACCGCCACCACCGCATCACTATGTCGCGCCGCAGTGGCAGTGCGCCACGTGTTGAATGAAGAATTTTTGTGTTTTCGCGAGCATGCTCCGCTGGCGGTGGTCCGCGATGAGGCCACCAGTTCCGGGTATCAAATCTTTCCGGTTCTGGATACGCACGGCCAGACGGTGGGAATTCTGTCCAAGACCGATTTCCTCAAGACCGTCACGCGCAAGTTGATTCTGGTGGATCACAACGAACTCTCCCAGGCGGTGCAGGGGGCGGAGGAGGTGGAGATCATCGAGGTCATCGACCACCATCGCATTGGCGCGCTCACGACCCATCAGCCGATTCTCTTCCGCAACGAGCCGGTCGGTTCGACAAGCACGATTGTGGCGGATTGCTTTTTCCGCCATGGCGTTGAATTGCCAACGCCCATCGCCGGTTTGTTATTGGCGGGCCTGGTTTCCGACACGTTGAATCTGACGTCACCCACGACCACCGCGCGCGATTCGGAGGTGCTGCGCAAGCTGGAGCAGATTTCCGGCGTCAACGCGCGAGAGTTTACGGAAAAGCTGTTTGCCTCCGGCTCCCTGCTCACGCTCAGCACGGCGCCCAAGGCCATCACGACCGATTGCAAGGAATACAGTGAGGGTGGTGTGACGTTCAGCGTGGCGCAAATTGAAGAGATTGGATTCAACCAGTTCTGGAAACGCAAAGCCGAGTTGCTCGAGGCATTGGAAAAATACCGTGAGCGGAGAAAGTATCTTTTCTCGGCCTTGCTGGTGACTGATGTCACGACGCAAAGCTCCTTGCTGTTAGTGGCGGATGAAGACGGATTCAGCACGCAAATTGATTATCCCAGGGTGGAGCCGGGCATCTTCGAATTGCGGGATGTGGTTTCCCGCAAAAAGCAATTGCTCCCTTACCTGACTCATTGCCTGCGACAACTTCGGTCGTAGGTGCTGGCATGTTTCGTGCGCCGTTGACGGGCAGCTCGTCCGTAGAATTCCTGCTGCCGAGCCCGTCACATGCGTAACATTCAAAAGAGGTTTTATCTCCCACTTCGGGTTTGTGGGTGGTTTCTTTCGATCTTCATCGCCTTGATTGCCGCGCGGGTGCAGGCCGCCGATATTCTGCTGCCCACGCTCAGAATCGGGACAGATGTCTTTACGAATGTGACAGTTTACCAAATGACCGCGACGGACATCTTTGTCCGGCATAGCAAAGGATTCGGCAACGCAAAGGTCAATTCGCTGGATGATGACACGCTGGTCTTGTTGGGACTGAAGGAAAGGAAACCCGAGAGAGCGCCTGTTGAGAATCCTTTGAGCACCGCGTTGAGTCCCGCCCAGACTGAGGCGGCGGCGGAGCAGGTGAAGACGGCTCTGGCCAGGGTGAATTTACAAGTTTCTCCGGAACAAATTGAGATGGTGAAGGGACAGATCGCGCGAGTGACTGGTGATCCACGATTGGCGTATGGAATCCTGGGCGGTCTGGCACTCCTCTATTTCCTGTACTGTTTATGCCTGCGAAATATTTGTGTGAACGCGGGCAGTAAACCAGGGTTGCTCATCTGGCTGCCGGGCCTGCAAATGTTTCCGTTGCTGCGCGCGGCGAAAATGCCGATCTGGTGGTTTCTGGTCTTCTGTCTGCCGGTTCTCAATATTCTCGCTCACTTGCTTTGGTGCGCTCGAATCGCAGCCGCCTGCGGCAAGGGATTCTTCACCGGGTTAATGCTTTTCCTCCCCGTGACGAACGTTCTGGCGCTGCTCTACCTGGCATTCTCGGGAGGTGGCGGCGATGCCCGTCCGATGGGAAAGCCCTTCAGGAACGAAGGTCTGCCGGGGCTGGCCGGAGCGTAGGTTAAGGAATCAAACCCAGCGCTCGACTCGCGCGAACCAGCCCGTAAGCGACCACCCCACTGGCCGGAATGGTCAGCACCCACGCCCAGAGGATGCGTTCCACAACGTGGAGCTTGAGCGCATTGAAACCTTTAGCACAACCTACACCCATGATTGACGTGGTGATGGCGTGCGTGGTGGAGACCGGCATGCCGAAGTGGGCTGCCACCAGCAGCACCGTGGCACCGGTGGCTTCGGCAGCAAAGCCGTGAACCGGATGCAACTTCACCATTTTGTGACCGAGCGTCTTGATGATCCGCCAACCACCCGCTGCGGTGCCGGCACACATCGTGAGCGCGCACACCACCTTGATCCAGGTGGCAATGTTTAGTTTTTCACCGGGTGCTGGCTCAGGCGTCCGCAGGAAGTCGAGCCAGGCGGGAAGGTCGTGAAACGCGCCAGTGGAGGTGGCGGCGACGAGCGCCAGGGCGATGATACCCATGGTTTTTTGCGCATCGTTGGTGCCGTGGCTGAATCCCATATACGCGGCGCTGAACAATTGCAGTTTGCCAAAGGTGCGATTGACGGAAACCGGGCGCCAGTTGCGCAGGAGGAAATAAAGCAAGCCCATCATGATCAGCCCAACGAAAAATCCGATTAGAGGGGAAGTCACCATGGGAATGAGCACCTTCCAAAGGATGCCTTTCCCGAGCCACCAATGATCCTCACCCGGAATGGACCACACAATGACGCCCCAGTCGTTGTCGGCCGCCGCCAGGCACGCCCCGCAGAGCCCGCCGACCAAAGCGTGGGAGGAACTGGCCGGCAATCCCAACCACCAGGTGAGCAGATTCCAAACAATGGCGCCGATCAAGGCGCAGCAAACCACGGACATCGTGGCTACTTTTGGGTCCACCAGCCCGGAAGCAATCGTGGCGGCAACGGCCGTGCCGCAGAACGCGCCGATCAGGTTGGTAATCGCGGCCAGCCCGACGGCCTGTCGGGGCGTGAGTACCTTGGTTGACACGACCGTGGCGATGGAATTGGCGGTGTCGTGGAAGCCGTTGATGTAATTGAACACCAGCGCCACGATGATGACGGTCAGAATCAGGGTCATCGCTGTGGCTCAGGAATTCTTCAGGACGATGTGCATGACCACGTTGCCGACATCGCGACAACGATCCACAACTTTCTCGATCAATTCATAGACATCGCGCAGGACGATGGCGCGGATGGCGTCATATTTTCCGCCATAAAGATCCCGCAACAGTTCGTTCATGAACTTGTCGGCCTCGCCCTCCACGTACTGCAGCTTATCGTTGATTTCCTTGATCCCCTCCAGGTCTTCCATGGCCTTGAGCTGTTTGACCATCGCCAGTACCGCATCGGTGGCCTTGGCCATCATTTCGGCTTGCTTGGAAAAATCAATTCCTTCCACGTGTTTGTCCGCGAGGACGAGCCGCTCCGCGAGTTTTTCGGCGCTCTTGGGGATCTTGTATAAGCCGCGGGCCAGCGCTTCAATATCCTCGCGCTCCAGGCCGGTGACAAATGTCTTCACCAGTTCCTCGCTGATCTGCTCGGAAATTTTCTTCTCCTTCCGGCGCGCCAACACCAGATCGTCCAGGCTGCGTGTGTCGCGCGGTGATCGCATCAACTCGATGACGAGCCGGACACTTTCGTGAGATTCCTGCGCTGCCGCCTCGAGCAGTTCATGAAACTTGTCGCCTTTGCCGAAGAGTTGTTGGAGCGAAAACATGCCCGGATAGTAGGGCCAAAACGAGCGCCAAAGTCCATCACAAAGCAGTCCCTTTTCCGCGTAAGCAGCGGTGATTTGTGACAGCAAATGCTCAAATGGGGACGGCCAACTGACCTTGTCACGGAATCGTAACAGTCCCGCCCTTTTGTTGTAACCGGCGGCCTCCAGGTTTTCCTGCGAACAGTGAACTTCAACGTGAATGAAAAAACACAGATTGAAAAAGGCGGGTCTCCTCGCAACTGCGGCGGTGGCGGCTCTCGTCATTAACAGTCGCGCGCAAAGCGTCGATTCGCTGCTGGATAAGCTGGTGGACAAAGGCATCCTGACGGTGAAGGAAGCCAATGAACTCCGGGCGGAAAGCGACAAGGACTTTGACAAGACTTATGCGGCGAAGACGGGCTTGCCGGACTGGGTCAACGGTCTCAAGTTCAATGGCGACGTCCGGGTTCGCTACGAGAACTTCACCTCCGACAATCCTGCTTTCATTGATCGGAATCGCTTTCGCTTTCGGCTGCGGTTTGGCGCGATTGCCACGTTGATGGATGACTTTGAAGCGGGCTTCCGGCTGACTTCCAGCGAACAGCAAGGTGCGTTTGGCGGCGATCCGATTTCAGGGAACGCCACTTTCACCGACAACGGTTCCAAGAAGTTCATTTACATCGATCAGGCATATGGGAAGTGGTCGCCGCTTAAAGGACCGCATCTCTCTGGCAGCCTGACCGCGGGCAAGATGGAGAACCCGTTTGTTTTCTCGGACATGGTCTTTGATCAGGACTACACGCCCGAGGGTCTGGCCATGCAGTCTGCGTATCGCATCAACGACGCGCAAACGATGCAACTGATCGGTGGCGCGTTCGTGCTGGATGAGGTGGGCGGCTCCAGCGACGATGCTTATCTCTACGGCGTTCAGGCGCGCCTCGACTCCACTTGGACGCCGAAGGTGAAGACCTCTGCCGGGGTTGCGGGTCTGTTGATTCAGAACGATCAATCGTTGGTCAACGGAGCAGTGCCCAACATCAATCGTGGCAACGACCGCAACGCGGCCACCGCGCCGTCGTACAATTTCAATCCCATCGTTGCGGATGCTTCATTGACCTACACTTTGGAGAGTGGGCCGCTCTACACTGGGCCGTTCCCCATCAAAGTGGGAGGCGACTTCATTATCAATCCCGCCGCGCCTTCGTCGTCTCCCAGCCTGGCTGACGACTACGGTTATTCCGCGGGCGTGGTGATTGGTAAATCTGGAAAGAAGGGAACCTGGGAACTCGCCTATACCTGGAAATACCTTGGAGGCAATGCCTGGTGGGAGGAGTTGGTGGACTCGGATTTTGGAGCGTTCTACCAGGTGGCGCAAGTGAACTCAGGACTGGGCGCGGGCTATGGCTCGGGCACGGGCGTGCAAGGACACATCGTCAAGCTGGCTTATTCGCCGTACGACAGCATTACGCTATCTGCCAAATGGTTTCGTACGGAGTTGATAAATGGATCGCAACCGGGATCGGACAGCACGATGAACCGAGTTCAGGTGGACGCCCTTTGGAGATTTTAGATTAACCCTCAACGTATTTGCGCAACCGAAACTTCGACTCGCGCTGAACAACCTAAACTTAGAAGAGAAATGAAAACGAAACTGACACTAACGCTGGCGGCGCTGATTGCTACTGTGGCCACGACGGTCCATGCTGGCACCATCACAGTCAAAGGTTCGGATACTCTGGTCATCCTCGCGCAGAAGTGGGCCGAGGTTTACATGGGCAAGAACCCCGATGTGAAAATCCAGGTGACGGGCGGCGGCACCGGCACGGGTTTCGCCGCACTCCAGAATCAATCCACCGACCTCTGCAACGCCTCGCGCAAGATCAAGGCGAACGAGATTGCCACCTGCGTCAAGGCATTCGGCAAACGGCCCACGGAATACAAAGTCGCCGTGGACGGTCTGTCCGTTTATGTGAGCGCGGACAATCCGGTGAAGGGACTTTCGGTTGATCAACTCGAAGCGATTTTCACCGGCAAGGTTCGCAACTGGAAAGACGTTGGCGGTGCGGATGGACCGATCACGGTTTACAGCCGCGAAAACAGTTCCGGCACGTACGAATTTTTCAAGGAGCACGTGCTGAAAGGGAAGGATTTCACGGCGAGCGCGCAGACCATGCCGGGTACGGCGGCGGTGTTGCAGGCAGTGGCCAAGGATAAAACCGGGATCGGCTACGGGGGCGCGGCATACGGTGCGGGTGCAAAGCATTTGAACATCAAGCAGGACAGTGCTTCCGCCGCAGTCGAGCCGACCGAGGAAAATGTAGTCGGCCAGAAGTATCCGATCTGGCGTTACCTGTATGTTTACGTCAACCCGGCACTCGATAAGGGTGAGATTGGCTCTTACCTCAATTGGATTCGCAGTGCGGATGGACAAAAGGTGGTAAAGGACGTCGGCTATTTTCCGTTGCCGGAAAATCTGCAATCGAAGTGAGTTAGGGGAGGTTCGGAGAAGGGGCTCGGAGTTCTCAGTTTTGAAATAATGTCACAGCACGCGAAAGAAAAGCGTCCGTACGGGTGGATGGGAATCCATCGTGGCCACAAGGCGCGACCTTTGGAGTGGCTGGTGGAGAAGGTGATTTTTCTGGTGTCGCTTTCCACGATTCTGGTCGTGTTTCTGATCTTTGTCTTTGTGGCGCGGGAAGCGTGGCCTTTGTTCGTTGGCGAGACGAACAGTGCGTTAGTCCAGCCAGTGATTCCCCCTGAAGAAGCTGACAAATTGCCGCCGGAAAAGATTTGCGAGTATTTGGGGCTCACCGCGCGGCAGCATGCGGAAATGGACCCGGAAACCATCCGCACGTTGATGGAGATCAAAGTCGAGGCGCAGAATGAGATTCCAGCTCAGTTCCGAAACGACCCCGATGCGAAGATCAACACGACAGAGTGGCGGCACATGATTTTGCCGCGGCAGTGGACCGGCTACGAGGGTCCGGAGTACATCTGGCAGCCGGTGGGACAGATTCACAAATACAATATCGTCCCGCTCGTTGTCGGGAGTTTGAAGACGACGTTGGTGGGATTGCTGTTCTCGGTGCCGCTGGCGGTGGGCGCGGCTATCTATGTTTCACAACTGGCTCGTCCACGCGTTCGGGAGTTGGTGAAGCCTGCCATTGAAATGCTCTCGGGCATTCCTTCTGTCGTAGTTGGCTTCTTTGCGTTGTTGGTCATGGCAACAGTGCTGCAGAACGTCTTCGGTTATGAAACGCGTCTGAATGCTTTTGTGGCGGGCATCGCTTTAGGTTTTGCAGTCATTCCGCTGGTGTTTTCGATTGCCGAAGATGCGCTGACGAGCGTGCCGCAGAGTTACACGCAAGCTGCGCTGGCACTCGGCGCATCGCGCTGGCAGACGGCATGGCAGATTGTCTTGCCGGCGGCTCTGCCGGGCGTGTTCGCCGCCGTGGTGCTTGGGTTTGGCCGGGCGATTGGCGAAACGATGATTGTGTTGATGGTCTGCTCTGCGAGCGTGATGTCGTGGAGCATTTTTGATTCGGCGCGCAGCATCACGACGACCATTGCAGCGGAAATGGCCGAAGCGGTGGCGGGCGGGCATCACTATCGGGTATTGTTTGCCTTGGGCGCGCTGTTATTCGCCGTGACCTTTGCTTCCAATATGGTCGGCGACGTCGTGATGCATCGCTTGAAGCACAAGCTGGAGGGCAAGCGATGACCGAAGTGCAAATGCTGAAGCCCGGCGTGCGGAGTTTTCGTTCCGCGCGAATGGATTACGGTTCGTATTGCTTCAGCGGCCTGACGGGGCTGGCGACCGTGGTCATTCTGGCCATCCTGGCCGCGATTCTTGGCAACATTCTCTACAACGGATGGGGAGCGATCTCGTGGCGGTTCGTCTCAACAATTCCGAAGAAGGATTTTTTTGATGCAACCGCGACCGGCGTACTGCCGATGATTGTCGGCACGACATTTCGCGTGCTGGTGATGACGATCTTTGTCATTCCCATTGGCGTAATTACGGCGGTGTATTTGACGGAGTATGCGCCGCAATCGTCGTTGGTGACGCGCGTCATCCGTGCGGCGGTCAACAATCTGGCAGGCGTGCCATCAATCGTATTTGGCTTGTTCGGCCTGGGGTTCTTCATCAACTTCATCGGGCGAAACCTCGATCAGTTGCTTAAGAACCCGGCGCCGGTTTGGGGACAACCCGCGCTGATTTGGGCTTCATTAACCCTCGCAGTCATGACCTTGCCGGTCGTGATTGTTGCGACCGAAGAATCATTGAAATCGATTCCGCCCGGCCTGCGCGAAGCGAGCCTGGCGCTGGGGGCAACCAAACTGGAAACGATCCTGCGAGTTGTCTTGCCACAAGCCTTGCCGGGCATCATGACGGGGGGCATTCTCGCGGTGAGTCGCGCAGCGGGCGAGGTAGCCCCAATCCTGTTTACCGGCGTGGCGTATTACATGGCATCCTTGCCGCATCGGTTGTCGGACCAATTCATGGACCTTGGCTATCACGTGTTTGTGTTGTCCACGCAATCGCCCAACATTGAAAAGACACGGCCCATTCTTTACGCGACGGTGCTCGTCCTGTTGATGCTGACGTTCGCGCTGAACCTCATTGCCATTTTCATCCGCGCACACGTGCGCAAGAAACTGCGGCGTCTGGGTTAATTATGTATGTCTGAAACTGTGCTTCCACCAATGGCGGTAACGAATGCTGCAACTTCAATGGCCGCGGCTGCCGCCAACGTGCTGATTCAAGTCGAGAACCTGTCGCTTTACTACGGAAGTTCGAAAGCGCTGGAAAGCATCAATCTCACATTGCGCGACAAGCTGGTGACGGCATTTATTGGTCCCTCGGGGTGCGGGAAGTCCACTCTGCTGCGTTGTTTCAACCGCATGAACGATCTCATTGACGGCGTGAAAATCGAGGGTTCAATCAGGATTGGCGGGCATGACATCTATGCGCGTGACGTGGATGTGATTGAACTGCGCAAACGCATCGGCATGGTGTTCCAGAAGTCGAATCCGTTTCCGAAATCCATTTACGACAACGTGGCTTACGGACTGAGGATTCAAGGCATGAAGTCCGGCAGCAGCCTCGACGAGGCGGTCGAGCAAAGTCTTCGCGGTGCAGCATTGTGGGATGAAGTAAAGGATCGCTTGCACAGCAGTGCGCTCGGTCTCTCGGGTGGTCAGCAACAGCGTCTGTGCATTGCGCGCGCGATTGCGGTGAAGCCGGAGATTATTCTGATGGACGAACCGGCCAGTGCGCTCGACCCCATTGCGACGTCGCGCATCGAGGACTTGATTCTCGAACTGAAGAAAGATTTCACCATCGTCATCGTCACGCACAACATGCAACAAGCTGCCCGGATCTCGGATGACACGGCTTTCTTTTACATGGGCGAACTGGTGGAGTTTGGACCGACCAAAAAGATTTTTACCAATCCAACGCAGAAACGGACCGAAGATTACGTGACGGGACGATTTGGCTGAGCGCTCGAACCTCTTGAACGATTATGGAACGACACTTTGAACATGACCTCGGCGAGTTGAAGGGAAAGCTTCTGATCATGGCGAGCTATGCGGAAAGAGCTGTCAGCGACGCGGTCGATGCACTGGTGAATCGCAACCTGGAACTGGCGTTGCAGGTGAAAGCGAACGATGAAATTCTTGATCACTTGGAAATGGAAATTGATGAGAGCGCGATCACGCTGCTGGCCCGCGCTCCGCTGGCGAGTGATTTGCGCCTGGTGACGGTGGCGATGAAGATTTCCCAGAACCTCGAGCGGGCGGGGGATGAGGCGACGAAAATTGCCAAGCGCGCGCGCGACCTGGCCAAAGAACCGCCGCTCAAATTGACTCTCCCGTGGGTTCAAATGTCCACGCTGGCGCTGGGGCTGCTGAAGGCGGCGCTGGATGCGTTTGTAAATCGTGATTCAACCGCCGCGCGGGCGTTGATTCCCCGCGACAAGGAAGTCAATGCGTTGCACAAGGAGATTCAGCAGCGACTTATCGCACACATGAAGGAGAACGCCGACAACATCGCGCGTTGCCTTCATTTTCTCGTGGCGGCCAAGAGTCTCGAGCGCATTGCTGATCACGCCACGAATATTGCCGAGGAGGTAGTTTATCTTTGCGAGGCGGCGGACATCCGGCATGCGGACAAGGTCTAGCATCGCACGCATTCTCTTTTTCGCTTTCGATTCGGCAGGCTTGAACGATTGAGTCAGTTTCTCGACAATCGTCCTGGAACGAATCGGCATGAGTCCCAGCACAATTGAAATTCTCGCCTCGGTGTTTTTTGGCATCGCGGTGGTGCACACGTTTTGCGTGAAGCGGTTTGCGCACTGGGCGCACCAGAGCCCGGCAGAGTCGGTTCAGCGCCACCTGCTGCATTTCCTGGCGGAGACGGAAGTGGTTTTCGGGCTTTGGGCGGCGGTTTTGTTTCTTGGCATTGGGGTGGCGCGACAATCGTTAAGCGAGGCGGTGCATTACATCGATGGACTGAACTTCAACGAAGCCAAGTTCGTTTTTGTAATCATGGTGGTGGCTGCCACCCGGCCGGTGGTGAAATTGGCGGAGAACCTGATCTTGCTGGCGGCGCGCATTGTGCCGTTGCGAGAAGGACTCTCGTTTTATCTGGCGGCGTTGATTCTGGGCCCGTTGCTGGGTTCGTTTATCACCGAGCCTGCGGCCATGACGCTGCTGGCGCTGGTGCTCA
>DASUGI010000397.1:0-7111 GCA_036274115.1 Verrucomicrobiia bacterium
TTTTCGTCGTCAACAATGAGCAGGGAAGGTTTCATCTTATTGCCAATCGCAAATCCGTTCAGTCGGTGGCCGGAGCGCCCAACAATCGCGTTTTCTTCTCATACAAGGGCAGCCAAAGCCGAAACGTCGTGCCGCTGCCAACATGGCTTTCGAGTTCAATGCGGCCGCCATGCGCGCGGACGATGCGCTGCACGATCATCAAGCCCAACCCGGTGCCTTTTTTCTTGGTCGTATAAAACGGTTCAAAGATGCGATTGATTTGCTCCTGCGGAATGCCCCCGCCCGTATCCGTCACGCTCACCCAGACCGCTTCCGAACTTTCACCGGTTTGCAGGGTCAGGGTGCCGCCGCGGGTCATTGCCTGCATCGCATTCTTCACCAGGTTCACCAGCGTTTGCTGGATCTGCACCGGATCAATCGGCGAATCGGGTAATTGCCGCGCGAGTCTGGTTTTGACCGAGATGCCGCGGTTGTCCAGTTCGGGGCGCAAAAGCTGAACGGTCTTTTGCACGACGTCATTGAGCGAGGCGCTTTTGATCTGCAAGGGCGCGGGGCGAATCGCCTGCAGGAACTGCGTGACGATGTAGTCGAGGCGATGAATCTCGCCTTTGGCGACGGACAAATATTGATCCAGCTTGCCGACGACCTCGGCCACGTCGTGCTCGTAAGACAATGTTTGCGAGCGGGTGCGCGATGAGGCAGCGGGGCGAGACGGAGCTGATTTCAACTTCTTGAGTTCGCGCTCCATCAGTTGCAAATGAATGTGCAGCGCGTTGAGCGGGTTGCCGATTTCATGCGCGACACTGGCAGCCAGCAACGTCAAGGCCTGAACCCGCTCGCTTTCGATCGCTTCAAACGTCTGCTGCCGGGCTTCCGTCGCGTCGTGCAGAATCAGGGCCAGCCCGGAACTCCCGGCGGCTTCGCCATCGAGCGGTGCGGCGTACAGCCGGATGAATCGGGGACGCGGATATTCCACTTCAAACTCATGACGCACGTAGTGTTTGCCGCCTTCGGCGTCGTGCTCCGCGAGTTTTTTCCAATCCACCTCCGGAAGAATTTCATCCAGGGGCCGGCCTTCAGTGCCGGCTTGCACGCCCAGCAACCGGGTGACAGCCTGGTTGAAGTAAACGACACGCCCCAATTCATCCACCACCAAAACACCGTCTTCAATGGTGTTGAACAGGGTTTCCAGAAAGCTGCGTTCGCGCGCCAGACGCTGCACGACCGTTTGCAGACCTTCCTTGTCCAGGCGACCGATGCGCCCGAGAACCTTGTCGAGAAAACTGGATTTGGGAGCCGCCACGTTCAGAACCAATTGCGTCTTCGCAGATACCAATAGGTGAGCAACGTCGTGACCGCGGTCAGGGCAAACACAAACGCGTATCCATGTTCCCACCTCACTTCGTGCATGTCCTTCTGGAAGTTCATCCCGTACCAGCTCGCAATGATGGTGGCCGGCGTCGAAAGAATCGTGATCAGCGTGAGGGCCTTGACCACCTCGCTGGTGCGATTGGAGGACATGCTCAAATAGACCTGCAAAATGCCGGTGAGCGAATCGGTGTAGTTTTGCGCCAATTCCGAGATGTGGAACAGCGCATCATACACATCACGATAATAAGGCACGAGGTGCGCGCGGATGAGTTTGAACTCGCCGCGGGCAAACCGGGCGAGCACTTCCCGCTGTGGGCCGATGATCTGGCGCAGGTGCAATACCTCTTTCTTGACCTGAAGAATCTTGTTGAGCGTTTCCTTGCTGGGCCTTTGCAACGCCAGGGTTTCAAGCTCGCTGATCTCCAGGGAAAGTTCCTCCAGCGCGGGCTTGTAATTATCCACGATGCTGTCGAGCAGATTATAGGCGACGCGGTCGGGCGCGCGCGCGATGGCCATGGTGCCTTTGATGGCGCGCTCCTCGGTCAACGACACACTCCGCAGGGCGCCCTCGTGATACGTAACGAGAAAATTCTTCCCGAGAAAAAAATTCAGCTCCTGGGTGGCAAACCGACCATCCTTGCGGCTGTAGTCCACCGCATGAATCACCATGAAAAGGTAGGGAGCGAACTTGTCTTCATCCTTGGGCGTGAACTCCTCCACCTTCGGCGCCGGACTGATGAGCACGCAATCCTGAATCGACAGAGGATGGAAACGAAACAACGTCTCCAGCACGAATTTCTTCTCATCGTCGGTGGGGCTCTCGAGGTCAATCCAGAGAAACAAGTTGGTATCGCTCAGGAGCGTCGGCATCAGGAACATCTGAACGTCCCGCGTGTGCAAGCGACCCTGGGTGGTAAAGGCGAGTGAGCGAATCATGGTGTGTTGCGATTGTCCCTACGTGTCAGCCTGGCACGAATTCTAACCCTGACTTCGAGTTCTGCAAGGACGAGTTTGCGCTGAATCGGCACACTTGCCGGACTTGACCTTGGGCGCAGAAATGAATTCTATCTCCTGAAGCTCAGTCTGCTTAGAACAACGCGGCTGACTCCATCAAATATGAAACGCCATCAAAAGTCCTCATCCGGGTCCTCCTTAATCACTTTGCTCCTGTCATCGGTGCTCACGCTTGCCGCGGTGCTTGCGCAAGCGGAACCCAAACGCGCGCTGGTCGTGTCGACAACGACGGCTTTCCGTCATGAGTCCATCCCGACCGCGGAGAGGATTCTTGGCGAAATCGGCAAAAGCAGCGGTGTCTTCACGGTGGATTACGCTCGCGTGGACGTGAACGACCCGAAATACAAGGGCGCCAACGGCAGGCCCGACCTGGCCAAGTACGAGCCGGACGTTGCGGCGGTGCTTGCCGAAAAGATGAGTGCGTCCGCGTTGAAGAACTATGACCTGGTGATTTTCGCGAATACGACCGGCGATTTACCGTTGCCGGACAAACAGGCCTTCCTTGACTGGATCAAGTCCGGTAAGGGTTTCGTGGGAATTCATTCCGCCACGGATACCTTCCGCGGACACAAACCCCTTGACCCTTACATCGAAATGATCGGTGGCGAATTCAAGATACACGGGCCGCAAGTCGAGGTGGAAGCGATCAATCAAGACCCGCAATGTCCCGCCTGCCGACACTTGCCCGCGAGCTGGAAGGTATTCGATGAAATCTATCAGTTTAATGGTTTTGAGCGCGCGAAGGTTCACGGCTTGTTGACGCTCGACAAACATCCGAACAACAAAACCCCCGGCGATTATCCCATTGCGTGGATCAAAGAGTATGGCAATGGCCGGGTGTTCTACACCTCGCTCGGCCATCGCGAGGACATTTGGGATCCGAACTGGAAGGAGGGCAAAGGAGAGCGCAAGAATTCGCCTGAGGTGGCCAAAGCCTATCAGGAACATCTCCTGGGTGGCATCAAGTGGGCGCTTGGTCTGGAGAAGAGTAACGCCAGGCCGTAAGGTTGTCAGTGCAACACACGACAAGGTTTCATCAATAAAAGGATAGCCAGATTGGAGGCTGGCGCCGCAGAATGACTTTCAATGAGCCAACCGCCAACCAATGAGGCTGGGTTTAAGCGCCGCGATTTTCTCAAAGGCGGTTCTTTGGCCACATTGATGACCATGATGGGCGGGGTTCAGCTGCTGGCGCAACCGACTACTGCGGTGGATCCGGGCATGACGCTCGATTTGCCCAGGGTGAAAGTGGGATTAATCGGCCTGGGTCCGTGGGGGCGTGAAATTCTCGATCAACTGGGCCGGCTGGAACAGGCCGATGTCGCGGCGATTTGTGACAATTATCCCACCATGTTGCGCCGCGGTTCGAGCAAGGCTCCAAGCGCGGCTGCGATTGAGGATTACAAGGCAGTTCTGGATAACAAAGACATTCAGGCGGTCATCGTCGCCACTCCTTCGCACCAGCACAAAGAGATCGCCATCGGCGCGCTCAAGGCGGGCAAGCACGTTTATTGCGAGGCGCCATTGGCAGCCACCGTGGAGGATGCCAAAGAGATTGCCCTCGCAGCGAAGAACTCGGTGGGCCAGGTCTTTCAGTCCGGCCTGCAAATGCGCTCCAGTCCGCAGCGATTGTTTCTCCTTCCATTCATCCGCGCGGGTGCACTCGGAAGTCCGGTCATGGCCCGGTCGCAATGGCACAAGAAACAGAGCTGGCGCACCGCTTCGCCGAATCCCGAGCGGGAGAAAGCAGCCAACTGGCGGCTCAACCGGAGGACGTCGCCGGGTTTGGTTGGAGAGATTGGCATCCACGCACTCGATCAAGCCGCGTGGTACTTCAACACTGAACCCGTGGCCGTCAGCGGTTCCGGTTCAACCATGCTGTGGAAGGATGGACGTGATGTTCCGGACACCATCCAGCTGGTGGTGGAGTATCCGGGTGGACTGCGCTTGAACTACGACGCGAGCCTCGCGAGTTCGTTCGATGGCGAGTACGAATTGCTTTCCGGCAGCGAGGCCACGGTCATGATGCGCTGTGACAACGTCGGCAAGGAGGCGGCCTGGATGTTCAAGGAAGTGGATTCGGCGGTGCTGGGTTGGGAGGTCTATGCGCGCAAGGATAGTTTTTACAAGGAAACGGGAATTGTGCTCGCCGCCGGCAGTTCCAAACAGACGGCGCTGGCCGACCAACCAGAAGCTGAAACCGCTGTCGCCACTGCCCCGCCGCCGCTGTATCATGCGCTGAAAGCATTCCTCGCGAACTGCTCGGAAGTCGGCACGGCGGTGGATAATTTCAAATCAATGTTCGACGCCAACGACAAAGCAGCCCTCGCTGCCAGCCTGCGATCGGTCAGCTTCAGTCCGTTCGCGGGTTATCAGGAAGGTTTCGCGGCGACGGTGTTGGGATTGAAGGCCAATGAAGCGGTGAATAACAATCGCCGCATCGAACTCAAACAGGAATGGTTTGAATTGGCTTAATTGCAGCGCGTCTCACACAATAACGGGTGATACCAAAGGGAAGAACATGAAGACATCGAATATGAAAACGAGAATACAAACCACGATCCGTGCCGCCGTTGGCGCGCTGGTGCTGTTGCAGGCCAGTGCAATGCTACGGGCGGAGGACGCCAAGTCAGTCCGCTATGAGGCCCAACCCACCGGCAGCAAAATGCGGATTGATGGCACCGCCGAAGTGGCCAAGATCGACAAGGAATGGCACATGGACAGTGTATTGATTGGTGGTTACATGGAAGCGGACGCCAAATTTCCGGAATCCGCCCTCACGGACGCCAACGCCGCCAAGCCCGTCGTCGACGTCTTCATGCCGGTCAGTTCATTCAAAAGCGGCACGGCATCGATGGACAAGCGGATGCAAAAGGAGATGAAGGAGGCGCAGTACAAGCGCATCACCTACAAACTTATTGGGCTCAAGCCCACCTCCCCCGCCGGATCCACCGGAGCGCTCAAATTTGATGCCACCGGCGCTTTGACGGTTGCAGGTAAAACGCTCACCAACACCATGCCGGTGACGATCGAGAAATTGTCTGACGGCAAACTCAAAGTAAAAGGTTCAACGGCGGTGAAGATGTCCGACTATGGCATTCCGCCGCCAAGCTCGTTCGGCCTTTTCACCAGCGGTGACGAAGTGAAACTTACGTTTGAATGGCTCGCCGCCCCGAAGGCTGACGCGCCGAAAGCGCAGTAACCCTTCGGGCAATCATGCGAGCCGCAATGTTCCAAAGCATTGCGGCTCGTTCAGCGTACTGCCTGGCCCTGCGCCACGGCTCATGAACATTTCAACGACACGGTTCACTTGTGCGCTCGCGTTTCTCATCGCGTTCGACCTTCCCGCCGCGGAACGCCCCTGGTCGCTCGCGCGAGCCGCCACCAGGCAGACCTGGTTAAACTGGAAACGACAGCGCGCCGAAAAAGAGGGAGCCTTGGTCCTGCAGTTGCACGAAAAAATTGTGGCGGCTGATCCCCAAATCAGTGAAGCCGAAATGAGGGTTTACACCAACTCTTTCTCTGTTCCCGATCGCGGAAATTTCGGATACCCATACTTATCGGTATCGGGCACGAATGTGGTCGTCGTATCGGTCATGGTCCCGATCAAAGGCGGCGAATTCATGATGGGCAGTCCGGAAACGGAGACCGACCGTCGCACCGATGAAGGGCCACAGCATAAAGTAAAAATCTCCCCCTTCTGGATGCAGCAATGCGAAGTCACCTGGAATGAGTACCTGCCTTTCATGCTGAACATCGAGGAGGGCACACCCAAGGCAACGAATCACGTCAGCCAGATCTCGGACACCGTAACCAAACCTTCGAAACCTTATTTCGATATGAGTTTCGGCATGGGCAAGGCGGGTTTCCCGGCCATTGCGATGACCCAGCACGCGGCCAACAAGTATTGCCAGTGGCTCAGTGCCAGGACCGGACATTTCTATCGCCTGCCCACCGAAGCCGAATGGGAATACGCCTGCCGCGCCGGCACCACGAACGCTTACTCATTCGGCGACAATCGGGCAAAGCTTGCCGATTATGCGTGGTTCTGGGAAAACAGCCACTCCAAGTATCAAAAGGTCGGCAAGAAAAAGCCCAATCCCTGGGGACTTTACGACATGCACGGCAACGTCGCCGAATGGTGCCTGGACCAATACGACCCGAACTTCTACTTGCAGCAGGATAAACTGTCAGTGGACCCATGGAACAAGGCAGCCCAACCTTATCCGCATGTCGTTCGGGGCGGGTCGTGGGATAACGATCCACATCAACTCCGGAGCGCTGCCCGCGCAAAATCGGATAAAAAGTGGAAGAACGATCCATCGGTACCTCCGACTCTCTGGTATATGGACGCGGCTCGGTTCGTCGGTTTTCGCGTCGTTCGCCCGCTCAAAGTGCCAACGGTCGAGGAGATGTACCACTACTGGAACAGCGGCGTGGCAAACGAGATCCGATAAGATGGTGAGAATCCCTTTGCATCCAGGCAACCAATGTCCGCCCGGCGACACTTGAAAAGAAAGTGGCTCTTGCTGGCCGCGCTGCTGTTCATCGCGCTGCTTCTCGTTGCGTTCTGGAAATCAGAACCCAGGTTCGAAGGCAGGTCACTCAGCTACTGGCTCGATTCCTTGCCCTCCATTGACATCGGTTCGGATGGTCGCAGTGAAAGCATCGGTCTGCCCACCTACGGTCTGGTTTTCACCAACGATCTCGCCGACACCGCCCAGAT
>DASUGI010000398.1:0-42172 GCA_036274115.1 Verrucomicrobiia bacterium
CGGGTGACGAGGATTGAGAAAAAGGGAGGACGGCGCTGACGGCACTTCACCCACATTGAGATCGTAAACACACCCGGATTTCGGATGACAATTCGGCCAGAAAACGGCACTTCTTACGACGGCACTGCGGCTCTTAACACCGATTTGCGCGGTATCATCTACGTGATGAATCATTGTGTCAGTTACGGGATTGTCGCGATCGGCATCTTCGACTGTTTTGCTGCCAGATGGCTTGGCACATTGGCAGGCGCATTGACTGCAGGCGCAGTAGCGGGCTTTTGGTTCGTCCGCGCAGGCACACAGTTTTATCTTGGGAGACGCCTTGGCGATTGGTTTGTGGTCGTTTTCTTCACCTTGTTGGGCACGCTGCATGTCGTAGCGGCACTTATGTGAGAATACACGCTGAAAGGGTCGCCCATTACATTAAGGCGAGCGGTCAACGAAAGGGGTCGGTCAATAGTATCGTGCTTTTCATTTGTTTCGCTGTTCCCAATACAGCAAATGGGACAGGTGCGTCTTGGTCCCCATGGCCAGCCGATCCGCTATCCAGGCAAGCGTCATCGTCGTTTCCTCTCGTAACCGTCGGGCGATGGCCAGCTTTCCCGCGTCGCCCTTGCGGCGTTGGTTCAGCGCCCGCTCATCCCATTTGCGTCGTCTCATTTCCTCCGCCACAATCCGTTCGGCTTTGGCTTCCGCCGATTCCCGCAGTTCCTCCCCGTAATGCCACCCCCCGGCTTGTGCGTTCACCTGGGCCATCAGTTCCTCCTTGAGCGCCTTTTCTCCTAGAAACCAGCCGCGGCGGATCGGCTTGTAGTCAGGCCCGTCCGCTCCGGCACGTCGAGTTTCCAGAGATTCCTCCAATCGCTTCCGGCCCGCCGGACTGTCCGCCGCAATTCGATACTCACCCAACAACCGGTCCACCCGCAGCCAACCCGGTCGTTTGCCCGGCGACTTCAAATATTCAGGCCAACTGCTCCACCGATACTCCCTCAGCGCTTGCTCCGGCTTGAGCAGTTTGGCACGAGCTGGATTGAGATGCACGTAATCGCACACCGTCCGCAAATACCCGGTTGCGCTCCCGTCCACGACCAACGATTTATAACGACCGCTGAACAGATGCCCGAAGACTTTGTGCCGGCGGTTGAACCGGCTGGTGTAAGTGCCCAGAAACCATTTCATGCCCGCCACCAGATTGGCGTGGGGCGTTTCGAGATCGGGTCAGTCCCTGGTTTTGTTCACTCAGTCCAGCGCTCCTTTCGCACGGATTGGGCTTTTCTTTGGCCGAAGCGCGACGGTGTGGCCGCATTGGTTCAGAACGTTGGGAGACTCGCTTCCTCGCCACGTTCCATTTTGCGGCGACACACCGCCACACTCCGTAATGGTGCCATCAGTTGGTTTGGCGCACGCGATAGAACCGTTGCGGGGCCGTCTTCGCGCCGGGGTCGGACCACGAGGTGCTCGGGCCGGTGGCCGTCACGTTGGTGCTGATCTCGGTCCAATTCGTCCCGCTCACCGAGTTCTTGTAGGAAACCCGATAGGTCTTGCCGGGGGTGCTGGGCCAAATGACCGTGGCGCCGTCACTGTTTCGCACCAGCGAGGCACGAAAACCGGTCGTGTCGCCGCCGCCGGACCATTGTCCGTTGATCACCGTTATTGAAATTGCGGGGGCGGCTTTTCGGTTGCCCGCAGGGTCGCGGGCCACGGCAGTCAAAGAGTACGTTCCGTTACTCAGATTGGTGACGCTCAGGGCATAGGGCGCCTTGACGATTTCGCTGCCGAGATTCGCGCCATTCAATTTGAACTGCACGCCGGCCACGGCGGTGTTGTCCGACGCGTTGGCGGACACCGTCAGCGTGGATCCGGAAACGGTGGTGTGGTTTGCCGGTGAACTGATGGAGACGGTCGGGGGCGTGTTGTCGTTGGACGCGCCGGCTTCCAGGATAGTGAGCGTGACCGAAGCCGGGGTGCCGATGGTGTAAGCGGGATTGCCCACAATCGTGAACGTGCCCGTTTCGTTGCCTTCCGTTTCCGAGTCGGCCGGGGCGTACACCGTGACTTCCAGGGTGCTCTGCCCGGCGGGAATGGTGAACGTTTCCGGCATGTCCCCTTGCGGGCGACGATAATCATTCCACTTGGTGGCAGCGCCGCCGGGCTGAAAAGTTACGGTCAGGGCATTGGCCGTCGAGCCAGTGCGATTGATGACAAACCTGGCGGTGTCACTGGAGTCGCCTTCAGTCATGACGGAATCCGTGCTGGTGACGCTGACGGCAGGCAATCCATTGGTGCCACTCCCGCCACCGGTTGGCGCCACGTCCGTCGCGGCGAAAACGCGTCGCCCATCCGGCCATTGCACTTCGGCTTCGACCCAATTTCCACTGGCGCTGGTGGGCGTGAAGGTAAAAGAGTCTCCGTAAGCCGGCTCTTGTCCCTTGGCTTCCCAAAGAATGCGCGCCCCACGCAGATCCATCCCGGGCACTTGCAACGTAGCGGTGACTGGTGTTCCGGCAGTGACCTGTGCGGCGACGCCGGCGATCTGACCGGCGATCGGTTTCCATGCTTGCGACTTCAAAGAGGTCATACCCGCGAGGAATGCGACCGTGCCCAAACCGCGCGCCTGGTCGGTGACAACAAACTCCGTGGTGACGTTGAACGTGTCGCCCCAACGGTCGTAGAACGGATACAGCGCCGTGCTGGCGTCGTCGGACGGGTAGGTCAACGAGGCGAGTTGCGTGCCGTAAGTGCCCGTGTAAACGAAGCCTTGCTGGATGCTGGCAATCGGAATGCCGGTGAGCGGCATGGTGCGTCGATCATTCCAGGAATACTGATGAACGATTTCGCGCTGACGTTTCCAGCCCAGGCCGGTGACGTAAGCGGCATTGACCGGGTTGCAACCGCCTTCGTAGTTCACGTTGGCGACCATGGCATCGAGATAATCGGCGCGGGCGTTGAATTGATACGCGGCGGCGATATCGAAGGCCTGGCTCGCGGAGAAATACCAGCCGGCGCCTTTCACGCGCTTGGTGGCTTCCGGGAAGCTGCTGCCGTAAGCACCTTGTTGCGACCACTTGAGGGCGTCATCGCCGGCGGCGGTCACTGTGGCGATGCACTTGGCCAGATAGCTGGAATCCACTTGATTGGCGCTCATGCGGCCGCTCTTGACGGCGAAGGCGTAACTCCGAACAGCGTTGCCGTAGGCGGCATACAACCGCCACCAGCCCCAACGGAAGGTCGAAGCGTTCGTCGGATCGGGGAACCATGACTTGAGCGTGTTGTGAATGTTGGCGTCGCCGGTGGCGAGGAACATTTCGCAAGCGGCCCAGGCGAGTTCGTCGTCGTGCGCGAAATCGTCGCCGTAGTGCGTGATCTTTTGATAAGCGCCGGCCTTGCCGTTTTTGGAAATGGCGTTTTGCAGAAATTGCCAGCCGAGTTTCGCCTTCTCCAGATAGAGCGCGGCGGCCTGGGGATATTTCTGCTTCATCAAGGGTGACGACGCGCATTGCGCCAGCGCAGCCACTGCCGCAGCGGTGGCCGAAGTGGTCTTGGGCCAGACGACTTGCGCGTCGCCGTGATCGGGAGTGACGTTGTTTTCGTATTCGCGGTCCTTGGGATACACGAGGAAGTAGAACCCGCCGTCACTGTCTTGAATCTTCGTGAGGAAATCCGCCTCCCACTTGGCTTCCTGCAAAATGTCGCTGATGCCATCGCCGCTCTCGGGGATGCCGAGGTTGTCGAGGGCCGCGACGCCCGCGAGGGAATCCACGGAGAACATCAAGGCGTGCGTCAGGCTCGCGCAGTTGATGGTGTATTTGCTGTAATCGCCGGCATCGTGATGGCCGCCGGAAGTATCGATGGTGCCCGTGCGCGCGAAGGGATAGAGTTGCGCGGAAGGACTGGTGAGTTTGGGTGCCGTCTGGGCCGGATTGTCGGCGTTTGATTGTTGCGCGTAATCGCCAATCTTGTTCCACGTGAAGTTGTACGACGATTGCGGCAACGGCACGGCCGCCTCGGCAGTGTGACAGGCGTCATGGGTGAAGCGCGTGTAAGGCATCGAGTTCGCGGTGCCGCAGCGTTGATGATAAAGACCCAGGCCATAGGCGCGGGCAAAGGACATGGCGATGCCCTCGTCGATCAGGAATGGCAGCGACGCCCCGAGCCCCGGAACAACGAGACGATATTCACCTGGCGTCGTGAAGGTGCTGAAGTCCGCCTGGTAAACCTTTTGATACGGCGTGGGCGTGTAAGAGTAACCGACGTCGGCCCGCGGGGTAAGGCTACCCTGCCAGACGGGCACGCCGGAGGTGGCGTTCACAATGGTGAAGGTCGTCGAGGGCAAAGGCAGTTCGCCCATGCTGCCGAGGTAATAGCCGACCATGGCCTTCTTGGGAAAGGCCGGCACGTAACCTTCCTGATTTACGTGAATCGCCGGATTGTAGCGTAGTGCCTCGGCCTTGCTGGTGAACGACAGACTCGAACTCCAAAGGGAGCCGTTCGGATTCACGACCTTGACGGTGGCGTTGTCCGGGATGGGCGAGCTGAGCTGGAGATAAAGGCAATTATCAATGCGCAGGTCGCGCTCGGCCAGTGGCGCGTACAGGGGACGACGCTTGAAGCCAACAGATTGAACGCCAATCGTCGAATTGTTTGCGGTGACGGTGAATTGCGACGTCGCCGGGAGCTGCAGACTGCCGCTGGAGTTCACGAAGTTCCACGAAGTCACGCTGCCGCCTGCGGGTGCGGTGTTGACCAGGTGCAGTTCCAGCAAGGTGGGCGTGATGATGCGCAGAAAGTTTTGACCGATCAGCGGCATTTGCGGCGCGCCGAAGTCGTAATCGTCATTGGCGGGCAGATTGGTTGCCGTGGACGGCGAATTGGTGGGGGTGGGGTTGTTGGTCGGAGTGCTGGACCCGCCTGAACCAGATCCCGCCATCGTTCCAGTCGAATCCCAGGTGGCGCGACCGTTAAAGATTGAAAAGTCCATGCCTTGCAGTGACGCGCCCTCCAGGTCGACGGCGCTGGCCGGCACTTCGAGGCGCACCCATTGGCCCGCGGCGGGCAAAGCGCCCATATACCGGCGGCTGGCCGTTCCGTCCGTGCCATAATTTATGTTGTTGGCGCCCCAATAAGCCCGGTGTTCCCAATCACCCGGAACTTTGTTCCAGGAAAGCATGATTTCGGAGGGGGGATTCGCCGGATCGAGGTAAACGTAAGTGTAAAGCGATTCGCCCGCGTTGACTGTGAATGGTGCCGTCCAATTGAAGGAATGACCGTGTAAACCGGCATTCAGTGAAGATTGATGCGCTTTGGAGCCACTCTGGGGAGCAGGATTACTGCTTATCCAGGACCATGAATCATTTCCGGTTGAACCAGTGCCTGCGCCCGCCGGGAGTGCGTCGTCCATCCAAATACCTGCGCCCCTGGCCGAAATGGCCAATAGCGCCCAACACGTTGCGACAATGCTCCTTTGCATTGTGACGCACTGTGGGGGCTACGAAAAAGTTCCAGAATGGCACTATGAACGAGAATCGTGTCATAGTTTCACTGACAACGTTCTCAAGGAAAACTTGATGCGCTTATGGCTGTCCCACTGGCGGAGGCGGAGGCGGCTGGATGGAGATGCGGCTGCCCACGGGAATGAACACGCCGCCGGTCTCTCCTTCTTCCAGGAAGAAGCGCGAGCCGGCGTTGATGGCCACTGAGGCGGCGAAGGTGTTCATGATGGTTTCGGCATACTTGGTCAAATAGCGGTATGGCGAGAAGGGCACATGAACGATGTCGCCGGGCTGAAGCTTCACGTCCGGCGCTTTGCCACGCCTGACTTTGGCGAAGTCCACAACGGCGATCTCCGGCTGGGCAAAGGAACCGCGAACGATGGCAACGTGGGAAACGTAGGCGTCCTCAACTGTTCCATAAGCGCCGGCAATCGCCCCGGCCAATGTCAGGTCTTCCGTAAAACCGACGGCGCGCGGCTGGCCGACCGCACCGATGACATAAACCTGCGGCGCCACGACCGGGGGCAGGTAGATGAAGTCATCGGGCTCGAGATAAATATTTTGGGAGAGGTCGCCGTGGTTGATCAAACGATCAAAGTCCACGGGCAGCATGGTTCCCCGCCGCACCACGAAACTGTGCTTTAGATCAGCGAGTTCCTCGGACATGGTGGTGGACGCGTTGTCTCGCTGGGTAATGAAGGTGGTCGTGCCGCCGGCGGCAGCGATGGCTTCGAGCAACGTCGTGGGTCGATTCAGGGGATACACCCCGGGTGATTGGAGACGGCCCAGCAACCAGATGCGTTTGCTTTGCGCGGCGCGGAGGGAAACGGAAACCTTAGGCCCGTTGCGAATTTGTTCGGCAAGCTTCTGCTCGATCAACGACTTGGCCTGGCTCAGCGTGAGTCCCCACACATCGGCGCCGTCCAACACGTTGAAGTAGATTTTTCCGTCGGGGCAAACCACGGTTGGCGTCAGCGAGTTGGTTTCGCCAATCAGTTCGAGGTCCAGTTTGTCACCCGGACCCAGGGTAAACGGGTTGGTGGAAGGCCTTAACCACTCCGGTTGCACGCGGTTGGTCAGGATGACCCTGGTGTCCGAATCACCGAACGCAGTGAGCGTCCGGGTGGAGCCTGGCTGCGACGCGCAACCTGCCAACAGCGCGATGCCAAGGCAAAGCCCGTAAGTGCAATAGTTGTTGAGGTTCACGGCGTGAAGGGTTGGATGATTTCCTGTCCGGTGTAGGTTGCCACGACGGACTGCAGGAAGGCCGTGATGGCAAGGTCCAGGATTTCCTCGGCTCGATACCAGGGACGCTTGTAAACGTAAACGATGTCCTTGGGCTCGAGTAGAAAGTCGGGCGTCTTGCCATTGAGAATGTCATTGCAGTTCACGACAAAAGTCTGCGGATTATCCAGGCCGCCGCGAACGACCAGCACTTTGGACTTGTAAGCCTTTTCGACGAAGCCAGCGCGCACGGTGATCGCGCCAATCACCCCGAGTTTGGGCGTGTAGGTGACCGAGCCGGGATAGTTCACGTCGCCCAACACGTGCACTTCCTGCAGGCGACCTGGCGGGAAGAAGAGGTAATCATTTGGAGCGAGCGTGATGTTTTGCGAGAGGTCGCCATCCAGAAACATGCGTTCGAAATTGATCGGCACGCGTTTGCCGTCGCGCATCAAAAAGCTCCGTTGCAAATCCACCAGATCAAAACTGTCCCGTTCTCTCAGGCCGACTTCGAAGCCCTTGGCCAAAGCAATGGCTTCGAGCACGGTGGTGGATTGCTCGAGCGAATAGACGCCGCGCTGGTTGACTTTGCCCAGGATATAATATCGTTTGCTGTGAAAGGTGACGGGGCTGACCATGGTTCGTGGGGCGCGACGGAATTCGCTCAAGGCCTTATCGAGGGCCTGCCGGAATTCATCGATGGTGAGGCCACTCGCCATGACATCCTGTGCTTCGAGGAAGGCGACGCGTCCATCGGGGGCGACGGTGACGTCGGCCTTGGTGAACTCCGGCGAGCCGTACAAGGAGATGCGAAGAATGTCGCCTGGTCCCAAAGTGAATCGTTCCTGCCACGGCGCCCGTTCGGTGGGCGCGCTGCCCCCCAGGAAGCTGCCACCTATAGGTGCCGCTGCCGTCGGGTTGGTGGGGGCGGAAACAGTTGGTGTTGGCGCCGGGGGTGGAATATTCGTTTGAACGGTTGGAGGGGCAGCGGGCACCGGATCGAACGGCTGGAAGCGGTATTGCTGGGCGTTCAGGGTGCTGGCGAGCAATCCGAACAGAAGGCCGGGCAACCAACGGGCAAAACGATTGCGCACGCGCTCGGCGGGCGCGTGATTGAGCACCGCGCCAACGAGATTGCAACGCGCGTGGCGAAGCGTTTCCAATTGAGCGCGCGTTTCCTCCGCGTCACATCCGCCGCTGTCGGCCAGCCAAAGCACGTTCGGAATTTCCTCCGCGAGCAAGATCGCTTCGGGATGCGACGCGGGCGGCAACTCGATGAGAATGACGACGTTTTCAATTTTTCGCCATTCCTCGAGGGTCGCCTGCCATTGTTTGCGGCGGTCCAGATTCCACACCCAACCCGGCAACGGAATATGAACGACGGGTTGGGAATGCGGGCCCACGAGCTTCTCTTCCACTTCGGCGGGAGTTGGCAGCGTGTTCATCGTGACGCTCAGGTTGTGGCCATTGGCATGGCCGTTGGTTGGTTTTTCCGGCGACGGGGCATGAAGCCGGCCATTCCGGACTTCGTGGCGGGTGGATACGGTCAGCACACGAAAACCACTCTCGCTGGCCGCGCGGGCCAGACTGCGAACCAGCGTGGAACGCCCTTCACCATGCGTGGAGGAGGTGACTCCACAAACCAGACCATGATTGAGGGTTTGGCTGAGCCGTCCTTGTAATCGCTTCCACGTTTTGAAGGCCCAATTGCGTTGCTCGATATGCGAAAGAAGATCCAGATCCGGAGCCGTGCCGATGACCGGTAATCCCGTCACGCGCGTTACATCGGCGGGCACTTTAAGTCGCTGGTCCATCACCTCGATCAGCAGCGCGAGCAGGGTGAAGCCAATGACGCCCGCCACTCCAAAGAAGATCGTGATGATGCCGATTTTGAGTTCACGCTTTGAGCCTTTCACTTCCTGCAAGAGAGCCGGGGAGAGCATGCGGTAATAGCCCGGGGGTTCGTTGGCGACCAGGGCCGCGGAGCGCTGGCGTTTCATCAGTTCGTACCGCGAGCTTTCCAGGGGTTGCAGTTCGCTTCGCACCATTTCCCAGACATCACGTTGCACGGCGAATTGTCCGGCAATCTCGGATTCGGATGGCAGCGGCGCCGGCTCCTCGCCTTTGGCCTGTTGTTGCTGCAGAGCTTCCACCTTGGCACGCGCGGCCTGGGCCATGGGATGAGTCTCGGTGTATTGCGTCAACACTTCCACGAGTTCCTCCTGGGCCTTGCGCACTTTGAGATCCAACGGCGACGGTCGGGCAGCACTCACGGTGGGCAAGGATTGCGGCAACGCCCTTTTTTCATTTTTAAGACTGGCGATTTCGGATGCCACCTGCTCGAGTTGCGGCGAAACAAATTGGAGCACTTCATTCGCCGCGTTTGATTGCAGTTGCTGGGTGAAGATCACCGCCTCCGTCGCGTAGAGATTGGCCAGCTTCATCGCCGCTTCCTTGTTTCCCGCTGCGAACTCGACGAGCACGACGTCGCCTTCGCGTTCCGGGGTAAGGCGCAGACGCTTGACAAACGCTTCCGTCGGGATTGGTGGATTGGCGAGCCTTGCCACGTGAGACATCAATTCGGGCGAACGTAGCAGGCTCACGTAGGTTTGCGGGGTGAGGGTCTGATAAGTGAATACTTCAGCGGTGCGCGGAGATTCGTTTCGGATCAGGCGCGCGGACGCAATGAAGGCGGGCTTCCAGAACACCCAGCTCGCGGCGAAACCCAGCATCGCGCAGAGAACTCCGCCAATCATGATCCAGGACCAGTGCTCCCTTAACACCTCGATGAACAGCCAGGCGTCGGCGGGGCGGAAGGACGGTTTCGAAGTTGGGGACGGACCTGGATTTACGGCCGGTTGCCGCCGCGGCAGGGAACCATAAACAGTTCCGGCAGGATGCATGGGTTCGCTCGGACTGGCATCAATCACCACGTCGGCTTGCTCGTCGTTCATGAATTGACCTCGCTGCGTTGTTCTGAGTCGTATTTTCCGTGAGAGCCGCGGTCATCCCGCTAACTGTGGGGCAAGCCTAGCTTGCCGCAACAAGTCCGACAAAGTAGGTGGAGACCTTAAATGGCGCGGGGCGAGAACCTAGCGCAAAGCTTTACTCCTGAACACGTCCAGTCACTTCAAGAGTCCCTTCTCGATGGCATAGCGCGTCATCTCGGCGTTGTTCTTCAAATCCATTTTCTCGAGGATGCGGGCGCGATAGGTACTGATGGTTTGCACGCTCAGGGAGAGTTCCCGAGCCACCTGACTGACTTGTTTCCCGGAGGCCATCATGCGCATGATCTGAAATTCCCGATCCGAGAGTCGTTCGTGCGGGGGTTTTTGCACGTCAATGTCCAGGTACGCCGCCATGCGCTCCGCCAGTGAAGGGCTGACATAGCGTCCGCCGGAAACGACTTTTTTGATCGCCCCCGCAAGCTCCTCTCCAGCGCTTTCCTTGGTGAGATAACCGGCCGCGCCGTTCTTCAGCATCCGTACCGCGAATTGGTCCTCCGGATGCATGCTCAATACGAGGACGGGCAGCTTGGGGCGCAGCCGCTTGATCTCCCGCAACACTTCCCACCCGTTGCGCCCCGGCATGGTGATGTCGAGCACGGCAACATCCCACGTTTCCTTGGACACACGATTCAACGCTTCGCCGGCGTTCTGGGCTTCGCCAAATCTCGCGCTCCGGATGTGATCAGCGAGAATGAGCTTTAACCCTTGCCGCACGACCGCGTGGTCGTCGATGAGCAATATTTTCATGGAATTGAAAACTGACGGGGGCCGGTTTGTTTTCCGGACGCGGCATCCGAACGGTGACCGTCGTGCCTTTGCCCGGCTCGCCGCGCCAGTGCACTTCTCCTCCGAGCAAGGCGGCACGTTCCCGCATACCCAGCAAGCCAATGGACTGGGTATTGCGAATATCCTTTTCGGCAATCCCAACGCCGTTGTCGTGAATTTCCAGGATCAAATCATCCCGCTCCTCGTAGAAGCGCACGTTGACTGCGGTGGCGTTGGCGTGCCGGATGACGTTGGTGAGAGTCTCCTGAAAAATGCGGAAGAATGCCGTGTTCAAGTCCTGATTCCACTCCGTGTCCTGAAGCGATGTCTGCAGGGTGCACTTGATGCCGGTCTGCGACTCAAATTCCTGGGCCTGCCACTCCAGCGCCGCCAGCAAACCGGCGGTGTCCAGAATGCCCGGGCGCAGCGCCGTGGCGATGCGGCGCATCGCCTGGATCGTCGCATCGACGTTGGCGGAAAGAGATTTGGCTTTGTCGCGCAAGAGCTTTGACCTTTTGGGCAGGCGGCCCGCGAGCCAGGTCAATTGCAATTTCAGTCCCGTCAGCGCCTGACCCAATTCGTCGTGAACCTCGCGCGCGATGCGGGTGCGTTCCTCTTCGCGCACCGATTGCAGATGCACGGACAGAGAGCGCAGTTGTTCGTAGGATTCCCGCAGCTGTTGCTGGGCGCGTTTGCGGTCGTCCCGCTCACGGGCCTCGCGCAGGGCGCGATGCACGGAAGGCACCAGCCGGGACAGCCGATGTTTCAACACGTAGTCGGTCGCGCCCTTTTTCAGCGTTTCGATGGCCACCTCTTCACCCAGCGTGCCCGTCACAAAGATGAACGGCACCTCCGGACATTTTTCCCGCGCCAACGCGAGCGCATTCATCCCATCGAAGGTCGGCAGGGAGAAGTCCGACAGAATCAAGTCGGGCGGTGACTCGGTGATTTGCTTCATGAACGCAACCTGGGTATCCACGCGCTTGAGCTGGAACGATACGTTTTCCTGCCGGAGCGCATGCCGGATGAGCTCTTCATCGTATTGGCTGTCCTCAAGCAGCAAGATCCTGATTTCATTGTTCACGTTCAGCGATGGTTATTCCGGCATTCAGGCCGGATTTCGGCGGCTGCGGGAGGGAAAAGTAAAACGTGGCGCCTTCGTCCGGCTTGCCTTCTGCCCAGGTGCGACCGCCATGTCGGTGAATGATGCGGCGGACGTTGGCCAGGCCAATCCCGGTACCTTCGAATTGATGAGCATGATGCAGCCGCTGGAATACGCCCCAGAGTTTGTCGGCGTATTGCGGGTCGAAACCCACTCCATTGTCCCGGAAGAAAACCTGAATCTCCTCTTCGAAGATCTGTGCGCCGATCGCGATTCGGGCCGGATTACGATCGCGCGTGTACTTCAGCGCGTTGGAGAGGAGATTGACAATGGCTTGACGGAGCAGGAAGGCGTCGCCATGCACGATGGGCAGCGGGTCGATTTGCCATTCGATGTTGCGGTTGGCGGCGTCCTGCGCCAGTTCGCGGCGCGCCTGTTCAACGAGCAGGTCAAGTCGCACGTCGGTCTGGTGCATCTCGGACTGGCCCATGCGCGAAAAGGCGAGCAGGGCGTCAATCAATTCGCCCATGCGGCTCGCGGATTGGGCAATGGTTTGCAAATGTTGCAGCGCCGTCTTGTCGAGGTCCTTGCTGATTTCCGAGCGGAGAATCTCGATGTAGCCCGTGATGTGCCGCAAGGGGGAGCGGAGGTCGTGTGAGACGGAATAGCTGAAGGCTTCCAACTCGTGGTTCGCCGCTTCCAGTTGCGCGGTGCGCTCGGCGACCCGTTGCTCCAAAGTCGTGTTGAGCCGCAGAATCTCCTGTTCGTGCATTCGTTGTTGGGTGCGGTCGTGAGCGATTTTGGAAAAGCCTTGAAGCGTGCCGTGTTCGTCCCGGAGGGCGGTGACCACGCCGCGGCTCCAAAAACGCGAACCGTCCCCGCGAATGCGCCAGCCCTCGTTCCAGAGGCGGCCCTCCGCCGCGGCCCGTTTGAGAATAATGCCCGGCAAACCTGCTCGAATGTCTTCCGGCAGGAAAAAAACAGAGTAGTGCTTACCCTCGATCTCTTCGGCTTTGTAGCCTTCGAGCCGTTCGGCGCCGGCATTCCAGCCCACCACCCGGCCCTCGGCGTCCAACATGTACATCGCATAATCCTTGGCTCCCTCCACCAGCATGCGGAAATATTCTTCGCTCTTCTGTAACGCCGCTTCGGATTGCTTGCGCTCGGTGATGTCGCGAATCAATGCGGTGCACGCTGGCGCTTCGTCCGTTCCACTGCGGCTGATGGCCAGCTCAACTTGAAATTCCTCATTAGTGGCGCGGCGCAGGGTCAGTTCCACCGGATGGCCCAGCAGCCGGCAGGTTCCGGTCTTCAGATAGTTCTCCAACCCCTCGCGATAAGTCTTCCGCAATGATTCAGGAATAACGAGTTCATCCACCGGATGGCCCAACGCCTCGCTCCGCCGGTAGCCAAAGATCCGTTCCGCGGCGGGATTCCACTCCTGAACGAGTCCCTGGCGATCAACCGTAACGATGGCATCCAGCGCCGTTTCGAGAATGGCGTGAACGTGCTGTTCTCTCTGCCGCAAGGCCTGTTCCGCGCGCCGTTGCTCGGTGATGTCGTGGGCCACAATTTCCAGTCGAGGGTGGCCGAGGTAAGTCACGGAGGAAGCGGACACTTCAACGGGCACGGCGGTATCGTCCAATCTTCTGAGATCGTGCTCAACAAAGCTATGGCCTTGTTGCCGGGCATCACGGATCCGTTCCAGGATATTTTTTCCGCCACTGGGGGGCGCAATGTCCTGCAGGGTATAAGCGGTGAGTTCCTTGCCGCTGCGAGCTTTCAAGAGAGTGGCGGCGGCCGAGTTGGCATACAGAATTTGTCCCGTGGTGCTGACGACCATGATGGCGCAGGGGCATAGCTCCACCAGGTGTGTGTAGCGGGCGTCGGTGGTGGGAATGGAGCGCAGAATGGGAACGGGATCGCCCACGCGATGGGAAACGTGCACGAATCCCTGGAGCGTACCGTCTTCAAGTCTCAGGGGACGCAGCGTGGCTCTCGTGTAAATTGGCCTCTGATGCTTCCGCAGGCGTGAACTCTCTTCTTCAAAGAAACCTTTCGCGTTGGCCGTCTGGAGCGCGGATTCAAAGTGAGCTGCCACCACGGTCTCCTCGTACAGCATCGAGAAATGATGGCCCACGACCTCGGCGGGACTGAATCCAAACAGTGCAACGGCGCCCGCGCTCCAGAAGGTGATAATGCCATTCGGATCCAACCTCATGATCGCGTAGTCTTTTACGTTCTGTATCAGGAAACGTAGGCTGTTTTCGTCGTCGGGAAACCGCCGGGCCCGGTCACGTTTTTGAATCGCTTCGCGCAAGGCGCGTTTGACCGCTGGCGCGAGCTTCGCGAGCTGGCTCTTGAGCACGTAATCTGTCGCGCCTTGCTGGAACGCCTTCGTAATGGTTTCACCGCCCGTGGAGGTGACAAAGATGAAGGGGACCAAAGGATGCTTGCGTTTCGCCAATGCGAGGGCGGCGAAGCCGTCAAAGGAGGGAAGGCCGTGATCGGAAAGAATGATATCCGGCGGGTGCTTTTCGAGTTCCTCCGCGAACGCTTCCTTCGTATCAACGCGGTGCACTTGCGCCAAAAGACCGGCCTTGCGCAATTCGTGTTGAATCACGGGCACGTCTGATGGCACATCTTCAAGGAAAAGGATGCGTAGCCTGCCCTTCATAAGGAAACGGCACCGCGGCCATCTTAATCCGAGCCACAGATGACTTGAAGTGGGTGAGAACCCCACCAACCACTCCTGCTTTTAATTGAGCCGCAGCACGCGGAAATAAAACCGGCCCGGGCTCGTGCTGGCGTTCCAGGTCGTGTTGTCACCGGTGGCGTTGATCACGCTGCTTTGGTTCTGCCAGGTTCCCGACGTGAGGTCCGGCCGGCCCAGCACACGATACGTCGCCCCGGCGGAACTGGGCCACCGCAAGGAGATGCTGGAGGGTGGCACAAAGGAAATGCTGACCGGAAACGGAGTCATCGCGGGGAGGATGGTGGCGCTGGCGCTGCCGGGCGAACCGACGACGTAGGCGCTGCTCGGTCGCAGCGTCACGATGACGGTTTGCGGGTTGGCTCCCGTCGTGTTCGCAATGGCGAGGAAAGTCAACGTCGCCGAGTTTTGACCCGCTGGAATGGTCAGCACCTCCGGCATGTCGCCTTCGGGGCGCCGATAATCCGTCCATTTCACCGCCGTGCCGCTGAATTCAAAATCTGCGGTCAGATCAGCGGAATTGTCGCCATTGCGCGTAAACGTAAACGCTGCCGTATCCGTCGTGCCGAGGGTGGCGATATCGTCACTGGCAACCACGGTGAGAGTCGCGGGCGGTGCTGGAGGAGCGCTCGTCAATGCCTTGTTCAAGTTCAGCCGGCCGCCAGTCAGGCATTTCCCGGCGAGTTCCGGCAGCGGGTCGACGTTGTCGAGAATGCGGTTGATGATCTGACTGTAGTTGTCCGAAGGAAACTGGGCCCACACCAGGGCGCAGGCTCCGGCGACCATCGGCGCGGCCATGGATGTTCCCGAGCGATACTGATACGACGTATTTGAGTCACTGCTGCAGGAGGCAATGGTGTCGCCCGGAGCGCCCAGGTCCACGGTGGATGGTCCATAACAGGAGAAGCTCGCCAGTTCATCCCGGCGGGTGGTCGCGGCTACGGAGAGGATGTTGTTCAGGCTGAAGCTCGCGGGGTACAACGGCGTGACATCGTTGTTCAAACTCTCGTTGCCGCAGGCGCAGACGACGATGATGCCGGCGTCGCGTGCGCTGGCGATCGCGTCGTACAGCGCTTGTGAATTGTATTCGGGCTCTCCCCAGCTCAGGTTGATGACTTTCGCGCCCTTCGAGCGGGCGTAGTCAATGGACTTGATGGCGTCGGACACCCAGCCGTTTCCAGCTGAGTCAATGAATTTGCAAATCATGAGTTGAACCTGCCAGCACACGCCGACCACACCGGCATTGTTGTTGCCCACGGCGCCGACGATTCCGGCCACGTGGCTGCCGTGTCCGTAGTCGTCGCTCGGGTTACCATTATTCACGATGGCGTTGATGCCATGAACGTCATCAATGTATCCGTTGCCATCATCATCGAGTCCGTTTCCGGAGATCTCACCGGGGTTGCGCCAAAGGTTGGAAGTAAGATCCTGGTGCGCGAAGCGAGCCCCACTGTCGAGAACCGCAACGATGACACTGGACGCGTCCGTGCGGATATCCCATGCCTCGCGCGCCTTGATGTCCGCGCCCGCAATCCCGCCAGATTGCCCATAGTTGTTGACGTGCCAGGCGTTGCCATTTTGAAAATGGGTGTCGTTCGGGTCGAGCATGGCGTGAACCACCCGGTCCAACTCCGCATACTCCACCAACTCGCTTTGCCGGTAGATGGCGAGGAGTCCTTCCGGCGTGGTTCCGGATTGTGGCTGGATGATCTCCAGGCCGCCCATTCCGGGGAATTGAGCGAGGACTTGCACTTTAGTATTCTGGTGCAGCGTTACGAGGCTTAGCCCGCTTTTGGGCTTCACCAGAATGCGGGTTGGCGTGGGAAGCGGGGCCGCACTGGAGTTTGTCGAAGTCACGGCCGCCGGCGATTTGAGTCGCATCAAGGCCAGGAACAACAGCAGAAATAACTCAAGCCGAGTGGGACCGAGCCGCGGCTTGATAATAAAGCGAATGGATCGGTTCATGACTGGTTGATGAACGATTTTATCACTGGGTTCGCCAAATCGAAGCGGGCAATGGCAGCGGAGCACTGTCGCGATGCTTCTGGTTTTTGAGCCGCGCCCGATGGTAAACCGCCAGCGTTTTTTCCGCCGCCCGCGCCCAATCGAATTGCTTGCTCCATTGAAGCCCCGCCCTGGTGAGGCGATTCCGCAATTCCTCATCAGTGCTCAACCGCACCATTTCATTTTTGAGCGCATCCACGTCTTCCGGATTGATGGTGACGGCAGCGTTACCGACGACCTCCTCGAGGGCGCCCCGGGACGAACACAGGACCGGGCATCCGCTGGCCATGGCTTCCAAGGGCGGAAAACCGAATCCTTCGTGCAAGGACGGATAAACAAACACGCTTGCCGCTTGATAGAGCCGCGGCAATGCATCGGCACTTACGAATCCCAGCGTGTGGATATCCCGGCAAGCCCAGGATTGGGCGATGGTCTCATGAATCACGTCGGCGCCGTGCCAGTCGCTTCCCGCCAGGGCCAGTTGCCACGGGGAACGGGTTTCCATCTTGAACCGCTCAAACGCATGAATCAGCCGGACATGATTTTTTCCGGGATGCTCAAGCCTCGCGACGTAAAGAAAGAAGGGCTGTTCGATGCCAAAAGGTTGAGGGCCGCCGGGCGGCTCGTCCCGTGGCGAGAATCGCCGGAGGTTTAAGCCGTGATGAATCACCGTGACACGCTCCGTGGGAATGTTCCAGAACTGCTTCATGTCCTTTGCCGTGTTTCGGCTGACCGCGATCAGCTCCTCTTGCGCTCGAGCCAGGCGCGCCGCAACCACGCGACCGTAAAGCATCCGTTTCCAATCGTATTTGCGTGATACGTGAAACGCGGCGAGGTCGTGGATGGTTGCCACGCGGGGACAAGGCGAGCGCCACAGCATGCGGCGATAACTCGGCACATGGACCACGTCCAGTTGCTGGGTTTGAACCAACCGGGGCAATTCGGTTTGATGCCAGAGAATGTCCGCCACCGGACAACGATAGCGTTCCGGCACCGGAACGATCGTCATGCGGCGGCTGGCGAATTCAAACAAAGGCAAGTCCCGTTCGAGGACGAACAACACGAATTCGTGGTCCCGGTGCATCGCCAGCGCCTGCAGCAAGGAGAAAACATATTGCGCGATGCCGGTCTGCCCGCGTTGGATCACGGAAGTGGAAAAGCCGATTCTCATGCGGCTTTCCTTTGAAATGAGGTTGGTTGTGGATCGGAATCAGAATTCGAAGTGCCTTTCCCAACGATCAGGAACAAGTCCCACACGCGCAACTCCCGCAAGGCCTGCTCCACGCAGCGATGGGGGCAGAGGAGAACAAACTGTCGTTGCGCCGCGCGAAACCTGGCTTGCAATCGCAACAGGAGCGCGACGCCTGTGCTATCGATGTAGCGCACCTCATTCAGGCCCAGTACGCAATGCTTTGAGGGCGGGCTCTGCCAGAGCTGGTCGCCGTCCCGTACCGTCGTCACGTCCAGCCGGCACGGCGCTTCCACGCATTCCCAGCTTGATTGATCGGCGCGCACTTGAGTCCACGCGTCATGGAGCGGGGCTTCGATTTCCACGGCGCCTTTCTTCTTTGCGAATGGGTCGGGGTTTCCCATCAGCCGGAGTTGCTTGACCAGTTCCCAGGTGAAATGGCGAAGGTCCCTGGTGTAGCGCCAGAAGAGGCGACGTGGCTCCTGGCACAATCGGTAAAGCCATTCCGCGCCATATCGCTGTATCCAGACGGGGGCACGCTTCACGCTGCCCGCCAGAAAATCGATGGTGGCACCCACGCCGATGACGACCGGCACTTCGAGCTCGCGATAGGTGGCGGCGATCCATTTCTCCGCTTTGGGACAACCGAAAGCCACGAAAAGCAAATCAGGCCGGGCTTCCCGGACGCGTTGAAGAATCTCGGCCCGGTCGATGGCATCCATCGGACGGAAGGGCGGTGAATAGTGCCCGGCGATAATTGCGCCCGGGAATTGTCTCCGGACGTTGGCGACTGCGGTGTTGTTTGCCTCCGGTGTCGCGCCCAGAAAAAACAGGCGTTGCTCGCGCTGAGCGGCCACGCGAATAAGTTCGGGCACCAGATCCGCCCCGGCCACGCGCTCGGGCAGGGGGTTGCCCAACCATCGGGAGGCCCACACGATCGGCATTCCATCGCAAAGCACCAGGTGCGCTTCCACAAGAATGCGCCTCAGCTCCGCATCAGTAATGGCCTGGACGAGAAAATCCACGTTGGGTGTGACCACGTAATGAGGCTCGCGCGAGGCAATCATCGACTGAATGCGCTCGACCGCATTGCTTAGCGTGACCTGGTCGAAAGGAATTCCCAGGACCGCGACGGGAGGCGCAACGCGCGAAGCGGACTCCGCCCAAAGGCTCATCGGCGTTGTTCCCCAGGTTGGCAGGTGCTGGAATGTGGTCGCACTCTTGGTTGTGATCCCTTTCCAAAACATTCCCCGCAAAAAAGCACAGCTTACCGAATACGGGCAGTAGGTTTTATCCTTCTCCTCCGGGGCACATTGGTAAAGCAGGACGTGTTGTGTGGGGATACTCCGCGGGGGCTTTTACGGTCTTTAACCCACTTCCAGAGTTTCGGCTCTCTCACTACGGTAGCATCGTTGAACGAAGTAAACCTGATGAAGCACGAGCGAACCCGGGCGGCTTTCCCATTGTCGCCAATGCAGCAAGGCATGTTATTTCACAGCCTGGCCGCGCCACATTCAGGTGTGGACCTGCAACAGGTTTCATTGTCGCTGCCCGAAATCGTGGAGGTTTCCCAATTGCAACGAGCCTGGCATCGAGTTGCGGAGCGCCATGAAATTTTGCGAGGCAGTTTTGAGTGGCATGGCAAGGGGGGACCAACCCAACAGATTCAGCCGGAAATCTCCGTGCCGTTCCGCTGTGAACACTGGCGCGGCATGCCGCAGGAGGAACAACCATCAGCGTTGGATGCGTGGCTTGCCGCGGATCGGCTGAGAGAACTTGATCTGACCCGCGCTCCACTCTGGCGCATTGCGCTCTTCGAGTTTGCTGAAGCGGAGTGGCACTTGGTGTGGACCGTTCATCATTTGCTGCTGGATGCCCGGGGAATTTTCATTGTGCTCCGCGACGTCTTCGCGTTCTACGAAGCATTCCAACGCGGTGAGGAATTGACACTGCCGCCGTTGCCCTCGTTTTGCGAACACCTCGAGCATCTGCAGCACAGCGAAAATCGAGCGAAGGCCGAAGCGTTCTGGCGGGAGCGGCTCAAAGGTTACACCGTGCCGGCGACCCTCTCCCGGGGCACCCCCCTTGAGGATAAGGCGAGTTGCGCGCGGGCTTCTCAGGAGATGGAACTTTCAAAGAAGACCACCGCCGCGCTCAACGCGTTTGCCGTGGCGCATGAGCTCACTTTGAATACCCTGGTTCAGGCCGCATGGGCTTTGCTGGTCGCGCGCTACAGCGGCACGAACGATGTCGCGTTTGGTGCGGTGCGAAGCGGACGCCGCACCAGTATCCCGAATGCCGACGCCGTCGCCGGACTCTTTATCAGCACCGTGCCCGTGCGGGCGAAGGTGACTCCTCAAACAAGGCTGTTAACCTGGCTGACGGAATTACGGGAAACCTGGGTCGACCTTCGGCCGTTTGAGCACACCGCGCTGACGGATATTCAGACCTGGTCCGATCTTCCCGCCGGTGTGTCGTTGTTCGATTCCCTGGTGAACTTTCAGCCGGAGTCGCTGGATTCCCGATTCGCTTCGCAAGGAAGTGAGTGGCAGCGCCGCCGGGTGCGAATCTTTGGCCAGCCGAATTATCCGGTGGCTCTGGATGTCTCCGGAGGCGAAGTTCTGCATCTCGAGATCGTTTACGATGCGCGTCGCTTCGAAGCGGCGCTCGTCACTCAAATGCTCGATTACCTGAGGACGTTGTTCGACGCCATCCCGGCCCGACCGGACGCAACACTTGCAGATCTCCCCTTGCTGACCCAGGCGGAAGAGGAATCGCTCACGCGATGGAACGCAACCGAGATTCCGTATCCCCGAGACCGATGCATCCACGAGTTGTTTGCCGGGCAGGCCGCGCGTACGCCAGACGCGGTGGCGATTGCAGACGAATTCAACCAGGCCACCTATGCGGAACTCAACCAGCGTGCCCATGACATTGCGGGTCGGCTGTTGTCTCTGGGGTTTGGTCCCGGACTACGCGTGGGTGTTTGGATGGAGCGCTCCATTGAGATGGTTGCGGCGCAATTGGGGGTTCTCAAGGCTGGCGGCGCGTACCTGCCGCTCGATCCTGCGGCTCCCGTTGGACGCATCAACTATATGTTGGGCGATGCGCAGGCGAAAGTGCTGCTGACGCTGCGCACCCTTGCCGCGGCAAACCAAATTGAAGTGCCGGGCCTGAGAGTGATCTGTTTGGATGAATCTCTCGGTTCCGTTCCGCCGTTCACCACTGCGCGACCTCCCGAGTCGCACGACCCGGCCTACGTTATCTACACGTCCGGGTCGACCGGAACTCCGAAGGGCATTGAGATCGAACACGCGAGTCTGGTCAATCTCGTGACGTGGCATCAACGCACGTATGGGGTGAACCCCAAAGACCGCGCGACGTTACTGGCCAATCCCTCCTTCGACGCTTCGGTCTGGGAACTCTGGCCCTACCTCACCGCGGGCGCGAGCGTGCACGTCCCGAACGAGGAAACGGTTCATCAGCCGTCAAAATTGGCGTCCTGGCTGAAG
This sequence comes from Verrucomicrobiia bacterium, assembly GCA_036274115.1. GTDB lineage: Bacteria > Verrucomicrobiota > Verrucomicrobiia > Limisphaerales > JADLHS01 > JADLHS01. The sequence continues at coordinate 21,007 of DASUGI010000398.1, forward strand.
GTCAATAAAATCTCGCTCGCATTCGTTCCCACTCCGCTTGCTGAAGCGCTGTTCGACGAGGACTGGAAAGAGGCCTGCGCTCTACGAGCCGTCTTGACCGGCGGCGATAAATTGAATCGTCCGCCACCCGAGAGTTTTCCGTGTCCGCTCTACAATCATTACGGTCCGACCGAAGGCACGGTAGTCGCGACCAGCGCTTTGATTTCGCCCGCTACAAACGCAGCTCCTCCCATTGGCCGACCGATCAGCAACACGAAAATATTTGTCCTGGACGAACGCGGGCAGCCCGTGCCCGTTGGCGTGCCCGGTGAACTCCATATTGCCGGTGACGGTTTGGCGCGTGGCTATGTAAATCGGCCCGAGTTGACGGCGGAAAAATTCAGCGAAGCGAAACGTGGCGTGGCTCAACGCCTTTACCGGACTGGTGACTTTGCGCGATGGCTTCCTTCCGGCGAACTTGAATTCCTCGGAAGACGGGATCGGCAGGTGAAGATCCGGGGGCATCGCATCGAGCTGGGTGAAATCGAGTTCCTGCTCACGCAACATCTCCTCGTGCGGGAGGCGGCGGTGCTGTGCGTTCCGGATGGAAGCAGCTTCCGCCTCTGCGCGTTCATCGTGCCGCAGCCCGATGCCAGCGTTACGGCGGACGCTCTTCGCGAGTTCCTCCGGCAAAAGTTCTCGGATTACATGGTGCCGACGGAGTTCTCCTTCCTCGAGACGCTTCCGCTGACCGCCAACGGCAAGCGTGATTATGCGGCTCTGGTAAAGAGTTGCCCCCGGAAGACTCCGCAACCTGCGTTTGCCGCGCCGGCATCCGCGATCGAGCAGCGGCTGACGGCAATCTGGAGCGAGGTCCTCGAGGTGGAAGGCGTCGGCACTCACGACGATTTCTTCGCGTTGGGCGGGCATTCCCTGCGCGCGGCGCGCGTCGTTTCTCGCGTAGAGGACGCCTTCCAATGTGAGTTTCCCATTCGCGAGTTCTTTGAAGCACCCACCGTGGCTTTGATGGCGCAACGACTCGAAGCAATTCTGAGCAGCAAGAAGAAAGTCAGAATGGTGATTCCGCAACAAATCCCAGAGGACAATCCTGATTCCGATGCGGCCCGCGAGCCTTTGTCGTTTGCTCAGGAGCGACTTTGGTTTCTCGAACAACTCCAACCGGGCGTGCCGTTCAACAATATCCCCTTCGCGTTTCGCCTTGAGGGAAGGGTGGACGTTGCGGCTCTAGAGAAGGCGCTCAACGAGATCGTTCGCCGTCACGATATATTCCAGAGGGCGTTCCTGGGCGATGGGGGCCAGCCCGTTGCCCAATGGCAGTCACCCGTGCCATTGCAGGTGTCCGTTCTTGATTTGAGTGAACTGCCGGAGTCGGAGCGGGAATCCAAAGCAAAGCTGATTTGCAAGGAGGAAGCGAAAAAGTTGTTTGACCTGGGAAAGAGTCCACTTCTCCGGGCGACCTTGCTGCGACTGGCCGACGATCGGCATTGGCTGTTGCTCACGACGCATCATCTCGTTTGTGACGGGTGGTCGATGGCGGTGGTGCGTCGGGAACTGGGTGACGTGTATCATGCGTTTGCGGAAAAGCAGCCGCTCCCGGTGCCGGCGCCGGCCATCAACTACAGGGATTTCACGCGGCGCCAACGCCAGCATTTCACCGATGAAACCATCGAGAAGGAGCTGGTGTTCTGGAAACGGCAACTCGCCGACGCACCGACCGCACTCGATTTACCGACGGATCGCGGGCGGCCGGCGGTTCAGACTTATCGCGGCGCGACGCATGAAATCAGTTTGTCATCGAGAGTGACGGGGGAGGTAATCAAGTTGAGCCGGCGCCAGAATGTCACTCCCTTCATGGTCTTGCTGGCTGCGTTTCAAACGGTGCTGCATCGCTATTCCGGTCAGTCGGACCTTCTTGTCGGAACGCCGACGGCAGGTCGTTCCCGGGTCGACACGGAAAACCTTGTCGGCCTGGTTCTGAACACGGTGGTGCTGCGTGGCGATTTGTCAGGTGACCCCACCTTTGAGGAGTTGCTACGGCGGACGCGCCAGGTCGCGTTGGACGCATTTGCGCACCAGGAGTTGCCGTTTGAAAAACTGGCCGAGGCGATTCACCCCGAGCGTGACTTGAGCCGGCCGCCGCTATTTCAAGTCATGTTTGTTCTCCAGAATGGTCCGCAACCCCCGTTGGAATTAAGCGGACTGAAGGTGGTCGAAGAACCGGTCCACAGTGGCACGGCAAAATTTGATCTGACGCTTTCCCTGGAGGAGAACGCATCGGGCATTCGAGGCGTCGTCGAATACAACACCGACCTGTTTGATCAAGCCAGCATTCAGCGTTTTGCCGGACATTTTGAGACGTTGCTGGCCGGCGCGGTGGCCAGGCCAAACCTGCCGATAACCGAATTGCCATTGTTAACCAGGGGAGAGATCGGGCAATTGTCTGAATGGAATCGGACGCAGACACAGTACCCGCGGGAAAAGTGCATTCACGAATTGTTCCTGGAGCAGGTGGCGCGGACGCCGGATGCCGTTGCCGTGTGTTGCGGCGACGCAGAGCTTTCGTATCAAGCCTTGAACGAGAGAGCGGACGGTCTGGCGGAACGATTACGTCTGCTTGGGGTAAAGCCGGAATCGCGGGTCGCCATTTGTATCGAGCGGTCGCTCGAAATGATGATTGGCCTGTTGGGCATTCTCAAGGCAGGAGGTTGTTATGTGCCGCTGGATCCCAACTATCCTGCCGAACGGCTGGCGTTCCTGTTGCAGGATTCAAAAGCGGCGGTGCTCCTGACGCGGGAATGGCTGCAGGAGCGATTTCAGTTCTCCGTTCCGGGTTGCGAGGTGATTGGCATTGAGTCGTTGCTTGACGATCGCCCGGCGAATGTGTCAGCCGCAAAACCTCCAGCCCGTACGCCGCGCGCCGATGATCTCGCTTATGTCATCTACACGTCGGGTTCAACCGGGAAACCCAAAGGCGTAACGGTGACGCATCGGAACGTCGTCAACTTCTTTACCGGGATGGATTGCGTGCTGGGAACGAAACCGGGTGTGTGGCTCGCGGTCACCAGCATTTCGTTCGACATTTCGGTGCTGGAGTTGTTCTGGACCCTGACGCGCGGTTACAAGGTGGTCCTCCAGGAGGAGGAAGGCCACAAACCCCTGCGCCCCCACCCGGTGAGCAGGGCGACCCGCAACATGGACTTCAGCTTGTTCTATTTCGCGAGCGAGGCGAGTAATGCGCGGAACGATCAATACCGGCTCCTGATTGAAGGAGCAAAATTCGCCGACCAGAACGGGTTCTCCGCGGTTTGGACACCGGAACGGCATTTCCATCCGTTTGGCGGGATCTTCCCGAATCCTTCCGTGGTGAGTGCGGCCGTGGCCATGATTACACAGCGAATTCAAATCCGCGCGGGAAGCATCGTGCTGCCGCTCCATCATCCGGTCCGCGTGGCCGAGGAATGGTCTGTGGTGGACAACCTTTCCAACGGACGAGCGGCCATCTCCATCGCATCCGGCTGGCACGCGAACGATTTTGCCATCGCCCCCGAGAATTATTCGAAACGGAAAGCGATCATGCTCCAGAATGTGGAGTTGATTCACCGGTTGTGGCGCGGCGAGGAGGTGAGCCTGCTTGGCAAAGATGGCGCGCCCGCGTCCGTGCGGATGTTTCCGCGTCCGATTCAGCCGGAATTGCCGATGTGGCTGACTTCCTCCGGCAATCCGGAAACGTTTCAGCTGGCGGGCGACCTCGGCTTCAATCTGCTCACGCACTTGTCCGGTCAGGATGTCGACTCGCTGGCGGCCAAGATTGGGAAGTATCGGACGGCTCGAAAGAAGGACGGACGCAGTCGCGATGACGGTCGCGTCAGTCTCATGTTGCACACCTTTGTGGGGAAGGATGCTGCGAAGGTGCGGGAGCTGGTGCGGCAGCCCTTGTTCGATTATCTGCGCACTTATCGTGATTTAACGGATTCGGCGCATGGACTCCCCCCGGCATTGCAGAATCACAATGCCCGCAATGGCGAACTGAATCATCTGCTGGAAGAAGCGACCGATCGCTATTTGGAGCACTGCGGCCTCTTTGGGACACCGGAATCGTGCCTGGCCACGGTGGAAAAGCTCCGAGCGGTCGGGGTTGACGAGATTGCGTGTTTGATCGATTTCGGAATTGCGGCTGATTCGGTTTTGGAAAGTCTGAACCTGCTCAGTGAGCTGCGCGAGCGGGTGAATCGAAGTCCCAGCTTGGCGCGAGGCAGCAACGCGTCGCCAACGGATGGCCGGTGGCGGACTGTGGCGGACAATATTGTTCATCATGGCGTCACACACCTGCAGTGTACTCCTTCCCTGGCTGGAGCTTTGGCTCTGGTGCCGGAATCGCTTGAGGCCATGCGACAGCTCGGCAAATTACTGCTGGGCGGGGAGGCACTGCCCCTCGATCTGGCACGCCGGCTTCGCGCGGAATTGCCCGCGGAACTCTTCAATCTTTATGGCCCGACCGAAACGACCGTCTGGTCGGCGGCGCAGCGGATTGAATCGGTGGACAGCTTTGTTGCAATCGGACGGCCCATTGCCAATACGCAAATCCACATCGTTGACGCGAAACGGCAGCGCGTTCCAATTGGGGTGCGAGGCGAGATGTATATCGGTGGTGACGGCGTGGCGCTCGGCTACTTGAATCAACCGGAACTCACGACGGAGCGCTTTGTGGCCGACCCATTCGCTGCGGCTCCGGGCCGCCGAATGTATCGTACGGGTGATCTGGCGCGCTGGCGTGCCGATGGGACGATTGAATTCCTCGGGCGCTTCGACCAGCAGGTGAAATTGCGCGGTCATCGCATTGAGTTGGGTGAAATCGAATCGGTGCTTCGTGAGCACGCGGCGGTGACCGATTGTGCCATCACGCTGGTGGACCCCGCCGGCAATCCATCACTGGTTGCCTGCGTGGTCGCGTCCAGCGCCGACGGAGTGAGCGCCGCAGACCTGCGGCGTTTTCTGGAAACCAAAGTTCCCGACTACATGATTCCCGCCCACTTCGTCACTATGGACAAACTGCCGCTGACGCCAAACGGCAAACTCGATCGCAACGCGCTGCCGCTTCAGACCGGACGATTGGCGGAAGGCCAAACCGACTTTGTTGCGCCGCAATCACCGACGGAGCAGACCCTTGCCCGAATCTGGAGCGACTTGTTGCACGTGGACCGGGTGGGCGTGAACGACAACCTTTTCGATTTGGGCGGCCACTCGCTGCTGGTGGTTCAGGCGCAAGCCAGATTGCGCGCTGAATTGGGAGTCTCCGTGCCGGTGGTGCGCTTGTTTCAGTATCCGACGGTCAGCCGCCTGGCGACTTTTTTGGGCAAGGGAGAAAACGACTCCCGTCTGCAGCGGGTGCGAGCCCGGGGCCGCAGCCAACGGACGGCGTTCTCGCGACGCAATCAATCGGAGGTTTTGGCGTGAATGACCGGACCCCATCCCCAACCGACATTGCCATCATTGGAATGGCAGGGCGTTTTCCCAAAGCGCGGAACGTTGAAGAGTTCTGGCAAAGACTCTGCAAGGGTGAAGACTGCATCAGCTTTTTCTCGGAGCCGTCAGCCGGGAAGGGGGCAGGCGGTGGAGTGAGTGCCCGCGGCATTCTGGAGAACCCGGAATTTTTTGACGCGGCGTTCTTTGACGTGAAACCGAAGGAGGCGGAAGTGATGGATCCGCAACATCGGGTGTTCCTGGAATGTGCCTGGGAAGCATTGGAAGACGCCGGCTACGATTCCGCAAAGTTCGATGGGGATATCGGGGTGTTTGCCGGCATGAGCATGAACACGTACCTGGCACACAATGTTCTGACGCATCCGGAACTCATCGAATTGTTCGGCGAATACCAGACGATGCTTGCCAACGACAAGGATTTCCTGCCCACGCGAGTTTCCTACAAATTGAATCTCACCGGACCCAGCCTGAACATTCAAACCGCGTGTTCCACCTCGCTGGTTGCCGTTTGCGTCGCGTGTCAGCATTTGTTGAATCAACAGTGCGACATGGCGCTGGCGGGCGCGGTGTCGATCCGTTTTCCGCAGCGCCAGGGGCACGTGCATCAGCAAGGCGGCATTGGCTCGGCGGACGGACATTGCCGACCGTTCGACGCGAGCGCCACGGGAACGGTTGCCGGGGAAGGCGCCGGGATTGTGGTGTTGAAGCGGATGGACGATGCGCTCCGTGACCAGGACTCCATTTACGCGGTCATTAAGGGGTTTGCCACGAACAATGATGGGGCAAACAAAATCGGGTACACCGCACCGAGCGTGAACGGTCAGGCGGAAGTGATCGCCACCGCACAAGCCATGGCCGCAGTTGAGCCGGAGGAGATCAGTTACGTCGAGGCTCACGGCACGGCGACACCACTCGGCGACCCGATCGAAATTGAAGCGCTCAAGAAGGCGTTCGCAAGCGATTCTGCCGGGAAAAACTACTGTGCTATTGGAGCGGTCAAATCGAACATCGGTCACCTTGATGCTGCCGCCGGTGTTGCGGGCCTGATTAAGACGGCGCTGGCGTTGCATCATGAGAAAATCCCGGCGACGGTACATTTCAAATCCCCCAATCCGCAAATTGACTTTGTCAACAGCCCGTTTTTTGTCAACGCAACGCTCCGCGACTGGCGGCGGCAGACGGAGCCGCGTCGCGCCGGAGCAAGCTCATTTGGAATTGGTGGAACGAATGCGCATGTGGTTTTGGAGGAAGCACCGCTGGCCGCTTCCGAGAACCCGCCCAAGGAAGACCAGCTGCTCCTGCTCTCGGCAAGGACTGAGTCAGCGCTGAAAGCGGCGATTGCGAATCTGGCGACGCATCTTGGCTCTCACCCAGAACTGAGCCTGGCCGATGTCGCCCACACTTTACGAGTGGGACGGAAGGAGTTCGGGCATCGCCACGCTATCGTTTGCTCGGATTTAAGTGAAGCGGTGGCAATGCTGGAATCCACCTGCCCGAAACAAGTTTTGCTTGGTCGCGGCAAGGATGGCAGTCCGTCGATTGTCTTCATGTTTCCGGGTCAGGGGGCGCAACGGGTGGATATGGGACGCGAGCTGTATCAGCGGGAATCCGCGTTTCGTGCCGAGGTCGATCAGTGCGCGGAGATTCTGAAGCCAGAACTGTCTTGTGATTTGAGGCAGGTCCTTTTCCCGCCTGAAGGCGAGCACGTCGAAGCCGCCGCGCAGTTGGTGCAGACCTCCCTTACGCAGCCAGCACTGTTTGTGGTCGAGTATGCGCTGGCGCGACTTTGGATGAGTTGGGGCATTCGGCCCGATGTGATGATTGGCCACAGCATCGGAGAGTACGTTGCCGCATGTCTCGCGGGTGTGTTCCCCTTGGCGGAAGCACTCAAGCTCGTGGCCGCGCGCGGGCGGTTGATGCAGCGGCAACCGCCGGGCGCGCTGCTTGCCGTGCACTTGAGTGAAGCCGAGGCTCGGGCTTTGTTGAATGATCAACTTTCGCTGGCGACCATTAACGCCCCTCGACGTTGTGTCATTTCCGGTCCCAGGGAAGCAATCGATTCATTGCAAAGCACACTGAACAAACGCGAAATCCCGGGCACGCTGTTGCAAACGTCACACGCGTTCCATTCCTTCATGATGGATTCCGCTCTCGAGCCTTTTACGAAGCTGGTTGAACAGTTGACGCTTCATCCGCCGCAGATCCCCTTCATCTCGAATGTGTCGGGAACATGGATCGAAGATGATGAGGCAGTCGATCCAGGTTATTGGGCGCGGCATTTGCGCCAGACGGTACGCTTTTCCGACGGAATTGCTCAGCTCTCGAGGAACGCCGATCGCTTGTTCATTGAAGTGGGCCCGGGTCGTATCCTGAGCAGTTTGGTCAAGCAACAAACGGAATCCGGACGGGCGTCTTGCGTGGTGTCAACTTTGGATGGCCAAACTGCGGACCGCCGGTCGCTTCTGTCTGCTCTCGGTCGTGTTTGGAGCGTGGGCGTTTCGGTGGATTGGAAGAAGATATTCGGGAAGGAACAGCCCCGACGAGTGCATCTGCCTGCTTACCCCTTCGAGCGAAAGCGCTATTTCGTTGAGCCTGCAAGTGGAGCGTCGGCACCGATAGAATCAAACGACGTGCGTGAGGATTATCGCGCGAGCGCCCACCCTGAGCCGATACTGGTCGAGACTCACGAGCACGACGCTGACCGGGCGCTTGGCAATCCACAAACGCAAGGCATCGCCCGACGGCTCAGAACCCTGTTGAGTGATTTGTCCGGGATGAATCTGGCGGCGCTGAATGGTGAGACCTTCACGGAGCTCGGCTTTGATTCGCTTTTCCTGACGCAAGTCAGTCTGGCCATCGAAAAGCAACTCAACGTGCAAGTCGCCTTTCGGGAGTTGTTGGAAGAGTTTTCGACGGTTGACCGGCTGGCGACTCATATTGCGGCGCGGTTGGCAACCGCAAGTGCGGGGCAGCGTCAGGGCGGTACGTTCACAACGGAGGCGCCCGCACATCCTGAAGTCCCGGTCATAAAACTGCCGCTGACCGATGCTCAACGGGATATGTGGTTTGCCTCTCAAATGAGCGACGGAGCATCCTGCACCTTCAACGAATGTCGCCTGGTGCGGTTCCAGGGCAAAGTCGAGGTGGAGCGGTTGCGGAGCGCCTTGCGACTGCTGGTGGAACGGCATGAGGCGCTGAGAACGACTTTCGCGCCTGATGGAAATACGCAGTTGGTTCATTCGGGGATGCCGTTGAATTTTGTTTGCGGCAATCCCCGGGAGGCTGTCGATCTGCGGACGGTCCAGTCGGAAGAGGCCAGCACTCCGTTTGATCTTGTCGAAGGACCATTGTTCCGCGCGCGCCTGCTTCACACCGATGACGAACATGACGTGTTGACGGTCACCATTCATCACCTGGTTTGTGATGGCAGTTCGTTCAGCATTCTGTTGCGGGAATTGGCATTGGCTTATGCCTCGGCTGATCACGCCAGTGATGCCGAACTTCCGACCGCTCTCAAATTCAGCGACTATGTTCGCCGAAAGACCGAGCGGCTCGCTACCGATAGCGACGACACGGCCGAGACCTACTGGGTGCGTGAGTTTAAAGAGATTCCGCCATTACTCGATCTTCCCGGGAAGGGATCGCGCCGGGAAACCTTGACGTTTGAAGGGGCCCGCGAGTCGCTGGTTTTGTCCACGGCCCTGGTGGACGGCTTAAGGCAGTTGAGTGCACGTCACGGTTGCACGCTGTTCACGACGCTGTTGGCGGGCTTCACTGCGTTTTTGCGTCAATTGACTTCCCGGAGCGATATCGTGGTGGGCGTGCCGGTGGCGGACCGGGGTCACGACGGCGGAGCTTCATTGATCGGCCATTGCATCACTTTTCTGCCGGTGCGCACGGCGGTTGATGAGGGGCAGGGGTTCGTCGAGCACCTGGCGCGCGTGCGGAAGAAGTTTCTCGATGCACACGAACACCGGCGCTTTTCTTTTGGCAATCTGATTCAAAAGCTGAACGCACCGCGGCAACCCGGACGGATGCCGCTGGTTTCAGTAACGTTGAATGTAGAGCGACAGGACGAGCGTTTTGATTTTGGCGGGATGCAAGCCGAGTTGACCGTGAACCCGGACAGCCTGACGAACTTCGATTTGAATTGTAATGTCGCCGAGTTGGGGAGCGCCTTGCGAGTGGACTTCCAGTATCGTTGTTGCTTGTTCGATGCCGAACGCGTGCGGGGCTGGCTGAAGCAGTTTCAGCAAGCGCTGGAGTCGATCAAGTCCCGACCGCAGCAGCGCCTGGGAGAAATTTTGACTTTTCCGCAAGCGTTACCCTTCTGGCAGCAGGACCGGCGGGAGCGCGACGTCTCATCCGGGGATGAGCCAGTCGCTGTCGTGGCAGCCTTCGAGCCGGCGAGTACGCCGGTGCAACTGGCGGTGGCGCGTATCTGGCAGGATTTGCTCGGCGCAAAACGGATTGGGGTGCATGACAACTTCTTCGAACTCGGCGGCCACTCCTTGCTGATGATTCAGGTCCTCGGCCGCATTCGCGGGAAGTTTCAGGCCAACGTCAGCATACGTCGCTTTTTTGAGACCCCCACGGTGGCGGGCCTGGCCGAGGCTGTTGAAGAAAAACTGACTGACGAAATCGCGGATATGAGTGAATCCGAGGCGCAAAATCTCCTTCGCCTCGCAAAGTAAAGCAGAAAGGAGTTTGCATGGCCGAAACCCTGACCAAGTCAAATACTGAACTTTCCGAAGCAAAAAAGGCATTATTGAATCGAAGAATGGCCGGTGAATTCCCGGCCCGGAACGGTTCCTCAATCCCGGTGCGCAACAGCAACCTGGCGCCGCTTTCGTTTTCGCAGGAGCGTCTTTGGTTTTTGGATCAACTGCAGCCGAACAGCTCGCTCTACGTAATGCCGGTTGCCTTCCAGCTTGCAGGGCCACTGCACCCTGCGGCTTTGGAAACGGTACTGGGTCAGGTCATTGCCCGGCATCATATCCTGCGGACCAGCTTCGTTTCGATGAATGGCTCTCCGGTGCAGGTGATCGGACCGGCCACGGAGTTCAAACTGCAAGTCGTTGACCTGGCAGGTCGGTCCGCGGAAGAGATGCCGCAACGATTGATTGCCGAAGCCGAACGCCCCTTTGATCTGGCCAGAGATTTGATGCTTCGCGCGACGTTGTTTCGCCTCGGTGCCAACAAGCATGTGCTGTTGCTGAACATGCACCACATCGCGTCGGACGCGTGGTCGTGGAGCATTTTTTTGCGGGAGTTGAGTGAACTGTATCGCGCCGCCGTGGCAGGCGAGAAGCCGTCATTGCCGATGCTGCCCATTCAGTACGCCGACTACGCCAACTGGGAGCGCGAACAATTTCAAAATGGAAAACTCGAGGAGGAACTCGCTTATTGGCGACAACAACTGCAAGGTGCGCCAGTGCTGCTGGAGTTGCCGGCGGATCACAGTCGGCCGGCAACGCAAAGCTTTCGGGGGGGCTGCTGCTCCATTTCGCTGACGCAGGAACTGCACGAGCGGTTGAAGATCATCGCGCGGCGCGAAGGGGTGACGTTGTATTTGCTGCTGCTTACCGCATTCAAAGTTCTGGTCCATCGTTACACCGGACGTGAAGACCTGGTCATTGGGACGCCGATCGCCGGACGGAGCGAGACGGAGACCGAGTCTTTGATCGGTTTCTTCGTCAGGACCTTGGCGCTACGAACCGATCTCTCCGGTAATCCGATCTTTCGGGAGCTGCTTGAGCGCGTGAAACAAGTGGTGTTCGATGCTCACGCGCACCAGGATTTGCCATTCGAGAAAATTGTCGAAGAGCTGCGCCCGGTACGCAGCCCTGGTTTCCCTCCGCTGGTTCAGGTAATGTTCGCGTTTCAAAATACTCCCGCATGGCAACTGGAGCTGGCAGGCCTGAGCACCTCCGACCTCGAGTTGCCCCGGCGGACGGCCAAGTTTGATCTGACTTTGTTTGTTGACGAGACCGAGGGGGAGCTGCGGCTTACCGCCGAATACAACCTGGAGTTGTTTGCCGCAGCCACGGTGCAGAGATTCCTGCATCACTTTGAGATTCTGCTGGAAGGCATCTCCGCCAACCTCGATCGGAAGATTTCTGAATTACCGCTGCTCGCCAGCAGTGAACGAAAGGAGTTGTTGGAACATTGGAGTCACGCGACGGCTGATTATCCGCGCGACGCCACCATCTCGAAGTTATTTGAAGAGCAGGTGAGCCGAATACCTGACGCCATTGCGATCGAGCATCAGCACACGCAGTTGAGTTATCAAGCGTTCAACGAGCGCGCGAACCAGCTCGCACACCACCTTCAATCGCTGGGAGTCGGCGTCGACGGGTTTGTCGCGGTGGCCATGGCGCGTTCTCCGGAGCTGATAATTGCGCTGCTGGCGATCTTGAAGTCGGGGGCGGCTTATGTCGCGTTGGACGTCGCCCAGCCGGATGAACGGCTGAGCCTCATGCTGGAGGATGCGCCGCCGCGGGTGTTGCTTACGGAAACGACCTTCAAAGACCGATTCTCCGCCGCCAGGACGGATGCAACGGTCATTTGCGTTGATAAACTTCGAACTCAGTTGACCCGGGCCAGCGTCACAAACCCGACCAATCAGGCGGCGGCGACAAATCTTGCCTATGTAAGTTTTACTTCAGGCTCCACCGGCAGACCCAAAGGGGTTTGTGTGCCTCATCGGGGTGTGGTGCGATTGGTCCGGAACGCGGATTACCTTCAACTGAACGAAGCGGATGTAGTGGCGCAGATTTCGAACTGCGCGTTTGATGCTTCCACATTTGAGATCTGGGGAGCACTGCTGAACGGTGCGTGCCTGAGCATCTTTCCCCAGGGGGTGGTGCTCTCGCCCAAGCGGTTCAAAGCCGAGTTGGAACGGACGAGGGTGACCGCGTTGTTCGTCACGACGGCATTGTTCAACCAGTTGACGCAGGAAGAACCGGAAATCTTCGCCGGGGTGAAGAATGTCCTGTTTGGCGGCGACGCCGTGAATCCTCGCAGAGTTGCGGAGGTGCTCAAGCGGGGGCGTCCGGCGCGATTGCTGCACGTATATGGACCAACCGAAAGCACGACATACACGACCTGGCATGAAGTGAGCGAAGTGCGGGACGGGGACACCTCGGTTCCGATAGGGCGACCCATCGCGAACACTGAAGTGTTTGTGTTGGATCAGAACCTTCAACCAGTGCCGATTGGCGTCGGCGGAGAACTTTATGTCGGTGGTGATGGATTGGCCACGGGTTATCTGAACCGACCCGAGCTCACGGCAATGAAGTTTGTTCCCCATCCGTTCAGCGCGGCGCCGGGCGCCCGACTGTACCGCACAGGCGACATCGTTCGGTATCGAGCCGATGGAAATCTCGAATTCATCGGCCGCCTTGATTCGCAAATCAAGCTGCGCGGTTTTCGGGTGGAATTGGCGGAAATCGAGGCGGTGATCAGCCGGCATCCGGCAATTGCCGATTGCGCCGTGGCGGTCGACGGCAAAGCGCCAGGGGAAAAGCGGCTCGTCGCGTATGTCGTCTCGAACCCGTCGCCCGGACTCAGCGAGGATGAGCTGCGGATGTTTCTGCGAACCAAGTTGCCGGATTACATGCTGCCGGGCGTCTTCGTGTTTGTGCCCGCGATGCCGCTCAACGCAAATGGCAAAATCGATCGCACGGCGTTGCTGGCTCTTGATACCGGAACGCCGCGCCCCTCGCGGCAGTTTGTCGCTCCCCGAGATGCGACCGAGACACAGCTGGGTCAAATCTGGCAGGACTTGCTCCACATAAAACCGGTGGGTGCAACGGATAATTTTTTTGATCTCGGCGGTCATTCGCTGCTCGCCATCCGTCTGCTCGCGCGGGTGGAGAAAGAGTTGGGTAAATCGTTGCCGGTGGCGACGCTGTTCCAATCGCCGACGCTGGGTGAATTCGCCAGGGCAATTAAAACTGCCGGCAAAACGATGCTGAGCGAGGGCCATTGTTTGGTGCCGATTCAGCCCAACGGAGCAAAGCCGCCATTGTTTCTGGTTCATGGCGCGGGAGGAGGAATGTTCTGGGGCTACACGAATCTCGCGCGGCATCTTGGAGCAGACCAACCAGTGTACGCGTTTCGCTCGCGCGGTTTGGATGGCTTGACCGAGTTCAACTCCATCCAGGAAATGGCCGCAGCTTACATCACGAGTCTGCGCGCGTTTCAACCGAAGGGTCCCTATTGCCTGGGTGGCTATTGCTTCGGTGGAAACGTTGCTTACGAGATGGCCTGTCAGCTGCGTGACGCAGGCAAAAGGGTCTCAGTTCTGGCGTTAATGAATTCAACGCCCCCGGACTCTGGCTATCGCGAAGTGACGTTTTCTCCCGGTTGGCTGAGACAGTTTCTGGCAAACGTCGTCGTGCTCCTGAAGTGGCATTTTGGGCGCACGCGGGATCAGCGTCGCGACTACTTGAAGTGGCAATCGAACACGATACGGGGAAAGCTGCGGAAATTTTTCCGTGGTGAAATATCCCGGCAAATCAGCGCCGGTGAACTGGTGGACCTCTCCGCGTGCACCTCGGACGAGCGTGCCGCCTGGGATGCGCACGTGGAGGCACTCTTTAATCACCGCACCCGATCGTACGATGGGGAGGTAACCCTGCTGCGCAGTCGCGGCCATCAATTCTGGTGTTCGTTCGATCCGGCTTACGGTTGGCGAGGCTTTGTAAAAGGGAATTTGAAGATTCAGATCATTGATGGAGCGCACGAACAGATTCTGGAAGAGCCCTTCGTGCCGACCCTGGCCGGGAAACTGAAACGTGCCTTGAACCGATCAAAGGGCGTGGAAGCATCTGCAAGCTCCATGAGCGAGCCAGCATTGCGTCCCACTGCCAACGGTCACACCAGGAACATCGTCCCGCCTCGTGAGTGGAATGAAACTCAGGTGGCTTTCCCGGTGAACCAAACCTACGCACAGGCGTTTGAAACGCAGGCCCGGCAAACGCCGAATGCGTTGGCGGTGCGATCCGGTGAGACCGAATTAACGTATGCCGAGCTGAATCGTCGCGCGAACCAGCTGGCGCATTGCCTGATGGGCGCCGGCGTCGGACCGGAAACGCTGGTGGCCGTTTGCCTGGAGCGTTCACCCGATTTGTTGGTTGCATTGCTGGCGGTGTTCAAGTCGGGCGGCGCGTACGTGCCGCTGGACCCGAATTATCCAAAGGAACGATTGCAGTTCATGTTGTCAGACTCCGCGGCGAGGTTGCTGGTGACGCACAGCAGTCTGGCTGCCGAGTTCGCGACCAGCACGGCGCCAAGCATTTGCCTTGATGATATCGAACTGCAAAACCGCCTCAATCGGTGTCCCGACGACAATCCGGCTCCGCGGGCCAACGCCGATAATCTTGCCTACGTCATTTACACTTCAGGTTCCACCGGGACACCCAAGGGGGTGCAAATAACGCATCGCTCGTTGTTGAATCACAACTTCGCCGTTCGTGACCTGTATCGTTTGAGGGACGATGACCGGGTCTTGCAATTCAGTCCGTTCAGCTTCGACATTTCGGTGGAGGAGATTTTCCCAAGCTGGCTGGCTGGCAGCGCCGTGGTTTTGCGAACTGACGATGCGCTGACATCGATTGAACGCTTCTTCCAGTTCGTAGCCCAGGAGCGGCTGACGGTGCTGAATCTGCCAACGGCCTACTGGCATGAGTTGGTGGATGCTCTGACGGCGCACCCGTTGCCGGAGAAGATTCGTCTCGTGGTGATCGGGGGCGAACGTGCCTCGGAAGTGCGCTATCAAAGCTGGAAGGAACGCGTGGGTGAGCGGGTAACGCTGATCAACACCTACGGTCCCACCGAGGCAACCGTCATTGCCACCACCTTTACAGCGGGGAAGGACGACAATGGGACGTTGCCCATTGGCCGCCCCATCGCGAATGCAGAGGTGTTGATCCTCGATGCATCGTTGAACGAGGTGCCCGTGGGCGAGACGGGAGAACTCTATATTGGTGGCGCCGGCGTGGCGCGTGGTTATCGGAATCGCGCGGAACTGACCGCCGAAAAGTTCATTCCCCATCCCACAAAAACATCGGAGCGTCTTTATCGCACCGGTGACCTCGCGCGGTGGCGCCCGGATGGAAATGTGGAATTTGTCGGTCGCGAAGATCAACAGATCAAGATTCGCGGCTACCGGGTGGAATTGCCGGAGATTGAAGCGGCTTTGCTGGAGCATCCCGGAGTCAAAGACGCCGTCGTCACCGTGCGCGAAGACGCGCCGGGACAGAAACGACTCGCAGCCTATTGCGTTTCGCGAACTCCCGGTTCAGCGTCCGACTTGCGGGAATACCTCAAACAAAAGCTGCCGTCACACATGATTCCCGCGGCGTTCGTTTTGCTGGAGTCGCTGCCCCTGTCGCCCGGCGGAAAGGTGGATCGACGCGCTTTGCCCGAGCCCGGACCGGAACGGCCCGAATTGGGCGTCGAGTTCGTTGCGCCGCGCACGCCGGTCGAAGAAGTGTTGGCGAAGATCTGGGGCGAGGTGCTGGAGGTGAATCCCGTAGGCGTCCAGGATGACTTTTTCGATCTCGGCGGCCACTCACTCCTGGCAGCACGGGTGCTTTCGAGGATTCGCGCTCAGCTCGAAGTGGAGATTCCGCTGTCGGGGCTGTTCAACAATCCCACTGTGGCTGCGCTGGCGGAATACATGACGTGTGCCCGCACGCCGGCTCAACCGGTGCTGCCGATCGCCGAAGTGTCCACGACCGAGCGGTTGCCGCTGACGGCGGCGCAACAGCGCCTCTGGTTTCTGGACCGATTCGAGCCCGAACAATCGCAGTACAATATTCCCATCGCCCTTCGTTTGTCCGGTCTGTTGGACGTGACCGCATTGGAAGAAAGTTTGACGGCGCTTTCCCACCGTCATCCGGCGCTCCGCGCCGTCTTCCCGGTGGAAGAGGGCAGTCCCATTCAGTGCATTTGCCCGCCCCAGGCGGTGCCGCTGCCGAGAACCGACCTGCGGAATGAGGCGAAAGAACATCGTTGGTCCAGGGCGTTGGAATTGTTGCGGTCCGAGGCGCGTAACCCCTATGTCTTCGCGCATCCCTTGTTGCGTGCGCTTTTACTGCAACTGGACGATGAAGAACACGTGTTGTTGTTGATCGTGCATCAGCTCGCCGCGGATGGTCGTTCGCTTCGCATCCTGTTGAAGGAATTACCGGTGCTTTACGAGGCCTCCGCGATGCATCGGGAACCCACGCTGCCCACTCTGCCGCTCGACTATGCGGCCGTGGTGAATGGCGGACATCTGCCCTTGCAGCAGGAAAAGAAGCAGCTTGACTACTGGCTGAAACAACTGCGCGATGTCCCGGCAATCCTTGAACTGCCGGCGGACCGGCCGCGTCCGAATCACAAGAGCGACGCGGGGGCGCGGCATGGGCTCGAATTACCAGTGGGTTTGGTTGGCGCCCTGGAGGAGCTAAGCCAACAGGAATGCACGACGCTCTTTGCGACGTTGCTCGCAGCATTCGAGGTTCTGCTGGCGCGTTATGCCGGATGCACGGAGCTGGTGATCGGTTCGACCGTGCCCCGGGAGAACAGTTCCGAGCACGAAAACATTGTTGGGCAATTTGAGAACCTGCTGGTGTTGCGCGGCAATCTTTCGGGCGATCCCACCTTCCGGGAGTTCTTACGCCGGACCTCAGTCACCATCGCGGATGCCTGGGCCAACCGCGCCTTGCCGTTCACCCGGATTCTGAACGCGCTGCAGCCGGAGCGCGATCCCCGACGGCATCCGGTCTTTCAAGTGCTCTTTCAGTTTGAAGAGGAGGCCTTGCCAACCGCTCTGGCGGCAAACGTGAGATTCATTCCGGAAGAAATTGATAACCACACGGCGAAACTGATGCTGACGCTGCGGCTGGTCCGTTCCCGTGCCGGGGTTGCCGGATGGATTGAATACAGCACGGACTTGTTTGAAGCGGCCCGCATCGCCCGGATGGCGGAACACTTCCAGGTGCTGCTGCAGGGGATTGCCGCGCTTCCGGACGAGCGGTTGTGGGCGCTGCCTCTATTGAGGGAAGAGGAGCGGCGGCAGTTGCTGGAAGACTGGAATCAAACGGCGCTGGATTACCCGCAAACGGCATCGCTGACCGCTTTGTTCGAAGAGCAGGTCCAGCGTACGCCGGACGCTCCGGCCTTGATTGCCGGCCACGAGGAATTGAATTATCGCGAACTCAATGCGCGAGCGAACCAACTCGCGCATTACCTTGGCGCAGCGGGAATGCCGGCGGAAACGCTGGTGGGACTTTGCGTGGAGCGAGGCTGGCAAATGGTTGTTGGTATTTTGGGAATTCTTAAAGCCGGCGGCGCCTATGTGCCGATGGACCCAAGTTACCCGAAGGAACGGCTGGAATTCATGCTTGCAGATGCGGACGCTTCGCTGCTGGTGACCGAGCAAAAGCTGCTGGCACTCTTCCCCTCTGCGACGGAGACGACGGCCTCTCGGAAAATCGTTTGTTTGGACGCCGACTGGGAGTTCATTGCGGCTTCGAGCCGTAGTAATCCTGAGCAAAAGGCCCGTCCCGAAAACCTCGCGTACGTGATTTACACTTCCGGTTCGACGGGAAAGCCAAAGGGCGTGGCGATCGAACACCGGGCCCCGGTCGCGTTGTTGCATTGGGCCAGGGAAACATTCTCGCGCGAAGCGATTGCGGGCGTGCTGGGCGCAACCTCCATGTGCTTTGACCTTTCGATTTTCGAAATGTTCGTGCCGCTGAGTTGGGGAGGAACGCTCATCCTCGCAGACAACGCCATCGGACTCGCCGGTTTGCCGGCCGCCAATAAGGTTACGCTCGTGAACACCGTACCTTCGGCGATGCGCGAGTTGTTGCGCGTGAAAGGCGTGCCCGCTTCGGTTCGCGTGGTCAATCTCGCCGGCGAGCCCCTGACGACCGAGTTGGCCGATCAGATTTATAACGAAACTTCTGTTGAAAAGGTTTATGACCTTTACGGACCCACCGAAACCACGACCTATTCCACCGGAACGTTGCGGAAGAAGGGGGATGCGCCAACGATCGGTCGTCCGCTCGCCAACGAACAGGTCTATATCCTGGATGCACGACGCCAGCCGCAGCCGGTCGGTGTCCCGGGTGAGCTTTATATCGGCGGGGATGGTTTGGCTCGAGGCTATTTGCACCGGCCGGAGTTGACCGCAGAGCGGTTCGTGCCGCATCCGTTCCGCGAAGGCGCCCGGCTCTACAAGACTGGCGACCTTGCCCGCTGGCGTGCGGATGGAAACCTGGAGTTCCTTGGCCGCATGGATCATCAGGTCAAAATCCGGGGCTTCCGCATCGAGCTTGGGGAAATTGAATCCGCTTTGCGACAACATCCGGAAATCGCGGAAGCCATCGCACTGGCGCAGGAAGGTCACGGCGAAGACAAGCAACTGGTGGCATACCTGGTGGTGCGGCCCGCTTCGCACCTCTCCGTTGGCACCCTGCGTGAGTTCTTGAGGGGCCGATTGCCGGAATACATGGTGCCCGCCCACATCATCTTTCTTGAAGCCATGCCGCTGACTCCGAATGGCAAGGTGGATCGAAAGTCATTGCCCAGGGTTCAACCCGCGCGGCTGTCAGAGAATGAATGCGTAATGCCGCGGACTCCCGTCGAAACTTCGTTGGTGGCGATATGGCGCGAGGTGCTGGGCGTGGATCAGGTAGGAGTGCACGACAACTTCTTTGAATTGGGCGGTCATTCACTACTGGCGATTCAAGTGGTGTCCCGCATCCGCGCCGAGTTGCATTTTGAAGTTCCGTTGCATGCACTCTTCGACCGACCGACCATCGCGGCTCTGGCGGCCGGCATGGCGGGTGGCGAGTTGATACCGGAGTCTGCGTCGGCATTGCCCCTGCGACGGGTTTCCCGCGAAGGTGTTTTGCCAGTTTCTTTCGTTCAGGAGCGATTGTGGGTGCTCGCTCAGCTTGAGCCGGAAAGTAGCGCTTATCACGTGCCGGTGGCCCTCCGGCTGAAAGGCGTTTTGAACGTGCCGGCGTTGGAGCACGGTCTTGCAGAGCTGGTGCGGCGGCACGAAGCATTGCGAACTGAGTTCCGCATGGAGGGAGAGAACGTTGTGCAAGTGATTCAACCTCCGTCGCGCTTGCCGATCACTCGCCTGGACGTGCGAACGCAGCCGGAGGAAGCGCGTGAAGGCGAGGCGCGCCGGCTGGTGGCAGCCGCCGTGCGAAAACCCTTTGACCTGGCGAAAGGGCCGCTCGTGCGAGCCGTGCTGGTCCAGCTGGGGGAACGGGATCACGTCTTGGGTCTGGTAATGCATCACACCATTTGTGACGGGTGGTCTCTGGCGGTTTTCTTCAAGGAGCTGGAGACGTTTTACAACGCGCATCAATCGGGGCTGCTGGCGCCTCGGTTGCCGGAGCTGCCAATCCAATGTGTGGATCATGCGCAGTGGCAGCGGCAACGTTTTCAGGGCGAGACTCTGAATTCCGAATTGGAGTGGTGGAAGCGCACGCTCGCGGGAGCGCCTTCGTCGGTTCAACTGCCTCACGATGCGATCACAAAGGCACCCGGGCCGGACGGGGCTCAGGTGTCAGTGACGTTGCCGGAACAGTTCGGCGCGACGCTGAATCGCTTCTGCCAAAAGCATCAAAGCACTCCGTTCATGACGTGCTTGACGGCGCTGGCGATCACGCTCAAGCAGTGGACGCAGCAAAACGATCTGGTATTGGGCACGGTGGTTGCCGGCCGAAACAGCCGCGAACTCGAGAGCGTGATGGGCTGCTTCATGAATTTCCTGCCGCTGCGGATCAAGTTGGACGGAGTACCAACCGCACGGGAGTTGCTCGCGCAAACGCGTGCCGTGGTGCTCAACGCCCAGGCGCATCAGGAATGTCCGTTCCAAAAGATTGTCGAAGCCGTCAATCCGAAGCGGCAACGTGATCAGAACCCGCTCTACAACGTCGCGCTACTTCTGCAAAACTTCCCGACGAAACTGTTTTACGGTGAGAACGTGGATAGCCGGCTCCTGGTGTTGGAGAC
Organism: Verrucomicrobiia bacterium; assembly: GCA_036274115.1. Taxonomy (GTDB): domain Bacteria; phylum Verrucomicrobiota; class Verrucomicrobiia; order Limisphaerales; family JADLHS01; genus JADLHS01. Next base: position 41,521 of record DASUGI010000398.1, read on the forward strand.
CGAGACGGCGTTGCTCGATCTGCGGTTCGAAGTCGAGGAGTCTGAGGGTGGCCTGTCAATCCGTTGCGAGTATAAAACCAGTCTATTCACCGCCGATACAGCGGCGCATTTGCTGGCTGCATATCGGCAGGTGTTGGAAACGCTGGTCGCCCTGCCGGAAACGGAACTATCGAAGTTTCCGGTCGCGGCGGAACTCACGCGAAAAGGAGAGCCAATCGTCAATTCGCCCGACACGGAAACGGTGGCTGTCACGGCAACGTTCACGGCGGAATTTCTGGCTGAACCGTTTCGCTTCTGGATGAAGGAGCTGGAGCTGGACGCTACGATGGAGTTTGCTCCCTATGGCCAGGTGTTTCAGGAATTGCTCGAGGCCAACCGTTTGCTCCCGCGGAATCAAAGCGGGCTGAATGTGGTGCTCGTTCGACTCGAAGATTGGGAGCATGCGGCTGGTTCGGAAAACGGAGCAGCCATTGCGCGGAAGCTGGAGGATTTGGAACTCGCATTTAAGGGCGCGTCGAGCCGGAGCGCAGTTCCTTATCTGGTCTGTTTTTGTCCTTCCAGGGATGCAGCGCGATTTGAGCAGCTTGAAAATGAATGTGCCGCGGCGTTGCGCCCGGTCAATAATGTTTACGTGGTAACGACGGCGGAGTTG
>DASUGI010000399.1:0-7035 GCA_036274115.1 Verrucomicrobiia bacterium
CAATCTGAGTCCGAGCAGATCGTTGACGCCATTATCAAGAACGGCGGGAACGTGACGTACGTGGTTTATCCTGACGAAGGCCACGGTTTTGCGCGCCCGGAAAACCGCATCGATTTCAACGCCCGTGCCGAAGCCTTTCTGGCCGCGAACCTTGGAGGCCGCACTGAGCCGGTGACGGGCAGCAAGGTGGCTGGCTCGACAGCGGAAGTGCGCACCATTGAAAAGGGCAAAGAAGTGCGCGTGGACTAGCAACAGCCTCGGTCGCGCTTCTCGCGGTTGTCTCCTGCCTCTCGTTTCCAGCAAAGGAAAGGTGGAGATGGCGACGCGCTGCGTGACCAATTGGGAACAAACTTCTGCTTGCATATCCATTTTACTGCGGTAAAAAAGCCGTCTATTTGCGAAAACCTTGGCTGCATGACGCGGCCGACCAAAAAGAAAGAATAACGTTTATGGCATTACGATTAGGCGATGTAGCTCCGAACTTCACGGCCACCACGACGGAAGGCGAAATTGATTTTCATCAATGGCTCGGCGACTCCTGGGGTGTTCTGTTCTCACATCCGGCGGATTACACCCCCGTTTGCACAACGGAACTCGGGGCCGTCGCCAAAATCAAACTCGAGTTTGAGAAACGCAACGTGAAGGTGCTCGCCGTCAGCGTGGACCCGATTGATTCCCATCACGGTTGGATCAAGGACATCAACGAGACGCAAGCGTGTTCGATGAATTTTCCCATTATCGCCGACCCGGACCGCAAGGTCGCCGTGGCTTATGACATGATCCATCCGAACGCGGACGATAAAGCCACCGTGCGCTCGGTCTTCATCATCGGACCGGACAAGAAGATCAAACTGACGATTACCTACCCCGCGAGCACGGGGCGCAATTTTTTGGAAATCCTTCGCGTCATCGACTCACTGCAACTCACGGCCGGCCACAAGGTCGCGACACCGGCGAATTGGAAGGACGGCGAGGATTGCATCGTTGTCCCGGCGCTTTCGGATGCGGATGCGACGAAACTCTTCCCGAAAGGATTCCGAAAGATCAAGCCCTACCTGCGTTACACGCCGCAGCCGAATCGGTAGTCCTCTTTGCGAACGAATCGTTCCTCAGCGGCGTTCCAAAACGAACGCCGCTGTTTCATTTGGTAAACGGTGCCGCCCGGACCGCGAGCTCTCTGTCGGAGCACCAGGCCGAGGGGAAACCATTCTAACTCGGCGGCCCGGAAAACGGAAGGCGATTGCGCGTGACGGTATACAGCCGCCGGCCCAGTTCATGCGCGATGGCGTTCAACTCCGCGGCCTCGCGCGCGGCGAGGTGACGCCCATTGTTCAACTCCCACAAACCGAGCCAGTGCTGGAAATGTTCCGCTTCCAACCCCAGGGCCATGTGCGCGCCGGCAAAGCCGCCTCGGTAGCGCGTTGGCCCGTCAGCTTGTAGCGCCCAGAAGTCTGCGATCTTGTCCAGATGGGCCGGCCAGTCGTGGATGCGCGAATTAAAGATCGGCCCAATCACGGCGTGTTGTCGCACATCCACATAAAACGTTTTGATAAGCTTCAAGATGCCGTCGTGGCCTCCCAGCCGCTCATAGAGTGAATTCACTGTATCGCGCATTTGACCTCAGTGGGCACTTTGTTGGGTCTAATCTGGATGCCACACCGGCTCCTCCAAATTGAGGGCAAGAACATCTGCTCCGCCAGCATTAATCGCTCGGAGTTTTTCTGAGCGACTGGCTTCTCCCGGAGCATCGCAGAGCTACGCTCCAGACTCGCATCATGGTGCCGTCCCCGAAAGCGTGCCTCGTTGGCTATACTCGGACTGAAACAAAGGACCGATGTCCGAATTAAGACATCCGTTGCGTTCTGGCATCTGAACGTCTTGCTTGAAACAGGGGGGCTTTGCGACAAAAAATCATTGGCACAAAGCCAGCTAAGAGAGATGAACTTCGCACGGTGTGGAACGTGTGTTGAGTCCGAAGCCAAATGCCCGTGAGATCAGATAGCAATACTGCCGGCTTGCTCACGAGCCGACGAGTACTCAACCAGCATGGATTCGCAAGTCGGGACGATTCGCGGGCAGCTTTTTGATCCGCGCTTCACGAGGCGATAGGTGTCCGCAGTGAATTCGAACACGCAGACCACTCGACACTTGAAGTTTGGAACGGGTTTGGCTTCGTAAAAAAATTATTTCGGCCTGCGAGATGATGGTGAATGATGTGAACATCACAAAGCCAGCGGCCTGAGTAGAAAGGAATACATCATGGCGAAAGCAGTACCTCGCACGAGCAAGACGGTTGGCGACATCAAGCCCGTCCAACCTGCTTTAAAAGCGACGCGTTCGAGCCATTCAGCGCCCGTAGCGGTCAATGGCAGGAAGGAGAACCCAACCCGGAACCGGGATGACGCGCGCGATTGGCAATTTGCTCTGGCGGAACCCGCGCCGCGCCTTCCCAACCTCCTGATCCTGGGTGCGTCCGGTCACGTGGCGCAGGCATTTTTGCAGCGACTGTCCGTGCGTCGTGGCGATTTCGGCCGCCTGGTGCTGCTGGATCCCAATGACGACTTGCTTCGCAATTCGCATCTTGACCATTCGCTGTTGGACTACCAGTTCGTGCCACGTGCGCTTCGGCTGCCCGCTGATCGCACGGAGTATCACGCGTTGCTCCGCGAACACGCGATCAACGTGGTGGTGGATGTGACGGATCTGGATACGCTGCCCGTGTTGACGGCGACCGATGCCGCGGGGGTTTCCTACATCAATACTTCGTTGAACGAGTCCGGACGCGGCGTTGCGGAACTGCTTTCCGAGGTGTATCCGACCCGTACCCGACCGCGCCGCGTGCCGCACATCCTGAGTTCGGGCATGAATCCTGGAGTTGTGAACCTTTGGGTCTGGCACGGCGTCCAGCAGTATGGCGCGCCTTCCGAGATCGTGCATTTTGAATACGATTCGTCAGTGCCGGCATCAGGATGGCGGCCGCTCATCACGTGGTCGCGGCAGGAGTTCCTGACGGAAACGGTTTGGGAGCCGACCGGGTTGGTGGTAAATGGAGCAGTGCGGATGGGTGCCGGGAATTCGCTTCAACAGCGGGTGGATTTGCGGCCCATCATGCAACCGGTGGTTGCGCTGCCAGAGTATCCGCGCGGTCTGCTGGTGCTGCACGAGGAGAATATCAAGTTCGGAACCAGGCTCGGGACGTCATCCAAATATGTTTACGCCATCCATCCCAGGACCATGACGTATCTGGAAGAGTTATGGCGGGAGCGCGGTCGCGTCAACATCACGGATTTGACGGTCGGAGACAATACCTCCATTCCACTGGACGGTTCGGACACCATTGGCGTGTGTTTAAACTACCTCGACAAGCGCGTTTACTACCTCCATAGCCTGGCCAATCGCGACGTGGTCGGGACCAACGCAACGTGTGCGCAGGTAGCCGTGGGACTGGACGCCGCGCTGCATGCGTTGGTCCTGGAGCGGTTGTCACCCCAAATCCACTTTGCCAGCGATTTGTACGCTACGGTGTATTCGGACGTCGTGTTTGGGGCATTGCGCGTGGAGCATGCCGTGTTTGAAAAGCAGAATGGTGCGCTGGTCCGACGGCAGCGCAATTCACGGCTGCGTCCGACGTTTGGGAGAATGGGACGAGGCCTGGGCCGCGCAAGGGTCGATAAAGCGGATGAGGCCATCGAAAAAACTGTCAACCCCTCTGGAAGCGCTGAAGCGCGCCGGCGACTCTTTGCACAAGCAGAGCCAACGCATTGAGTCGGCGGAGTCTGGACGCTTCGTTCCGGGCAGCTGTTTTCCGGCATGCGGTCACTCGAATCGCAAACTCACGGATTTGCCAGCGTTCAATCAGTTTGGCAGTAGCGGTAGAAGCCAAAGTGCGGGCGGCGGCGGGAAAACGGTGGGTTAATTCTTTCGATCATCTCCACCTACATGTGCACTTGCCCGCCGTTCAGCGTTACTGAAGAGTGTTGAAAGCGAGATGCTGAGGCCCTTGCTCAATTGCACGAGTGTGTCGAGGCTGACATTTCGCGTCCCTCGTTCAACGTCTGAAATATAGGTGCGGTGCAAAGCACTTAATTTGGCAAGCTCGTCCTGAGTCAACCTCAGTTCCTGCCGCCTTTGTTGCACTGTTTCCCCCAGTGATTTCCGGAACGTCTCTTTCATCTCGCACCACCTCAACCATAGTGCCGGATGTCAGTGACGCAAACCGAGGGCCGCAGAAAGTGAAACGGCTTGTTCTCGTTGTCAGCTTGCCTTCTCGCATATCGACGCGTGAGAGGAATACCAAGCAAACCAGGCTTGAAGTGAGTGACGGGCTGCGATCTTACAGCGTCTGTGCGACGCGGCGGAAGTGGTAACCCATTATGGCCAACTCTATCGCGTGGTGAAATTGGCGAGGTCGTCTCAGTAGCGTGCCGCCGATGAACCACCAGTAAGCCATTCGGCCACGATACTTGATGCCCAGCAACCACAACGATTTCACAAAGGCAAAGAAGTCCGATCGTGACAACCGCACGCTGGAACCACTGGGGCGATGATTTCTCAACAATGTTCTGACACGTTGATAGTAGTTCCGCGGCTCGTAAAGTTTGCGCATCAGTTCGCGGTAGCCGCTCTCCAGGAACTCCTGGTTTAACTTCGGCTCGAAGTTCAACGCAGCCTCAGTGTTGTTGCCGCTGCTCTTCATCTTCAACCGGCCTTCACGTTTGAGCCGCTGATACAGCCGCGTTTGTGGCAGTGCGTTCAGCAACCCCACCATTGCCGTCACGACACCCGAACGCTGGATGAATTCGAACTGCCGTTTGAAAATATCGGCGGTGTCGTGGTCGAAGCCCACGATAAAACCGCCCATTACCTGAAACCCGTCGTGCTGCAGGGTCTTTACCGCGGCAACCAGATCGCGTCCCTGGTTCTGCACTTTCTGACATTCCGCGAGCGATTCCGCCTGGGGAGTTTCAATCCCCACAAAAACCTTCTTGAATCCCGCCGCGATCATCAGCGCCCGCAATTCGGCATCGTCTGCCAGATTCACCGACGCCTCCGTCAGGAAGCCGATTTCGGACTGCGTGCGCTGTCGCCAGGCGATCAATTCCCGCAACAACTCGCGTGTCCGGGCTTTGTTCCCGATAAAATTGTCATCAACGATAAATACCATCTCGTTCCAACCGAGCGCACGGAGGGCTTCCAATTCGGCGATCACCTGGGCCGGAGATTTGGTTCGTGGCACGCGGCCACTCATAACGACGATATCGCAAAACTCGCAGTCGAACGGGCAGCCCCGCGAGAATTGCACGCCCATCGTCACGTAGTGTTTCAAATTGATCAGATCCCACCGGGGCGCTGGAGACAGCGTCATATCGGGTCGCACGGGCGATTGATAAATGTGCTGCAACCGACCCGACCTGAGATCCGCCACGAGTTGCGGCATCAACGCCTCGGCTTCTCCCAGCACGAAATGCTGGATTTCGGGGAACGCTTCGTGGCCGGTGGTAAATAATGGTCCTCCGGCCACCACGGTTTTGCGCAGCGCCGAGCATCGAGCCACTACCTCGCGCACCGATGGCTCATGCACAATCATGGCGCTGATCATTACGAGGTCCGCTTGACGCAAATCATCATCGGCCAATCGCGACACATTCAGGTCCACGAGCCTGAGCGACCACTCGCGCGGCAGCATCGCGGCGATGGTCAGCAAGCCCAATGGCGGGAAACTCGCACGTTTGGAAACGAAACGCAGCGCGTGCTTGAAACTCCAGAAGGTATCGGGCGTCTTGGGACTGACTAGCAGAATGTTCATAAGCCTCATGCGCAAAGAACAACTATTGCACCCGTTAGACAAGCAAAGATCGCGGGATGAACTCTGTCACCTTCCGATTGCTTCTCAAAACGCGCGGGACAGAAGCTGATTCATTACGTTACTCAGACTTGTACTTGAGGTGAACCCATTGATGACCAACGGAAGACGCAAAAAGACATGCAGACGCTTTGTTGTTTTGTGTGTGTATACTGTGTGGTTGTGTGTTGTGTGTGTGGGTGGTGGTGTGTGACTTTACCCATAAGTTGAGGCGTCCTTAACCCATAAGTTGTCCGCCGCCGTACCTACCATTCCGCAATGAACAACACGCAGTTGTCACTCAGAGCGTTATACCCAGATGGACTCGCTAAAAATGAAATAACACGAATTCGCAATTGGGGATGTTGCAGAAACGGCTTTAAGACAAACCCGATTGTTGGCCGCGAGATCAGAAACTTCCCGCCGCTTTATGCGTTCAAGAACTACTCCCTGCCATGTTACGAGTTCAGTATGCTGCACGCTGTAGGGTCGTAGGGTCCATCAGATTCTGGAGAATTTGTTACAGTTTGCCCCCCGCAAACGCCCAATCCGCTACATCAGGAGTTATCTTGGATACTGACCGACATAACAGACACTATTTGGGTCTGACATATCGGACGCTATTCCCCATGACAACGACAGTAACGATCCCGTTGCCCGCCGCCCACGCGTTACGCAAACTAGGCCGCGATCTCGCCGTCGCCCGTCGCAAACGGGGCATTTCCACCGGCGATATGGCGGCTCGGCTGTTCGTCAGCCGCGACACGCTTTGGCGGTTGGAGCGCGGCGATGCCACTGTGGCGTTGGGAACTCTGGCCACAGCCACTTTCGTACTTCAGTTGCATGGACGGCTCGCCAATCTGGCCGCCCCGGCCAGTGATGAGCTCGCCCTCAGCCTGGACGAACGGCGACTACCTCAACGCATCCGTCGTCCTCGCAAATGAGTTGGGAAGTTCACATTGAGTGGCTGGGCGCGACGCATCTGGTGGGCAGATTGCACGCCGCCGAGCGCGGGCCGGTCGTTTCCTTTGAATATGCGGTCGAATGGCTGAACCGTCCCGGCGCTTTCTCCGTTGATCCCACCGCGCTCCCACTCCAACCCGGCGCCCAGCACAGTGGTCGTGCAGGATTGCGGGCCGGATCGTTGGGGGCAAATCCTCATCGAACGGGCTGTCCGCAAAAAGGTGCTCGCG
>DASUGI010000400.1:0-5876 GCA_036274115.1 Verrucomicrobiia bacterium
ACCGGAATCAGTAACCAGCGCAGCAAGGCAAAGCCCGTCATCGCTGGCTCACATTCCAATTGTGCGGCTTCCAAACGTCGCCATGCGGCCAGCACGGCAAACAACGTGATGGGCCAAAGCAACAGGGCCAGAATCCAGATCGTGCCGCCGAGCGAATAGATTCTGAATGGCAGCCACGCCCGCAGTGTTCCCGTATCCCCGAGCAAACTGATCCAACAATTCGTCACCAGGAATGGAGGCAGCGCCAGTGCGACGATTGCCGCAGCGAGAAACACAGTCCGCCATCGCGCCTCCAACGTCGCCAGCCAAAGCGCGGCCACAAGTCCAAACCCCACCGCCAGCGCCGTGGTGGTTCCGGCAACAAGCACGCTGTTTTGGAGCAAGGGCCAGTTCATTCTCGTAGGACAGGCGTCGCGCCTGTCTCTAACTCTTTAGATAATAGTGAGACAGGCGCGACGCCTGTCCTACGTTGGTCGCAAATGCTCATCTCAGAAAAATCTCACTCAACTGCCTGGTGGTAACGTCCAGGTCGCGCAAGAGCGCGCCCCAATCCGGCTTCATTGCAATCGCATCCGTCCTGTTGGCCGCGCTTTCCAACGCGTTCACCGCCACCAGCTTTTCCGCTACCTCGCGCTGCTGGAGATACTCAAACAGCTTTTGCGCGTTGGCCGGATGCGGCGCATTGCGAATCACACCCACGGTGTTGGGAATCAAAAGCTGTTCCTCGTTGATCGGCAGCATGGCAATGGGCGCTCCTTCGCGTTGCCCGGCAAAAACGTCGTCGGAATCCGTCAAACCAATCCACGCTTCTCCCCGACTTACGAACTTCACGACTACCGAGTTACCATCCACAACGAACGGCTTGTTGGCTGCGAGCGCGCGACACCAATTGAGCCAATGCGCTTCGCCCCAAAGTTGTTTCAGCGCGTGGAAATGCGTGGCTGTCGTGCCGAACTGCGGGAAGCCGAGCGCTACTTTCCCGCGCCAGATTTCGTTGGTGAGTTCGAGCAGCGAAGTTGGAGCGCCGATCTCTCGATCGGCTCGTTGCGATCCGCTTGTACCTTCGAGCCGATCAGGAGATCGGCGCTCCAAAACAAAGTTCGTATTGATGACAATGCGCCGGCTGCGGTAGCCGAAGGCCGCCCAGCCATTCGTCTCGCGAAACACATTCTGTGCGGCGAGTTGGCGCGTGCGCATTTCTTCGTTCCCCCAGAACACGTCGCATTGCGGATGCTCGCGCTCGGCGAGCAACCGATTCGCCAATCCAACCGTCTTCACCGCCTCACTGTCGTAAACGGCTTTGACCTTGATGCCGGTTTCCTTCTCGAACTCGCGTAGGATCGGCTCGGCATAGACCTGGTCCTGCGCGGCGTAGATGACCACCGTTCCCTTTTTAATCGCGGCCCGCTTGGCCCACTGCGGTAAGATGATGGCAATGCTTGCAACAATTACGGTTACGATCCCGATAAACAAAAGCGGATCGAAATGTGCCACCATTCGGAAGAAGCGACGCAGATTATCCTTCGGATCGTAAACAGGTTTCTGATTGCTAGAGTCGCTCATTTCAGAAAGTGCTCTCGAAAATATTTCCACTCACCTTCGTCGGTTTCCCAGTCACAATAGATCGCCACGCCCTGGTAATTGGTGGGAAGTGCCTGTCGGGATAACCCGCGATGAATTCCGAGCAAACTGTTTTTCAGGTTCTCAACGCGCGGATGGTGATAATTCACGCCGACATCGCTGTAGGTTGGCACGCCGAGCAGCACGGGCTTGCCTTCGCTCCAGGTCAGCACTTCATCGGTCCAGTCCGCCATCAAATTTTGATAGAGCTTTGGAAAGCGGAGTGAGGTGTCATACAACATCACCGCGATTTGATTACACCGCTTGGCGACTTCGCGGAAATAACTCTCGTCCCAATGCACATCTTCAGACGGCTGCCAGCGCGTCGGTGGTGGGTACGCCGCAATCGAAAATACTTTGTCCGGTGGCAAAGCCGCTTTGAGTTCGTCCAAAAACTTCAGGAAGTCTGTATCGCCGCTCGTCAGCGGCTCGACGTTCAAGTGAACGCCCGCGAAACGCGGATGCTCTGCAAGCAGTTCGTTTACTGAGTTGATGAATGCCTTTCGCCACTTCTCGTTCCGATATCTCGCTGAGCTTCCGTTGGGGCCGCCAATCCAAGGCATGACACGAAACTTTGCAAACTCATCCAGGAATTTTTCAACCTGTGCCGCATCCACTTCCGGAATCGGCCCTTCGGCATCTGCGGGACACAGATGCGGAAATACATCCGTGATGTGATGTTCGCGCAGCTTTGCCGCTAATGCCTGAATAGATTCCTTGCTCCGGTAGCGAGTGAATTCATTGGTCTTGGCGTTTCGGATGAACCAACTGTCGTCACCAAGCCAGCCGTGCGAAATCCAGATTCCGTTTCGGGTTCGGTCATGTCGGCCATCGCGCACCTCCAATCCTGGCGACCACAAGAGGTAGCCAACGGGCACAATCAAAACGACGCAAGCACCCGGCACAATCGTGCGCCAAGGCGGTTGCTTGAGTTTTGCCCAGAAATTCATGCGGGGAAAAACATTATGGATTGCGCCAGCAAAGCGCAGCGGCGCTTTCGCGCTTTCAAGGAAATGTGCCTATTCCCACGGCTTACGTCTTTCCAAAGCGGTGTCGCGCTCCGCTTGCCGCCGCACTCCAAGACGCTTTGCGCCTCGTGATGCGTTTGAGCCTCCTCACGTCGGCTGCTACGAATCGTCAATCGCAAATCGTAAATCATAAACCCCTACACCGTCCGCCGGTGATACCACCACCATTCAAACATCAACACCGCCAGGCCAAGACCTGCCAGCGTGCGCCACATTTCCATGTTGGTGCGTTGGACGGTCGTGGCCGTAACAGTGGTGTACTCACCAAACTTCAGCTCGTCGCGCGGACGAATGTTGCTCTCCGCAGAGTCGAGCAGGTTCGCGCAGAAGGTGATGTTGTTTGTCCCGGCGCGCAGGTGATAGACGCCTTGATGCCCGGTGTCGCCGAACACGAGTTCGTTTGCGTTGTCGAGATTGAGAGTGGCGGATTTGCCGTCGGGCAATTTCACTTCGGCAGTTTTCACCGGCTCAATGAGCGCCAGCCGGAACGGATCGCCAGCTTTGACGAGGAGCTGGGAATTCTTCGCGTTAGCGGGATTGAGCCATTCGACAGCGTTGGCGATGAAGATCGGGAAGGAGACGCGCAACGGCCAATTGCTTTCCAGCGGATCGAAGCCGACCCATACAATGCGCTGGCGACCCAGATCGCCCGCCAGAATGAGCGGCGCTTGCGGCGCTTCCAGGATCGCGACGGCCCAGGTCGGTGCGCGCGCCGTTAGGCTCTGCATGATTTGCACATTGTCGAATCCAACGTAACGCAAGAGCGGATGTGTGGATTTCCAGTCCACAATTGGCGGTAGCTCCACCGGGGCGGCACCCTCGACCCAGTTCGTGTTCACGGTCCGAAACGCAAGCACGTTGCCCTCGGGCCAGACGGTCGGAGTGACGCCATCAAGCACAACGAAATCAAACGTCGCGCCTGCATCGGTTAAGTCAGGGACCACCGCGAGATGCACGTTTGCCACGGCGCGCAGCGCTTTTTCGAGCAAACGATTTCCGCGCGTGATGAGCAACACGTTCACCGGCTTGGGCAACAGGCTCACGATCGACGCTTCGTTGTCGGCGGCCAGATCGTCCTTGCTGGTGAGCCGAACGGTGAAGACGCCGTCCTTGGTCTGGGACGCCTTGAACACTTGAGGCGCGGATTCCTGGCCGGAAACGGTGAGCGGACGCGTTTCCAGCAGGTCGCGGGAAGGGCTGTCGTTGGCCTGGAAATAAAGCTCCACATCGGCGTTGAGAGTGTTGGATGACACGTTCACCACGCTGACGTAAATGGCGCGTTGTTTGGCGTCTTCAGGATTGGCGCGAACGTCCAGGGCGGTGATGCCGAGATTTTCGGCGCGCTGCCCGACCTTGTGATAAATGAGCGGTAGTGCTTTGTTCTCGAACTCCGCGAGTTCCGGCACCGCACCGTCGCTGAAGAGATGAATTTCGGGATTGGATTTGCGGTCCAGATCGCGAACGAGCGAGTCCGCCATTTTAAGCGCCGGCGTAAGGCGTGTGGGTGAATCTGAGGGCTGACAGTTCTCCAGGGCGCGACGCAATGTGGCCTTGTCCGTGGTGGGCGAGGCGCGAACTTCGGTGTTTGCACCCGCGAGAATGATGACCATTTCGTCGGCAGAGCGAAGACTGTCCACCCACTTAAGCGCTTCCGCGCGGGCCTTCTCGAAGCGCGACGGTGTTTCGTCGGTAGCCTTCATCGACGCTGAACCGTCGAGGATGACGACGCGTTTCTGCGAGGGCGTTGCATCGGTTTTGATGTAGGGCCGAGCCAATGCGAGTACCGCCAAAAAGAGCAGCAAGATTTGCAGATAGAGCAGCCAGTTCTTCCGCAACTTTTGAAACGGCGCACTGGCCTGGGTGTCCGCGAGGAACTTTTGCCAGAGCAGAGTGCTCGACACCAGTTTAACGACGCGTTTTCGCTTCAGGAGATAGAAGACGATGACGACCGGAATGCTGGCGGCGAAGACGAAGGCTAGAGGTGCTAAGAAACTCATGCGCGACCTCCTCGCGCAAGAGCGTCAGCTTCCACCCATAAAGTCTTTTGGGATGTGTCTCGGAAAATCCATTGCATCAGGGAGGATACGAGCAATCTCCACGCGGCCTTTGTGAACTCGGTAAACGATTGCGTGCCTCCCGGTAAAACAAATCCTGCACGCAGGATGAAGTTTGTCCCGCAGTCGCCACCGTTCCGGAGACTGAGCCACTTTCTCCAAGGCGTCCCAGATTGCTCCAAGGTAGCGATCAGCCTGTTCCGGTCCCCATCTTTCGACGGTGCGTGAGTAGATTGAATCCAAGTCGCCGAGTTTCGAGAGTCGAATCCGCATGACTCAACGCGGATGGCGCTCGTGTATCTGCGCCAGAAATTCCTCGCGGGTGATGTCAACTGCTTCTCCGGCGTCCAATTGCTCGGATCCGCGCCGCGCTTCCAGTCGCAACCAGTCGAGTAATGGTTCACGCTCAAATAGCAGGCGCAAAGCTTCCCGCACAACTTCACTCGGGCTCTCGTAGAGACCAGAAGCGACTTTTTCTTCCACGAGTCTATCCAATTCCGGAGTGAGCGTGATTTGCATGCCGTTAAGATATGGTCGGCGCGAACCGTGTCAAATAGCCAGAGCAATGCAGTGGCATTCGTAAATCGTAAATCGTAAATCGTAAATTCCCTCATCCCCACACCTCCGCCTTCCTCAGCTGTTTCAGCAACAAATCCTGGAGGTCCATATTCGACGGCGCCATGAAAAAGTTCATGCCGCGTTTGGTGCAATACTCGCGCAGGCGCTGGACGAAATTCTGCACGGTTTGCTGATACGCTTTCATGCGGTAACGGCCAAACGTGACTTCCTGCAGGCCGCCGCTTTCGGAATCCACGAGGCGCAAATCGCCAAAGGTGGAGGGCGCGAGTTCTTCGGGCGCGAGGATCTGGACGCAGTTTACCTGGAAGCCGCGACCCACGAGCGTCGTCAGCCCCGTTTCGTAACCCGCCGGATCGAGAAAATCACTCAGCACAATGGCAAGACCGGTGTGCCGCGCTTCCAATGCCCCACGGCGCAGGGCTTCATTCAAATCCGCACTGCCGCCGCCGGTAAGCGCGTTGAGGTTGGCGAAGAATTGCATCGCCGATTTTTTCCCGCGCACGGAACGCAGCGCGCCTTCGATGGCGGATTGTTGATTGTAATTGGCGACGGCCTCGGCGTTGGCCTGGGTGGTTTGCGCGCGGCCCTGTGCGTT
>DASUGI010000401.1:0-27152 GCA_036274115.1 Verrucomicrobiia bacterium
GCAACGCCTGGCAGGACATGGGAGATCATCGGCGTGCGATTACGAATTATCAGCAGGCAGTCTCAAGCTATCGCCTGGCTTTTTCGGGGGCTAACACCAATTTGGCGCTCGCGTTGGGGCATCTCGGGAGTTGCCAGAGCTTCACCGAGGATGTTACGAACGGTAACCACAATGCCAGACTGGGCCTGCAAATGGCTCGCGAGTGCGGCGACAAGGAAGTTCTGATTCGCTGCTTACGTTTGTTTGGGCAGTCGTTCAAGGCGTGGGGCATGGGTTCATTGGAGGGCGCGCCATACTTCCGTGAGGCGTATGAGTTGCGAAAGCAACAGGGAAGCGACCCAATCAAGATCGCAAACAGCATGTCAGACCTCTCCAGTACCCTGACGAACAATGCTGAGGCACTTAAAATGACACAAGAGGTGCTCGCGTTGTATCGCCAGCATCTCCCGCCGGATCACCCGACGATTGTGGGCAAGGCCTTTACGCTCGGTCAACTGCTGATGGGCGAAGGACAGTTTGCGGAAGCTGAGGAGGCGTTGCGCGAAGCGCATCGCGGCTTTCAAAAGATTCATGCGGCGAACCAGCCATATCAGGGCTTTGTTTTACGCTTCTTTGCTGCGTCGATGCTGGCTCAAGGGAAGGGAGACGAAGCTGAAGCGGTCGTGCGCAAACAACTGGAATCAACGCCGACCCACGCGGGTCATTTGGACGTGCTCAATAGGGTGCTCACATTCAGGCGCGACTGGCCGCTGGACGATGAGATTTTGCAGCACATGAGGGGCGATTTCCTCTGGGACATGACCGACAGCTACGTCAGATTCGACGACCAGGCTGATGCGGAACAATTGTTCCGTGACATGCTCCGGAGACAGAGCGAGCGACACGGTCCGGAAAGCCCGAATGCCCAGAAGGCGATGCGCCGGCTGGCCGACTATAACGCCAGGCAACGCGCCTTCGCAGAGGCGGACCAAATGGGTCTGAGAAACGCGGATTTGGCCGGGCCAATTCGTGTCAGGGCCGACTTAAGCGCCAGCCAAGGCAAGTTTGCCGAAGCAGAATCCCTTTATCGAGAGGAACTGGTGTTGAGAAGGAGATTCCCGGGCAACCGGGATCGTGAGATCGGCTGGGCACTTCACAAGCTGGGGTCAGTCCTTCGCGACCAGGGAAGATTCACAGAAGCCGAGACGAACTACCATGAATCACTCTCCGCGTTTGGCCCGGAAGACGCAGGGGTGCCAGTGACATTGAATACCCTCGCGAACATGCTCGGGAAAAGAAACCGATCGCAGGAAGCCGAGAACCTCCATCGCGAGGCCGCCGAGGTCGCTCGAAAGCTGCCCGCAGGCCCGGAGCACGATGAATTTCTGGAGTGGTCGCTCGGGGATCTTGCCCAGGTACTCCAACAACAAGGTAAATTGGACGAAGCGGAAGCTCGCTTTCGTGACGCGCTCGAGATCAGCATGAGTTTTTCGCCCGATACCCGGCACAAAACGGAAGTTAATGTCGCCGGGCTGCTGGACATTTTCCGCCTCAAGGGCAGGTACGACGATGCCGAAAAACTCTTCAGCGAAGTTCTAACCCCGGACGTTTTGAAGTTGCCGCAAAGCGCAGGGCTATTGCGGCTCCGTTCCGATTTCTCCGCCCGACGTGGCCGATGGAACGAGGCCGCTGCCGAGACAGCCAAGCTTGTCGAAGCCGAACCGTCGAATCACTTTCCTTACCACCTCCTGGCTCCGTTGCTGGTGGCGAGTGGTGACGTCGATGGTTATCGCCGCCTTTGCGATAGAATTCAGGTCCAGTTTGCGGGTATTCAAGATCCATTCGTCGGCGAACGCATGGCCAAGGCGTGTTTGATCCTTCCGAACGAAAAGCTGGATTTCCAAATCATCAATCGTTGGATCAAGACTGCCCTCACGGTGGATCGTAATAGCATCTTGTTCCAATATTCGCGATGTGTCGCCGGCCTTGCCGCGTTCCGGCAGTCAAATCATTCGCAGGCGCTGGAAAGCGCCCGAATGGTGCTGGGCGTGCCTGGAACAGATCCACACCCCGAAATAGCCGCCTGGACCGTAATTGCGATGGCAAATCACAGACTCAAGCAGACCAATGCAGCGGTCACCGCGCTTTCCCAAGCCCGTGAGTTGGCAAACGCCAAACTGCCGAAGCTGGAGGCGGGCGACCTCGGACCTGGCTGGAATGACTGGATCATCACTCAGGCATTGTTGCGCGAGGCTGGGTCGCTCATTGAAGGAATGCCGCCAGAGACCGACGTCTTTAGTGTGAAGTACTGAGGCCCTCATTCTCGTCACAGTTCGTGATACCCGGCAGATTCAGATTCTTTGTAACACCCGCCCGGACGCGTTGTAGCAAGGAGACGTGAAGATCCAATTATGAATACAAGAATCCTGATTTCCCTGCTGACCCTAGCCTGCCTGCTGGCGATTTCGGCAACGGCGCAGGTCAACTACGCGGTTTCCGGCAGCACGGCCTACGTGGCGAGCAGCCCCAATGCTTCCGGTAACATAGTCATTGCCTCCACCTACAACGGCTATCCCGTTACCGGCATCGAGGATCAGGCGTTCTACGAGTGCACCAGTCTGGCGGGCGTGACGATTCCCAACAGCGTCACCTACATCGGGGTCGCGGCGTTTTCCGCCTGCACCAGCCTTACCAATATTTCGGTGGATGCTGCCAATGCGGTTTACAGCGCTCTCGACGGGGTCTTGTTTGACAAGGTGCAAACGACCTTGATCCAATTTCCCGGAGCACGCGGCGGCACTTACGCTATTCCCAACAGCGTCACCTTCATCGGGATTTATGCGTTTTTCGACTGCGCCAGCCCGACGAGCGTGACGATTCCCAATAGCGTCACCAACATCGGGGAAGCTGCGTTTGCGGGCTGCACCAGTCTGACGAACGTGACCATTCCCGACAGTGTCACCCGCATCGGGGTTGCGGCGTTTTCCGACTGCACCAGCCTGACGAACGTGACCATTCCCAACAGCGTCACCAGCGTCGAGGATTATGTATTTCAAAACTGCACCAGCTTGGCGAACGTGACGATTCCCAATAGCGTCACCTTCATCGGGGATTATGCGTTTTTCGACTGCACCAGCCTGGCGAGCGTGACGATTGGCAACAGCGTTGCCAGCATCGGGTATGAGGCATTTTACTCCTGCACCAGCGTGACCGTTTTTTCAGTGGATGCCGCCAATTCGGTTTACAGCAGTCTCGACGGGGTCTTGTTTAACAAGGCGCAAACGACCTTGATTCAGTTTCCCGGCGGGCGCGGCGGCAGTTACGCCATTCCCAACAGCGTCACCTTCATCGGGATTTATGCGTTTTTCGACTGCGCCAGCCTGACGAGCGTGACGATTCCCAATAGCGTCACCTTCATCGGGGATTATGCGTTTTTCGACTGCACCAGCCTGACGAGCGTGACCATTCCCAACAGCGTCACCGGCATTGGGGATCGGGCGTTTTCCCGTTGCACCAGTCTGTCGAGCGTAACGATCGGCAGTAGCGTCACCTTCATCGGGAATTATGCGTTTGGGGATTATGCGTTTATTGGTGGTTGTACCAACCTGACGAACCTCACGTTTTTAGGCAATGCGCCGTCCGAGGGGGTGGATATGTTCGACAACATTGCCGCAAGCGCGAAGGTTTATTATCACTATGGCCGCACCGGTTGGGGAACAACGTATGGCGGCTTGCCCACCGTGATGCTGGGCGCGCCCGCATCGCAAGTCGGCGCCGGCACCGCGGGCGTGAAACCGGGCGGATTTGGCTTCACCCTCAATGGCGTCGTCAATCAAACCATCGTCGTCGAGACCAGCACCAACCTGGTGAACTGGGAACCCATTTGGACCCGAACCCTGTCCACCGTCTCCACCAATTTTGTTGATTCGCAATGGCTGAATTTCCCGCGGCGCTTCTATCGCGCGTGGTCGCAGTAACCCGGCCAGCGCGTGTGCCGTTGCCGCTTTTATGAAATCCAAACTCCGACAACTCGCAATGGCAGCTTTGGTTTCTGCTGCCTTTAACTTGGCTTCAGCCGCCACGCGATACGTGGACGTCAACAGCGCCAGCCCGACGCCGCCCTACACGAGTTGGGCCACGGCCGCGGCAACGATTCAAGACGCGGTGGACGTCGCCCTTGCGGGCGATCAACTCCTCGTGACCAATGGCGTTTACCAAACAGGCAGCCGGGTGCTGGTTGGCGACGAAACGAACCGGGTGGTCGTGGACAAAGCTTTGCACGTCGTGAGCGTCAACGGTCCACAGTTTACCCTCATCGACGGCAGCGGACTCATGCGTTGTGTCTATTTGACGAATGGCGCCAGCCTGAGCGGTTTTTCGCTTACCAATGGCGCCACGACTGGATCGGGTGGCGGCGTCTTGTGTGAATCTGTGTCCGAAGTTATTTCAAACTGTGTAATCATTGGCAACTCCGCGTTCAACGGCGGGGGCGCGTGGGGAGGAATGCTCGACCAGTCCACGTTGGACAGCAACTCCGCTTTGGCCAGTGGAGGCGGCGCGTTTGGTTCCAGACTGAGCAACTGCATCCTGACCGGCAATTCCGCTGGCGATGGCGGCGGAGCCAGTTTTGCCACGTTGAACAACTGCACTTTGAGCAACAATTCAGCAGCGTATTTTGGCGGCGGCGTCTTTGTGGGTACGCTAACCAACTGCACTCTAAGATTCAATGGGGCCAGTAGCGGCGGAGGGGCAGCGGCTACTTGGGACCCCGGCTGGTCCGAACTCGTACTCGTAAACTGCACATTGGAATACAACGGTGTTTCCTGGGGACTGTTCCCCTATGATGGCACTGGAGGCGGCGTCCATGCGGGGCTTCTCATCGACTGCGTGCTAACGGGGAACACGGCGCTTTGGGGAGGCGGGGCGTATGGATCGGACCTCAGTCGGTGCACTCTGAAGAACAATCGCGCTCAGGATACTGGCGGGGGCGTCCGTGAGGTGCGAGCGACCAACTGCACCTTCACAGGGAATTCCGCTCAGTTTGATGGCGGTGGTGCCTACGACAGCAGGCTCGACCGTTGCACGTTTACCAACAATTCCGCTTCCTCGGGAGGCGGGTCTGCGTACGGATCGCTCAACAATTGCGTGCTCACCGGCAATTCCGCTTCCTTGGGTGGCGGGGTCTCTAGGGGCAAGCTAACTAACTGCGTGTTGTCTGGAAATACCGCATCCAGTGGCGGCGGGGCAGAAAGTGCCCGGCTGTATAATTGCCTGCTCACTGGCAATTCCGCCACGAACTATGGCGGCGGCGGGAGCTTGTATTGCGATCTGTTCAACTGCACATTGACGGGCAACTCGGCCAGGTACGGCGGCGGGACGTTCGAAGGCAACACAACCAACTGTATTGTTTATTTCAACGCCGCTGCGACTCAGGGCGCGAACTTCTTTTACGATTCGGGTATCGCGCGCATGGGCTTTTGTTGCACCACGCCAATGCCGACAAATGGCACGGGCAACATCACCAACGCACCACTCTTTGTGGACACCAACGGTTGGGCGAATCTGCGTTTGCAGTCCAACTCGCCCTGCATCAACGCAGCCGATAACGCTATGTCCAGTGGGGCTGCCGACATGGACGGTCGCCCGCGCGTTCAAGGCGGCACCGCGGACATGGGCGCGTATGAATTTCAGCCCGGCGTCAGTGGTGAGTTCATCGGCTGGCTGTCACAATTTGGCTTGCCCACTGACGGCTCGGCGGATCACTCGGATGCGGACACCGACCTCATGAACAACTGGCAGGAGTGGATTGCCGGGACAATTCCTACTGATGCCATGTCCGCGCTGCGATTGCTGACACCAACACCCGGCGTGTCTGGAACAATTGTGAGCTGGCAAAGCGTGAGCAATCGAACGTATTTCCTGGAGCGCACCAGCGAACTCGGAGCGCAACCGTCCTTTGCTCTTCTGACCAACAACATCGTCGGCCAGATTGGCACGACGAGTTTCACGGATACGAATGCCACGAGTCCCGGCCCGTTCTTCTACCGCATCGGAATTCAACCGTGAGAAGGGATAAGATTATGAACAGACCATACAGCCAAAGCTTCATTTTCTTCAGCCTTCTGGTCGCGATGAGCACGTCCGCCGCCGTCCGCTACGTGAACGTGAACAGCGCCAGCCCTACGCCGCCGTATCTTTCCTGGGCCACTGCGGCAACGACGATTCAAGACGCGGTGAATGCTGCCGTGGCAGGCGATCAAGTCTTGGTGACCAACGGCGTTTATCAGACGGGCGGCACTGCATTTTTTGAGGTAACCAACCGTGTTTTCGTGAACAAGGCCATCACGATCCAAAGTGTGAACGGGCCGCACGTCACCATCATCCAAGGCCAGCAGGTTCCTGGCAGCACCAATGGAATCGGTGCGGCCCGCTGCATCTTTCTGAGCAGCGGCGCGAGGCTGTCTGGCTTTACTCTCACCAACGGCGCTACCCAGATGACTGGAGATTCCACATATGATCAAAGTGGTGGTGGCATTTTGTGTGGTTCGGTGTTGGACACGATCACAAATTGCGTCATAGCGGGCAACTCCGCTTACAACCGGGGCGGCGGGGTTTACTTGGGCAAGCTCATTGACTGCATCCTCAGCGGTAATTCAGCGGGAAGCGGTGGAGGGAGTTTTGGCAGCACCGTCAACAACTGCACGTTGGCAGGGAATTCAGCCGGAAGTGGCGGGGGCACTTCGCGCGGCATACTGAGTAACTGCGTTCTCAGTCGCAATACCGCCAGCGCTTACGGAGGCGGAGCGCTCGGCAGCACACTGAACAACTGCACGGTCACGAATAATTCAGCAATGGAGTCTGGTGGTGGCGTGTCGGGTGACTTCAATGGACCCGAGATATGCAGACTCAACAGCTGCCTGCTCCGCAACAACACGGCCAACCGGTCAGGAGGCGGGGCTTTCTTCAGTGCGCTGACCAATTGCACGGTCACTGGCAATTCCGCGATGACTTCGGGAGGCGGCGTCGCTGGACTCAATACCTACCTAAGCGTGCTCAACAACTGCATCGTTTACTACAACCAAGCACGACGGTTAGGTGATAATTTTGACGATTACACCACTTTGAACTTCTGTTGCACCACACCACTGCCTTTCTCTGGCACTAACAACCTGACCGCAGAACCGCAATTGGCCGGCAACTGGCATCTGAACCCAGGTTCACCTTGCCGGGGCGCGGGCAGCGCAGCCGCGGCCACGGGCCTGGACCTGGACGGTGATGCCTGGGCGAATCCACCTTCGATCGGTTGCGATGAGTACCAAAGTGGATCAATCACGGGTGCGGTTACCGTGGCCATACTCGCTTCCTACACCAATGTGGCAACCGGCTTTCCCGTGGACTTTCAGGAGTTGATTTCCGGGAAAGTCACCGCGTCGAGATGGGAATTCGGCGATGGGACAGTCGTGAGCAATCGACCGTACGCCTCGCATGCCTGGAATGCCGCGGCGGATTACCCGGTGGTGTTGCGAGCCTATAGCGAGAGTTACCCCGCGGGTCTGTCGGCAACGGTTACGGTGCATGTCGTCACCCAACCGGTACATTACGTGGCGCTGAATAACTCGAGCCCCTTGGCGCCTTACACATCATGGATCACGGCCGCTACCAACATTCAGGATGCCGTGAATGCCGCGACGGTGCCGGGCGCGTTGGTGATTGTGTGTAACGGCGTGTATGAGACAGGAATCACCGTGATGTATGGCGCGAGCAACCGGCTGGCGGTGACAAAACCGCTGAGATTGGAAAGCGCGAACGGGCCGAGTGTGACCCTCATTGCGGGCTCGAGCTCAATCGCCGAACCGGTGCGATGCGCTTACCTGGCGGCCGGCGCGATGCTCTCGGGATTCACACTGACCAACGGCCGCGCCATAACTGGCCCGTTCAATGAGCAACAGCACGCCGGCGGCGGCATCTATTGCGAGTGGCCGAGCGCGGTGGTCTCGAACTGCGTGTTAATTCGCAACGGGGCGTATTCCGGCGGCGGAGCAGCGGGCGGCACACTGAATCATTGCACGGTGATCAGTAACAGCGTGGGAGCTTACCAATCCGGCGGGGGAGCCTTCGGCAGCCGACTGAATGCCTGCATTGTGATCAGTAATTTCGCATCCTGGGGAGGAGGTGCCAGCGAATGTGTGCTGAACCGCTGTGAATTGATCAACAACCGAGGGCAAGACGCTGTTTTCTTTCCTTTGCCATTCGCCGGATACGGCGGTGGTGCCGACCTTTCCATCCTTGACCAGTGCCGGTTAGCCGGAAATTCAGCGTCGGCAGGGGGCGGGGTGTCTTCCAGCCAGTTGAGAAACTGCACGCTAATAGGCAACATCGCCACGGGTGGCGCGTATAACTTGCGTGCCGGCGGCGGTGGCGCGGTGGGAAGTACGCTCGAAGGGTGCACCTTGGTGGGCAACTCAACTTCTGACAGTTTTTTCCGCGGCGGCGGGGCCAACACTTCCACTCTCAAGAACTGCATTCTTTATTTCAACAGTGCTCCACAAGGATCGAATTACGGAATTGGGGGACTTGGGCTCGACTACTGTTGCACCACGCCAATGCAGACGAATGGGATTGGTAACATCACCAACGCGCCACTCTTCGTGGACACCAACGGCTGGGTCAATCTGCGGCTGCTATCCAATTCGCCGTGCATCAACGCAGGCAACAATGCGTATGTTGTCAGCAGTGCGGACTTGGATGGCCGGCCTCGGATTGTCGGTGGCACAGTGGACATGGGCGCGTATGAAATTCAGCCCGGTGTCAGCGGCGAATTCATCGGCTGGCTGTCGCAATTCGGTTTGCCCACCGACGGCTCGGCGGATTACGGGGACACCGACAGCGACCTCATGAACAACTGGCAGGAGTGGATTGCCGGCACCGTGCCTACTAATGCTGCGTCCGCGCTGCGATTGCTGACGCCAACGCCCGGCGTGTCTGGAACCATCCTGAGCTGGCAAAGCGTGAGCAATCGAACGTATTTCCTGGAGCGCACCAGCGATCTCGGAGCGCAACCGTCCTTTGCTCTTCTGACCAACAACATCGTCGGCCAGGTTGGCACGACGAGTTACACCGACACCAACGCCATTGGCTCCGGTCCGTTTTTCTACCGCGTGGGAGTTTATTAATCAGAAGCTCCCAGACGTTCGTCTTAGCAAATCCGAAGGGTCTGTCCCCGGTGTGAGTGCCCGCACTCGTCTAAATGTTAAGCTCATTACGTTGGCGGCCACTAAACAAGATAAGCGCAGCGTTTCACAGTTTCTTGCGTGGCGTCGGCGCGAATTTCTGCTAACCCTTAGCAGACATGAGCAAAGCTGTTTTGCTGGTTAACCTCGGTTCACCCGATTCGCCGTCCGTCCCGGATGTGCGCCGGTATTTGAACGAGTTCCTGATGGACGAACGCGTCATGGACCTCTCCTGGCCGATGCGCCGTTTCGTCGTCGGCATGATTCTCATCAAGCGTCCGGCAGAATCCGGTCATGCTTATGACAAGATCTGGACCAAGGACGGCTCGCCGCTCGTCGTTTATAGCAAGCACGTTCAGGCCGAGCTTCAAAAGCGCCTCAGCGTCCCGGTTGAACTGGCGATGCGTTATCAGAATCCGTCCATTGAATTCGCAGTCAAAAAACTCGCGGCCAGGGGCGCAAAGGACGTGCTGCTCATTCCCCTCTTTCCGCATTACGCGATGTCGAGCTACGAAACCGCCGTCGTGCGCGTGCAGGAGTTGGTGGCCCGGCTTGCGCCCGGCATGAAGCTCACGGTGCAACCGCCGTATTACGACTCACCCGATTTCATCGGCGCGCTGGTGGGCAGCGCAGCGGAGTTCTTGAAGAAGGATTACGACCACCTGCTGTTCAGTTATCACGGGATTCCCGAACGCCACTTGCGCAAATCTGACCCGACGGGTTGCCATTGCCTCAAGGTGGAGGACTGCTGCGAAGTCGCCAGTCCGGCTCATGCGACGTGTTATCGTGCCCAGTGCTTCGCGACGACGCGGGCGTTCGTGAAACTCGCCGGCATTCCGGAGGGCAAGTATTCCGTGTCGTTCCAATCGCGCCTCGGCAAAGATCCGTGGCTCAAGCCTTACACGGATTACGAACTGGTTCGGCTCGCGCAGGAAGGCAAGAAGCGCATGATGGTGATCTGCCCGGCGTTCGTATCGGACTGTCTCGAAACCATCGAGGAAATCGGCATGCGCGGCTGCGAAGATTTTATGAAGGCCAGCGGCAAGGAATTCACCCGCATTCCTTGCATGAACGAGCATCCGCTCTGGATCAAGGCGCTCGAAAACATGGCGAACGGTTTCCTGCAAAAGCCATGAGCGCCACCATCACCAATCGCCAGCGCTTCATCAATGCGTGTCGCTGCCAGCCGAATGATCGGCCGCCGGTGTGGCTGATGCGGCAGGCGGGACGCGCATTGCCGGAGTATCGCAAGCTCAAGGAGACGTACACATTTGTGCAACTGTGCCAGACGCCAGACTTGGCAGCGGAAGTCACGTTGCAACCGGTGCGGCGGTTCGGCTTCGATGCGGCAATTCTGTTCAGCGACATCCTTGTCATCCCCGAGGCGATGGGGCAGAAGTATCACTTCAAAGAAACGGGCGGGGTGCAAATGGACTTTGCCATTTCGAGCAAGTCGGACATCGAGAAACTCTCCGTGGCGCAAGTCTGCGACAAGTTGAGCTACGTGGACAAGGCACTGCGAATGTTGCGCAGGGAACTCGGCGATCAAACCGCGCTCATTGGGTTCACGGGTTCACCGTGGACGCTGGCGACATTCATGATGGAGGGAGCGAGCGTGCCAAAATACAGTCGCGCGCTGGCGTTGTTCCGCGAAGACCCGAAGACGTATTTCGCGTTGGCCGAGAAGTTGACCGAGGCCGTCACTGCGTATCTCAAGATGCAGATTGCGACGGGCATTGACGCACTACAAATCTTCGATAGTCACGGCGGACATCTGGCGGCGAGTGAGTTTCGGGAAGCCAGCGGTCGTTGGATGCGAGACATTGTTGCCAGACTCGGAGCGCCGGCCTCCGGTCCGGCTCGTTCCAGTAGTTCATCCCAACTCGCCGGGTCGGAGACCGGCGCTCCGCCCGTTATCGTTTTTTCGCTGGGGACACACGGCAATTGGGCCGATTTGATCAACACCGGCGCGAATGTGCTGGGGATTGATTGGCAAACGGATTTGGCTGCGGCTCGGAAGATTGTTCCTGCCCATATCGGTATGCAGGGTAACCTTTCGCCAACCCTGATCGCCGAGGCCACTCCTGAAGTCGTTGCGGCGGAAACGCGGAAGATCCTGGACACCATGCGCGGACGACCGGGACATATCTTTAATTTGGGCCACGGTTTGACGCCGGGCGCAAACCTGGAGAACATTCAGGCGTTGGTGGATACAGTGACAGGTTTTAAGTAAGACGGCAAAGTTGCCGGCCAGTTTGTAATGCTAACCGGAGCATGTTTCAGGCACTGACTATTTGGTTCGATAAAGAAGCGCGTTTCGCGAGGAGAATTGCGTTCGCCGCCTTTGACGAGCGTCATCCACGTCTAAAACGGGAAGGGACACTTTCGTTGAGGCGACAGGACAACAAAATTGTTGTGGCCATTGCCTATTCAACAGGCCTACCCCAGCGGCCATCACCATACAAAGTGTATGTTGTTAGCCCCACTTCAAAAACGGCTACGGAGATTGATCTACAAAAGCATCCGCAGTACGCGCTAAGATGCCGCAAATGACTTGCATGGAAACTTTCCCGCATGAAGACCTTAAACGTTGATCTGAACCTGGTCCGCAAATACAACGTGGCTGGCCCGCGTTATACGAGCTACCCGCCGGCCACGAAGTTCGTGGACACGATCTCGTGGGATCAGCTCGCGCAGAAGATCGAGGCGAACAACCAGTCGCCGCGCGATCTCTCGATCTATTTCCACATCCCGTTCTGCGAGACGCTGTGCTGGTTCTGCGGCTGCACCACGGTCATCACGCTGAATCACGACAAGGGGCGCGACTACATTGATTACCTTGGGAAAGAAGTCGCGAAGATGGCGGGCAAACTCAACAAGGAGCGCAAGGCGGTCCAACTTCACTTCGGCGGCGGTTCACCAACCTTTCTGCGGCCTGACGAGATCCGCCGCCTGGGAGAGATCATCCACAAGCACTTCACGTTTTCGCCCGACATCGAAGCCAGCGTCGAGGTGGACCCGCGGCGGCTGACGCGCGATCACATGGTGGCGCTGCGCGAGATCGGGTTTAATCGCGCCTCGATGGGCGTGCAGGATTTTAATCCGGAGGTGCAGAAGGCCATTCACCGCATTCAGCCCCGCGAGATGACGCAGCAGGCGATGGATTGGATGCGCGAACTGGGCTTTGGCTCAATCAATCTCGATTTGATTTACGGTCTGCCCAATCAGACCCCGCAGTCCTTCAACGAAACACTCGACATCGTGCTCACGATGAAGCCCGACCGGCTCGCCGTGTTCAGCTACGCGCACGTCCCCTGGATCAAGCCCGCGCAAAAGATTCTCGAAGAAAAGGTTCTGCCCACGCCGGAATCCAAACTGGAAGTGCTCAAGCTCGTCATTGAGCGGCTCACCGCGAACGACCAATACGTCTATATCGGCATGGATCATTTTGCCAAGCCGACGGACGAACTCGCCATCGCACAGCGCAACAAGCAGCTTCAGCGGAATTTCCAGGGGTACAGCACGCGTGCGGGGTCAGACATTTACGCCTTCGGCATGAGCGGCGTTTCGCAAGTGCCGGACGCTTACTGGCAGAACGAGAAAGAACTGCCGAAGTATCAGGAGGCTGTGGACGCGGATCGCGTGCCGTTGCACAAGGCGTACTTCGTTTCGGATGAAGACAAGATTCGCCGCGAAACCATCATGCGCGTGATGTGCGATCTCTCACTGGATTTTGCTGCAATGTCGCAGAAACTCGGCATCAATTTCGAGCAGCACTTCGGTAAAGAACTGGAGACGCTGGCGCCTTACGAAGCCGATGGTCTGGTGAAACGCACCGCAACAGGCCTGGAGGTTACCGACGCCGGCCGTCTTTTCATCCGCAACATTGCAATGTGTTTCGACAACACGCTCGCACCCGCAGCCGAGCGGCGGCATTCGAAGACGATTTGACGCCCGTTCCGGAAGCCTTCAGAATTACGCTATGAAGCAAACTGACGCACAAGCTGATGAAGCGTTCCGCGAGCAGTGCCGTCGCCAGATGGACCGTCCGCTGGCGATTAGAATCAAGTACGGCTTCAATCGCGTTCACAAGCCAGTGCTGGATGATGCTCCGTGGCGTTCCTTTAATTCCACAGCCGAGTATCGGGCTTGGTGCGAGGCCAACTTGCCGGAGTATCTGGGTTTCAAGCGCGCTGCATGACCGAGCCTCGCGAGTTTCGACCACTGCAAGCCGAGGAAATTGCTCGTGCCTTTCAGGAGGAGGGTGTGGACTATTTGTTCATCGGCAAGAGCGGGGCGATCCTTCTTGGTTACCCAGGTACCACTCAGGATGTGGACGTTTTCCCTGAGCGTTCCAGGCAGAACGGTCAACGCATCGTTATCGCTCTGCGTAAAATCGGATTCGAAGTCAACGTTGAATTGGAGCGGGAAATTCTCGATGGCAAAGATTTTGTTCAAATCAAGACGGGTCCGTTCGACGTTGACCTGGTGTTCGCCCCGGACGGGATCAATAGCTTTGCCGAAGCAAAGCAGCGCGCGGTAACGGAAGGAATATTTCGGGTGGCCAATCTTCGTGACATCATTGCGAGCAAACGCGCCAGCGGAAGGCAAAAGGATAAAATCGAGCTACCCCTTCTGGAGAGCTTCCGTTCTGAATTCGAGAAACGCCAGGCAAAGCCACTGCAGACTTCTGCTGACATCGCGGCGAGAAAGTCGGGTGGCGAGTGATCCTCGCTGTCGCAAAGACCGCGTTCGCCTACTACGGAAACACCAGCCGGAAGAACACATTCCCTTCCGCAGGATCAACATTGAGGAAGACGTGATTGGTGGTGGTTGAGCCCGGAAGGGTAAACCACGCGTCGGCATCGGCCACGCTGACGGCATTGGTTTCCAACCTCCAGCCCGTGTGATCGTTGGGCCAGTGTAGTTCGAGCGCACCGCCATCCAGGTTGGCGGTGATGTCCGTCGGGTTCAGCGCGATGGTGGTGGTGATGCTCAATGTTCCGGTAGCGGGCGACCAAACCCAGTTGAACCCATTTGGCAACGCCGGAA
This sequence comes from Verrucomicrobiia bacterium, assembly GCA_036274115.1. GTDB lineage: Bacteria > Verrucomicrobiota > Verrucomicrobiia > Limisphaerales > JADLHS01 > JADLHS01. Next base: position 14,262 of record DASUGI010000401.1, read on the forward strand.
GGTTGGTTGCTGCAAATGCTCCGCTCCAACTGTTCGGATTGAAGATTTGAAACGAATCGCCCGCCCACAACTGGCCATCCAGATTCGTCACGATCAGTGTTCCGCCGTAAGTGAGATTGCCGGTGACGCGGAGTTGATCGTTTGTTCCGGCCGCTCTGTTGAGCTCAATGAGAGTGGTGCTGCCGGCATTGAGAGTCACCGAATTGTTGACGGTCAGTTTGCCCACACTCGCGCCCGGAGACAGTGTCGAGCCGGCCGGCAACGTCACGGCGGAATAAATCGTTCCCCGACCGCCGAGGGTTGTGCCATTGCTGATGGTGAGCGTGCCTGCAGGCAAAGTTCCATTCACAATCAACGTGCCGCCGCCCAGGATGGTGCCATTGGCGTAGGTGTTGGTCGCCTCCAGGGTCATGCGCCCCGTGCCGAGTTTGGACATCGCGATGGGCGCACCGTTGGTGGAATTCAGAATGGGCCCAATCAACAGGTGATCACCTGCGCCCGTAAAGTAATAGGTGCGTGCTCCCATCAAGCCGCCGATGAAACGGTTCGTGCCGGTAAACACGATCAAGCCGGAATCGGATTGCACCGTATGCGAGTTGCCGCCTACTTCGAGCAGGATATCGCCGTTGAAAAGGCTCGTGCCAGCCAGGTGATGAATGGTGGTTACGCCGTTGTTGCGACACGTCACAGTGACCGGCGCGTTAATGGAAATGCTGCCTGCGCTCCCGTCCAGTTGGAACGTGGACGAACCGCTGTTGTTGTTGCGAATGAAAATACGACTCGCATTGGCCAGCGCGCCCGAGCCGGTCACCCGCACGATGCCGTCACTCAGAGTGGTGCTGCTGGTATCGAGATTTACAATGCCGGACAGCGCATTGTCGCCGCTGAGGATCAGGGTGCCCGGACCGCTCTTGGTGAAGCCATTCGTGCCGGCGAGTGGCGCCGAGATGGTAGCCGTGTTGGTGACCGCAAGGGACGGTGAGGTGGCGGAGCCGGTGTCGAGTGTGAGCACACTCTCACCACTGGCCGCGAGCGTCCAGTTGAAGAACGGCGACGTGACGTCATTGAATCGCAGGGTGCCGATGGTGCGGGACGAGTCGAGCGTGACGGTGCGATTGCCGGTGATGTTGATGGTGCTAAAGTTTGCCGTTTGACCGACGCCGGTCGCAATGATGTTTCCGCCCCAGCGACTCGACGTGCCCCAAGTGCCATTGGCGTCGGAAATCCATGTCCCGGGACTGGTAGTAGCCGTGACGGCGATGGTGACGAGGGCGAAGGCGCTCTGCCCGGCGGCATCGGTGGCGCGTACGGTGAAGGAATTTATTCCGCCATCCGCGAACGTTGGCGAGCCGGTCATTGTGCCATCCGCAGCAATGCTCAACCAGGCCGGGCCCGCAGCCTTGCTGTAGGTCAGTGTGTCACCCGCATCGCCGTCACTGGCCGTGCCGGTAATGCTGTTGCTGTAAGTGATACCTTCGACAGCCGAGCCGCGCGCGAAGACGCTGTTGGTGAATTGCGGCGGCGTGTTGGTCTGCAACCCTGCTATTTGCGCCGCGGACATCGCGTAATCGGTAATCAACACTTCATCCATCAGCCCATTGAAGAGCGGGTCGGCGACGAAATGGCTTTCGCCCAGGAAATTCACGCGCGGGTTGAAACTGGCCGGCGTAATGGACATGCCGGTGTTTTGCGCGACCAGCAAGCCGTTCCGATAAATCCGCGCCGTGCTGCCGCTCAACGTTACCGCGACATGCTGCCACGAGCCTTGCGGCAGCAATGAGGTTTGAACAATCTGCTCGCCGCCGCCGTTGCGCATGGCGAAGCGCAAATTCGTGCCCGCGGCATTCGGCGAAAGAAACATGTAATGAGTCGTGCTGTTGCCGAAGTCGAAAATGCGTTGCCAGTTCGCGCCGCCGTTCCACTGAATCCAGGCGGCGAAGGTGAATGCGTTGTTGTTCGCGATGTTCGGTGGCAGCGTGACGTAAGTGTTTGCGCCATCGAACACCAGCGCCTGCCCGTTGTAGCCGTTTGTGAAAGCGGGGCTGCCCGTGGCGATCCCATTGTTGCCGTGGCCGGAACTGTCGAACACGTCGCCCTCAAAGCGCAACTGAGAGAAGCTGCGCGTCCCGTTGCTTTGCAGGCCCTGCAAATAGGCCATTGGAGCAACGTGATCGCGATACATTACGCCCATCGGTGTCAGGCCGCCTTCGTCGTAATGCGTCTGCCGCATGTATTCCACGCGGCTGTAAATTGAGTAGCGCTCAATCCACGGGGTGTCGTCCATCATGTTGATCATCGCCTGAATCACTGCGGCATTCTGCGCATACGTGGGATCGGCATCACTCGTCCAGTTCGCGCCATTGTTGAATTCAGTCACCCAGATGGGTCGCTTCGTCGCATCGTAGATGCTCTTTAGAAAATTGTAGAGCTGATTGGCCGCGCCTGCCGGATTGTCGTTGTTCGAGTAACTCCGGTAGTAATGGATTGGAACGTAATCCACCCGCCTCCCCGCCGCGTCGGCTTCATTGATGAAATCCACAATCCACGAATAGCCCCCATCCGTCACCGCTGGCGCACCGACGCGTAGCCCGGTGGCCAAAAGCTCCGGCCATCGCGCCACCGCATCACTCACCGAACCGGGCGGGGTCAAATTCTCATAAGCGTCCTCGACGGGATTATTGGGTTCATTGTAACCCAACAAATGATTGATGCCGCGCGTCTGCCAGTTCTGGTCCAGACCCGGCCAATACGGCTGCTGCCGGATGGCGACGTACTGCAGGTCGCGCGTGGAGTTCTGATTGAGATTCCAGTTGTACCACCAACTCGCCTGAAGATCGGTCGGCGAGGCATCGCACGACCCCTTTTTGGCCACCCAGCGCCACGGCACGACGTAAACAAATCTGACAGTGTTGTCGAAGTTGGCCGGCAACACGCTGATTTCCATGTCGCCATCCTGCGCCACATAGTTCTTGCTCAGGCCCGAGCCATTTTCGTTTTGCGCGAACGTAGCCGTGTAACCGCGCTTGAGTTTAAATGAACTGATCGTCGCGTTCAGCGCCCCGAGGCCGGCGCCGCGATAATAAACATACTGGCTCAAGGTGTTCGACGTACCGGTGAAATGCGGCTGGCTGAACACTTGCAACGGTTGGAAGGACGGCGCGTGCGGGATCACTACCGAGCCCAGCGCGCCATATTGGACAACACGGCAATTGTTATCGGCGATCGCTACTGCACCGTTGATGCGGAATTGCGAAAGGTAAGAGGAAACCACCACGGAAGGCCTGGTGTTTTGCAGCACGCAGAAGGCATCGGCGGAATTCAAATTGATAACGCAGGCCGAAAGAGGCGCAGTTGGATCGGTGACGCGCAGTTCGCAACGATTACTCATGATTACTGTCGTGCTGGCAAGCGTCAGGTACGTCTGCACGCCGTTGGTGATGACGAGCGTTTGCGCCCGCGCCACTGGCGACAAAACCACGAACGTCAGGCAGAAGATTCCGATAGACCGGAGAGTGAACGTCATCTTGTTATGAAAGCATTTGTGTGAACTTCTGCACGACAACAAAACTTACGCTTCATCATCGAAGGAGTGTCCGGGCTACTTTTACCTCAGAACTCATGGTTTGTCTCTCACCTGTTTGGGTGTCACGGTGTTGGCAGGTATCAGGGGCGTGGCTCGAAAGCGGGACATCAGCGTCGGTCTCGGAAAAGCTGCAGAACCCGCGTCGAGTACACGGGGCGGGTTGCACGTCAATGAACGCGCGCAGCGGTGACGGGTTCGAGAATTCCCAAAGCTTCGACCTGGCGGAACAAGCGAGTTTTTTGTTCTTCAGTGAGGCGTCGCAAAGGCGGGCGCACCGGACCGCACTCCGCGCCGACGAGGCTCATGAGGGCTTTGCCGGCCGCGAGCACGCCGTGCTGCATCAGCACCTGCACCAGTTTCACGGACTTCATTTGCAGGGCCTGAGCTGCTTCCGTATCACCAGCGGCATGGGCGGCAATGATCTTGTAATAGAGCGGCGCGCAATAATTGTATGTGCTGCCCACCGCGCCCGGTACACCCAGCGCCAACGCCGAAAGCAGCATTTCATCGCAGCCGAACAGGATGTTGAAACGCCCGTCTTCGAACTCGAGGCATTCCTGCAACGACATCAAATTCGTGCTGGTGAACTTGATGCCGGCAAGATTCGGAATGTGCCCGTCCGTCTTGCGCAGCAACTCCACCATGGAAAGGTTGACGCCGGTGAGCACCGGAATGTCGTAGAAATAAAAAGGCAGGTCGGCGCAGTTGGCGGCGATGGGCGCGCAAAAGTCAATGAGGTCCTCGACCGTGGCGGGTTTGAAATAGCAGGGAGACATCACGCTGACGGCGTCCGCGCCAATCTTCCTCGCGTGAGCCGCCAGTTGTTTCGCTTCCTCGATGCTGTTGTGTCCGGCGTGGACGATGAGTTTGAGCGGCGCGCTTCCAATAACCTCGCGCCAGCGCTCCGCCACCTGCTGTCGCTCGCCGGTGCTGAGCGAATGGCCCTCGCCGGTGCTGCCGCAAATAAACGCGCCGTTCACCCCGTCGGCCAGCAGCCGCGCCGCCTGCTTTTCAATCGCACCCAGGTTCACGCTGCCATCAACGTTCATCGCCGTGTGCGGTGCGGCAATCAGCCCGGTCAGGAAGCGGGAATAGGTGCTCATTTCGTTGCTGCCAATCTTCACAAATCCTCCCGCCAGCGCGAATACATTCAACTTGTCATTTTGACAGACAGGTGCATGCTCCGGTGCAACCGACCTCATAATCCGAATCAGTCCGCGACATGGATTCTTTGCCGAGACGTTCTTCACTGGTTGCCCAAACGGCGGTCATTCTGCGCGAGAGCATCGAGGCCGGCGTGTGGAAGGATTTTTTGCCGGGCGAACACGAGTTGTGCGAGCGGTTGCAGGTCAGCCGCGTCACGTTGCGCGCCGCGTTGCTGCAGCTGGGCCGCGAAGGCTGGTTTCAGGCGCAGCAAGGCCGGCGACGGCAGATCGTGCAAAAGCGCAGTTCCAAAGCGCGCACGAGCCGGAGCGACCGCGTCGTCATGCTGTCGCCGGTGACGCTCGAGAAGCTCCAGGCCACGACGTTGTTCTGGGTGGACGCGTTGCGCGATCATCTCGGCGCGGCGGGTTACCGATTGGAATTTCATGCGAGCCACGCGGTTTCGGCCCAGCACCCGGAGCATGCGTTGGAATCGTTGGTTCAACGCTTTCGTCCGGCGGGGTGGGTTTTGTATCTGTCCACTGCGCCGGTGCAGGAATGGTTTTCCAAACGCGGGTTGCCTTGCGTCATCACCGGCTCGCCGCATCCGAACGTGGAACTTTCTTCCGTGGACATGGATTACGCCGCCACGTGCAGTCACGCCGCCAATCTCCTGGCCGCAAAAGGCCGAAAACGACTGGCGCTGCTAATGCCACGCAGCGGTCACGCGGGAAATCTCGAGAGCGAACGCGGCTTCATGGAAGCCGGCGAAAAGCTCCAGGCGCAGGGCGTTCACACTCTGGTGTCGCATCATGACGGTTCGATCACGGGCATCTGTCGCGCGCTCGACAATCTGCTGCGCGCGCCGCAACCGGCCACCGGCATCCTGGTGGCCAAGCCCGCGCACGTGATTACTGCGGTCACTCATCTCTTGCGTCGTGGCGTCCGCCTGCCCGAGGACGTGAGCCTGATGGCGCGCGACGACGATCCGTTGCTCGAAAATCTCGTCCCCGCCGTGACGCGCTATCACACCGACCCGGTTCTTTTTGCCCGCAAAGTCTCGCGGCTGGTGGTGGATCTCGTCCGCAATGGCGCCCGGCGCCGGCATGATTCGCGGTTGATGCCGTCGCTGGTGCGCGGTGAGACGCTTGGGTGAACGGCGTCACGAACGGCTTCCCTCCTGTCCCAGCAAAAGACAAGTTGAATCCCTTTGAGTCGCGTCCGTCCGAAGTTAATCTGGGTTCAAACTCAGCTCGGGCAGCCGTCTCCATTCGGCACGGTGCTTTAAGCAGGTAAACCAAACTATGAAAAAGACGCACACCAGACTCGTTTCAAACCGCGTGCTGAAAAGTTTCGCTGCGATGTGCGCGATGCTTTCAGTCCTCGTTGTCCGTGCCGACCAGCCACGGGGGTTTTCGATTCCGCTCGTGGATTTGGCCAACGAAACGAATCGGCAGGTCATCGTAGATCGCCAGCCTGGGCAATATCTGGGTCATCCCACCACCGTGCTGCTCGAAGACGGCAAGACGATGTTGTGCGTCTATCCCAAGGGACATGGTCGCGGGCCGATTATTCTCAAGCGCAGCACCGACGGTGGCAAGACCTGGAGCGAACGGTTGCCCACGCCGAAGTCGTGGGAGACGAGCAAGGAAACGCCCACGATTCATCGCGTCGTGGATGCCGCAGGCAAGAAGCGGCTCATCATGTGGTCGGGACTTTATCCCGCGCGGCTCGCCGTGAGCGAGGATGACGGCGCGACCTGGAGCGAATTGAAAGCCGCCGGCGATTGGGGCGGAATCGTCGTGATGGGATTTGTCGAGCCGCTGGCCACCGGCCCGGGCCGTTACCTCGCGATGTTTCACGACGACGGACGATTCTTCACCGAAAAGCCAGCACCGAAGCGGCCCGTCGAGTTCAAACTCTTCAAAACGTTTTCGAATGACGGCGGTTTGACGTGGAGCGTGCCCGAAACCGCTTGGAGCGGGTCGGATGTTCACTTGTGCGAGCCGGGCTGCATCCGGTCGCCGGACGGAAAACAACTGGCCGTGTTGCTCCGTGAAAACGCACGTCGAAAGAATTCACACGTCATTTTCTCCGACGACGAAGGCAAGACCTGGACCGCTCCGCGCGAATTGCCCGGTGCACTCACCGGCGACCGGCACACAGGCAAGTACGCGCCCGATGGCCGGCTCTTCATCAGCTTCCGCGACACGACACTCGGAAGCCCCACCAAAAACGATTGGGCCGGCTGGGTCGGCACGTATGACGACATTGTCAAAGGCCGCGAGGGACAATATCGCGTGCGGCTGATGAAGAATTACAAGTCCGGCGACTGCGCGTATCCCGGAGTAGAGTTGCTGCCGGACGGGACGTTCGTGACGACGACTTACGGTCATTGGACCACGAACGAACAACCTTACATTGTCAGCGTACGTTTCAAAATGTCGGACCTCGATGCGAAGGCGAAAGCTTCGACGAAGTGACCATCCGTTGCGTGTCCGGTTAAGAATTCTCGCGTGGGTGGCTGTGGTAAGCGCCACCTTTGGCCGGCCGGCGATTGCGTCATCCGGATCATTGAAACTCGCGCGCGCCTTCACGGACAACGCGGTGTTTCAACGGGGACAAACCTTTCCCGTGTTTGGTGAGGATGTGCCCGGCACGAACGTCTCCGTCACGTTCGCGGGCCAAACCTTGAACACGGTCAGCGACGCCAACGGCCATTGGCGCGTGAACCTTGCTCCGCTCGCACTGAACGCCACGCCGCAATCTCTCACGGTGACTGGCAGCCGCACGGTCACGTTCACGAACATTCTCGTTGGCGATGTGTGGCTCATTTCCGGCCAGAGCAACGCGGATTTCCCATTACGTTCCGCGACCGGCGGCAGTGCGGCAATCGCTTCAGCAACGAATACTTTCATTCGCTATCTACACCTGGCGGAGTCGCCACGTACGGACGCCGTTGCGTGGTCGCCCGCCGAAGTCGCCCGGCTTAATCCAGACGATTATTTCTCCGGCGCGTGGCAAGTGAACGATCCGTCCAGCGCGGGCGTGGTGTCAGCGGTAGGATACTTTTTTACGCGACACATCCAGACGAATCAAAATGTTCCCATCGGTTTGATTGATTGCACTGCGGGCGGCACGCGCGCGGAAAGTTGGCTGCCCACCGAGGCTATCAATGCTCATCCCCGGCTCGCGGCTATTGCGGATGATTTTCTGAATTCCGACATGGTCGCGCCGTTTGCGAAGACAAGGCTGCTGCAAAACCTCGCGCATTGGAACGCTGCGGGTCGTCCGGCACCCATGCCGGAGCATCCCTACAAACCCGGTGCGTGTTGGCGGAACGGTCTCGGCACACTCGCGCCGTTCGCGTTGCGTGGCGTGCTCTGGTATCAGGGCGAAACGGACGCGGACTTTTCCAATCCCGCGGATTTCGAACGGATGGCGCGCTGGCATACCGGCACTTTCACAACGCTCGTGGCGGCGTGGCGGCGCTCCTGGGAGAACCCCGCACTGCCGGTTTATTTCGTTCAACTGCCGCAGATGAATCGCCCGAGCTGGCCGTGGTTTCGCGAAAGTCAGCGGCAATGCGCGCTGACGATTTCCAACACCGCGATGGCTGTCGCCTATGAGTACGGCGAGCCGAACAATGTGCACCCCGCCAACAAAGAACCTATGGCCGACCGCCTGGCTCTCGTCGCGCGCGCGTGCAGTTACGGGGAAAATGTCGAGTGGAGCGGCCCGACGTTGCGGAGTTGGAGCACGCACAGCAACCGCCTCATTTTGCAATTCGACCACGCCACTGGCGGATTGATTTCCTCGGACGCACAACCGCTGCGGCTGTTTGAGGTCGCAGGCACGAACGGTCACTGTTTCTCCGCGACGGCCGTCATCTCGAGCAATACGATAATCCTTTCCGCGCCGGAGGTTTTGCAACCGGTCGCCGCGCGCTACGCCTGGTCACCCACCGGCAGCGTCAATTTCTACAACGGCGCAGGCTTGCCGGCGTCACCGTTTCGCACAGACAACGACTGAGTTCGAGCGAGTGGGAACGACTTCCTTGTCTCCGAATAAAACAAGTCATCTACGCTCGCCACGCGGCGTTTTCACCGCATTATTTCCACAAACAATGACGTCTCCAGGAAACCATTCCGGCAGGGCACGAGTTCGCCGCGCTGCATGCCCGCGCTTGATGGTTTGTTTTGCGGCCTTGTCGTTGTTGGCCGGCGCGGCTCAGGCCAAAACCCTCCGGCTCTTTGTCCTCACTGGTCAGTCCAACAGCCTCGGCACACCGACGACGAACACGGAAGCAATGATGGTGTTGCCGCGAGTGCAATCGCATCACGCCGAGGAGCAAGTGCCGTTCTACTGGGACAACACCGCGGACGGCACGCCTGCGGGCGATGTTGGTTTGGGTGCGTCGAGTGGCTGGACCAACATCTGTCTTCAACAGGGCGATTACTACCCTTACAGCGCGGACCATTGGGGACCGGAAGTCGGCTTCGCGCGGCTGCTGTGGGATGCGGGTTATCGTGACTTCGGCATCGTGAAGGCGAGTCGCGGTGGCGGCGGCAATTCCTATTGGAACAAGACCAACGCCGATCATCACATGTACGACAAGATGGTGAACACCGTCAGCAACGCCGCACTCACGTTGCCTGCCGGCTACACGAACCATCAGGTCGTCGGTCTGCTTTACGTGCAGGGCGAAAGCAACAATGCCACCGAGGCGAACGAGGCGGACGTCCGTTTCTCCATGCTGCTGGCGAACCTGCAAACGGACCTCGTCAACGCGAGCGGCATGCAAGCCGTGATCGGCCAGATCGCGAGTGACACTTCCGGCAACCGTCTTATCACCACGCAAAAGCAACTCGCGCTCGCCGCTGCGCGACCGGACATCGGCTTCGCGCAATCCACCGGGTTGAGCGTTCACAACGTGGATGGCCAGAGCGTCCATTACACCGCGGACTCGCTTATCATCCTCGGCGAACGCATGGCGTCCGAGGCGATGCTGATTGGTGCGCTGCCCGAGAAACCCGTGCCCAACCAGAGCAATCTTTACGCGTGGTATCGCAGTGATCACGGCGCAGTGCCGACGAGCAACGCCACGGTGTCGCGCTGGGATAACCTGCTCAGCGGCGCGACGAATCGCGACCTGACGCAAATCGTCGGTGGCCCGTCGCTCGTGAACGGCTCGTTTCTGAGCAGCACGCAGCGGCACTTTATTCGATTCGACGGCGCCACGCAGGCCGCGTGGGCGACGTCTGGCAATTTCGGTTTCCTGAACACCGCTCGCACCCTCGCCTTCGCCGTGCGCGTGGTGGGCGGCAACGACGGATTTCTGTTTGATGGTTCGACCGGAAGTGGAATGTCGCGCGCGCAAGTCCGCACCAACACGTGGCAGGTCGGCGTGCAAGTTGGCCCGGCCTCGCTGGGACCGAATCCCGATACGCCCAGCGCGCCACGCACGACCGGCATTTGGCAGTTTCACGAGTTTAGTTTCACGCCAACGAACTCCGGCACGCAAGTGCGCCATTGGCTCAACGGCACGAACGTGGCCGACTTCCTCGATCCCGAAACCAACGGCCTCGGTGGATTCATCGTGGGCGCGAATGTGCAGGCGCAGCGCTTCCTGGCGGCGGACATTGGAGAAATTCTGATTTACGCGGGCGAACTTTCATCGTCCGCGCGCAGCAACGTGCTGGCTTACTTGCAATCCAACTGGGCCAGTTCCGAGATTCTCACCAACCCGCCGGCGCCCAACCTGCCACCGTTCGTGACGGTGTTTGAGGCCGGCGTGGATGGCTACACGTGCTTCCGCATCCCCGCGCTAGTCACAACGACCAAGGGAACGGTCATCGCCATGACCGATGGGCGCATCGGCGGTTGCGGTGACATTCCGACGCCGCTCGATCTCGTCATCAAGCGCAGCTTCGACAACGGCAAAACCTGGGGGCCGTTGCAAGTGGTCACCGATTACGGGAGCAATTCGACTGACGTGGACACGTATCCGTTTTACGGCCTGACGAACATCTCGCGCGTGTCGTCCGGCGACGCCGCGTTACTCGTGGATCGCACCAACGGGCGCATCTGGACGCTCTACGACAACGGCGGCATCAGCGGTTCGCGCAAGATCAAGCTCGAGATGAAATACAGTGACGACGACGGCGCAACGTGGTCGCCGCGCATTGATGTGGAGGCGTTGAATCCCGGTCTTCGCACGAGCACCACGGAGTTCCTCGCCGGTCCGGGCAACGGCATCCAACTCACGGAAGGTCCGCACGCGGGGCGACTCATCTTTCCGGTCTATGCCTACAACAATCCGTCCGCGTCGCAGGCGATTTACAGCGACGACCACGGCGTGACATGGACGCGCAGCGCCAACGCCATCACCAACGGCGGTGAAATCCAGGTGGTTGAGCTACCCGGTGGCGAACTGCTGGCATCGTGCCGCGACAACGGATTTTCGTGGAGCGGCGTGCGGACGTTCGCGCGCAGCACCGACGGTGGCGCGACCTGGGGTTTGCCTTACACGAGCACGGTGAATCCTCCCATCATCCCCGACCCACAGTGCCAGGGAAACATCTACCGTTTGACCACCACCCACGACAGCAACGCGAGCCGCATCATTCATGCAAACGCCGCGCACCCGTCGTCGCGGGTGAACATGACGTTGCGCATCAGTTACGACGAAGGCGCGACGTGGCCGGTGAGCAACCAGGTTTATGCCGCCGGCTCAGCGTATTCCGCGGTGACAAAACTCGCGACCGGCGACGTGGGCTTGCTGTTCGAGAAAGACCCTTACGGCAGTCTGGCCTACACCTGGCGTTCCGTCTCGGACCTGACTGGCGGCGCGGATTCACTGCCGGCCTACGATGTTTGGAAAGCAACGCAGTTCTCGCCCGCGCAACTGATGAACCCTGCCATCTCCGGCCCGGGCGCCGATCCCGACGAGGATGGTTACAACAACCAGGCCGAATTCACCGCCGGTACGAATCCGCTGGATGGCGCGAGCAAACTGAAGTTGAACCTGACGCCCACGCCGACGAATGCGCTGTTGAACTTCAAAGGCATCTCCAACAAGACTTACACCGTGCAATTCTGCGATGCGTTGGGCGTTGGCTTGTGGCAACGCTACGCTGATGTCGGCGCGTTGCCGTCGAATACCACCGTAGTCCTCGCGCTGCTTCCCACCAATCTGGCGGGGTTTTTCCGACTGATCACGCCGCAACTGCCATGAGCGAAACCACTCCAGCGCCCGCCAAAGAGGATACTGTCGCTCTGCTCGCTACGTACCGTGATTCGTTGCTGAAAAACGTAATGCCGTTCTGGCTGCGGCATGGAATGGATCGCGAGCACGGTGGGATTATCACGTGCCTTGATCGCGACGGTTCGATTCTCGACACAGACAAATCCGTCTGGTTTCAGGGACGCGCGGGATGGATGTTTGCGACGCTCTACAACACGGTCGAAAAACGCGCCGAGTGGCTCGAGGCCGCGCGTTCCTGTATCGAGTTCTCGCGCAAACATTGCTTCGCGCTGGATGGCAAGATGTACTTCTCGGTCACGCGTGAGGGAAAACCGCTGCGGATGCGCCGCTACGTTTTCAGCGAGAGCTTCGCCGCGATTGCGAACGCTGCGCTGGCGAAAGCCACCGGGGATTCGCGCGCAGCGGACGATGCGCTGAAGGCGTTTGCGACTTATCTGCACTATTCATTCACACCGGGCGTGATGGCGCCCAAGTTTGAGCCGACGCGCCCGACGAAAGGCATCGGCGCGCACATGATCGGCATCGTCACCGCTCAGGAGCTTCGCGCGAACCTGGGCGACGTGAAAGTTTCAGACCGCACCTGCACGGAGTGGATTGATTACAGCATTGCGGAGATTGAGCGGGATTTCCTGAAGCCCGACCACGAGGCGTTGATGGAAGTGGTCGGGCCGAACGGCGAGCTGATTGACCATCATGACGGGCGCACGCTGAATCCGGGCCACGCCATCGAGTGCGCCTGGTTCATCATGCGCGAAGGAAAACGGCGCGGCGATCAGCGGCTGATCAAGCTCGGCGGCATGATTCTCGACTGGATGTGGGCGCGCGGCTGGGATGAGGAGTGCGGCGGCCTGTTCTATTTCCGCGACCTGCGCGGGTTGCCGGTGCAGGAGTATTGGCA